>NZ_JBEZYF010000029.1:0-105281 GCF_040638415.1 Kribbella sp. NPDC026596 | reverse complement strand
GAGTACGCCGACCACGTCTTCGTGATGAAATCCGGCGCCCTGGTCACCCAGGGCACACCGGAAGACGTGTTCACCTGCGACACCATCCGCGACGTCTTCGGCGTGGAGTCCAAAGTCGTGCCCCACCCGGTCAGTGGTAAACCGATGTGTATCCCACTAAGGGCCGGGCTGCGGAGCGGCACCTCTCCCGGTCAGTGGCGCAGACGTGTCACGTCAGCGGGGTAGGGAGAGGCTGGGTGTGGATGATGTGGAGGCGGCTGACGGCTCGGGTGAGGATGACGTAGAGGCGGTGGAGGCCGCGTGGTTCGGCGGCGACGATCCGGTCCGGTTCGGCGACGATGACGGCGTCGAACTCCAGGCCCTTCGCGAGGGTGGCCGGTACGCAGACCAACCGGGTCGCGTCCAGGTCGTCGTCGGTCTCGCCGAGGAGGGATGGTTGGAGACCGGCGGCGGCCAGCGCGTCGCGGAACGCGGAGATTTGCTCGTCGGCTGCGATCAGGGCGACCGAACCTTCCCCGGCCAGGGCCGTCTTGCAGGCTGCGATGAGAGTGTCAGGGAGGGACGGCTCGTCGGTGTGCACGATCGCGAGCGCCTCGGCGACCGTACGAACGCCACTCGGAACCCCGAGAGTCGGAGCGATCTGCGGGAGGAGCCGTGCCGCGAAGTCGATGATCTGGGCGGGGACGCGGAAGCCCCGGTCGAGCTCGGCCACGACGGCGTCCGACTTCTCCAGATGACCGAGGACCCGGTCCCAGGATCCGGCGGCCCACGGGGTCGTGGCCTGGGCCAGGTCGCCGAGGACGGTGGCCGAGCCGGTGCGGCACCGTCGACCCAGTGCGCGCAACTGCATGGCCGACAGGTCTTGCGCCTCGTCCAGGACCAGGTGGCCGAGCGAGCCGGTACGGCGTTCGATCAGGTCCTCGAGCTCGTCGAGCAGCACGGTGTCGGCGAACGACCACTTCGCCGACTTCCACGATCGGGCCGGCTTGGACCACTGCAACGCCGTACGCTCGTCTGCCGACAACTCATCTCCCGCAGCCTGCGCCAGGAAGCCGGCGTCGGACCACAGCCTGTGCAGCACCTGCTCGGGTGCGACGCGGGGCCAGACCGCGTTGATCAGGTCCTTCACCGGCTTCGAGCGGGCCACGGCGTTCTGCACGCGGTCGTCCGGTGACTCGGCGCGCTGCTCCATCCGAACCAGCACGACGTGCGCGATCCGCTGCGCGAGTGCGTTCCGGCCCGGGTCGTACCGGGTCGACTCCCGCAGGTCGGAGACGATGTCGACCACCTCGTAGTCATGGACGCGATAGCGCCGGGATCCCTTGCTGTACAGGATTCCGTCCGTCGGCGTACCGACGTACGACCACAAGGCCCGGCGCAGTACGGCGGCCATCCGGGCATCACCCTTGACCCGCGCGGCCTCCGGCTCGTCGGTCGTCGCGGCGGGCCGGCTGATCAGCTCCTCGATGATGATCTGCCGTACGTCGACCTCGCCCAGCGCGGGCAGGACCTTGCGGATGTACGACAGGAACGAGCGGTTCGGCCCGACGATCACGACACCGCCGCGGCTGAGCCGTTCCCGTTCGGTATAGAGCAGATACGCCACGCGGTGCAGACCGACCGCGGTCTTGCCCGTGCCCGGCGCACCCTGGACGCACACGCTCGGATGCAGCGGCGCCCGGACCAGGTCGTCCTGCTCCGGCTGGATGGTGGCGACGATGTCGCGCATCGGTCCGGTGCGCGGCCGCTCGATCTCGGCGCGCAGGAAGGCGTCGGCCTGATCGGTCTCGGGGGTCCCGACCATCGGCTCGTCCTCGAAACCGGTCAGCTCGGCGTGGTCGGAGAAGCCGTACCGGCGACGCATCAGGACGCGCTGCCGGTCGCTGTGGGTGGCTCGGTAGAACGGCACCGAGACCGGCGCCCGCCAGTCGATCACCAGCGGGACGCCGCTGCCGTCGTGCACATGCCGACGGCCGATGTAGATCTGGTCGATGTCCTCGATCGTGCCGGTCTCGTAGTCGAGCCGGCCGAAGAACAGTGGTACGTCGGGCAGGTCTAGCAGAGCCTGCGTGCGCATCTTCTTGGCGCGTTCGTTCGCCTCGTTGGTGAAGCGTTCGTCGTTGTCCTCGCCGCCGATCAGCGGGACGTCGCGGGTCTCCACCTCCTGGTACATGCGACTCAGCGCGGCGCGGGCAGTGGCGAGAAAGGCGCGTTCGGCCTCGAGTTCCGGTTCGATCATCGGGCTGAGCCTCGAATCCTGGAGAGCTTTCGGATGGGGGGCGATCAACAGGGTCCCGCCCCGGAGCGCACCCATCCGGTTCGATTCGATCCCGAAAAGACAGGTCGAAGAAATTACCACCGGGCCTGACGGCCCGCCACCGAATTAACGCAGCCAGTCCGGGACGTACTGCGCGTCCCGTGGAAACTCGGCCAGGTCGGCGGCATAGATGCCTGCGTGGACAGCAATCGACCACTCGGGTTCGTGGTCGTAGTCGAAGTCGGTGGCGAAATGCCCGGCCGCGGTGACGGTGATGGTGGCGGTCAGCCAGGCGCCCTTCCCCGGCTGGTACATCTGCTGGCGCAGGATCTCGAACGAGTCCTCCAGCCCCTCGGGCAGCGGGTCGAGTTGCGCGCCGTCCACGGTCGCGTCCAGTTCGGCGTACGGCGCTGTGGCCCGGTAGACCGCGGTCACCTCACGCCACCCCGCGGGCAGGCCGGCGGTCAGTGCTCGCGCGATCGCGTCGATGCTTCCGATCTCGCTCATTCACGTCCCCGGGCCGACTGCGGTTTGGTCTCCTTGAAGATACGCCGCGGTGATCGCTCACCCTCATGCCGGTCGACAACGGCCCGGGACGACGGCCGCGGCGAGGTCCCGTTCGGGTGCCGCACATCGATGGCCGCGTGCACCTGGATGCCGGCCGCTCGCAACGCCTGCCAGCTCTCCTCCATGCGGCGCCAGTTGTCGCTGCCCTTCACCGCCCGATTCTGCGACCGCGACTGTGCGGTGAGGTTGATCGCCTCACCCGGTCCGTCGAATACGGTCGCGAAGAGATGACCACCATCGTCGGTGCGCTGACGGTCGGGCTCCCCCGCCTCTCGTTGCGCGTCCAGGTCGCGGCGCTCGTCGTTCTGCTCCGACGGCAGCCACCCGAGCCATCCTTCGGCATGGGTGACGCGACCGGCTGCGTCGGTCGCGTACACGTAGCGTTCGTCGACCACGTAGACCGACGACGGCTCCGGATTCGACAGCTTCTCGTTCCAGTGATCGGCCCGGCCCGACTTCTCCTTGTGCACGGGCAGCTCGGCGTACTTCTCCGGCACCTGCACGACATCGTCAGGCCCGTACCCGACCGCGCGGACGTCGGCCGGATCGGCGGGTTGCTCGATCCGGCTCGACGCCCGGCGTGGTCGGTCCGTCATCCGTGCATTTATCCGTCGTTCTCCGCCGCCGGAATGAGGGCACCCGGCACGTCCGCGGGAGCGACGATCTTGCTCTCGCCCGGGTACGGCGTGGACCAGTCATGCGCCTGGTACCAGTCGAAGTGGTTCATCTGCGACGGGTTGGCGAAGTCGGCCTTCGCGTTCGGACCGGTGGTCCGCTGCTGCGACTTCCAGGCCTCCCACTGAGCCGCTACCGCCTGCTGGTCCGTCGGCACCGTCGCCTTCGGCGCGGGCGCGGCGGTCGGGTTCTGCGCCGCGGGGACGTCGGCGCCACAGGGCGGCAGCGTGGCGATACCGGCCGTCAGCGACGTGCGGTTGGGCACAGCCTTGAACGGCGTGTAGTCGGGCTTCTGCGTGAACGCGGCAGCCATCGGGGTCGCCGCGCTGTCCTTCTGGTTCATCGGCTTGATCCCGAGGATCTGCTCGATCGTCCGGATCATCGTGATCTGCGTGTAGTAGTGGCTGTCGACCACGCCGTGCTGGGCGTACGGGCTGATGATCTGGATCGGGGCCCGGTGGCCGTCGATGTGGTCGAGACCGGCCTGGGAGTCGTCCTCGACGATGAAGATCGCGGAGTCCTTCCAGTACTTGCTGTGCGAGATCTCGTCGACGATCTGACCGGTGGCCAGGTCGTTGTCCGCGACCTGGGCGGGTCCGCTCGGCGGGCCACCGGTGTGGTCGTTGGACAGCCAGAACATGTTCAGGTTGGCCGGCCCGTTCTTCTCGAAGTCACGCTTCCAGATCTGGGTCTTGTAGATGTCCGGAACGCTGGTGTCGAAGAGCGGGAAGCCGGGCACCGACACGTCGTTGAGGGACGGGATCGCCGAGCCCGTCTGGATGGGATAGGCGGTGTTCTGCCCGGTCGCGACCATGTTCTTGGTGTCGCAGTACAGGTTCTGCCAGGTCGCGCCGGCGGGCTTGCTCTCGATCGACTGGAACTCGCCGTAGTCCTTGACGGACTTGCCGGCGGCCTGCGCACCGGTCCAGATGAAGCCGCTCTTCTGGTGGCCGAGCGCGTCGTTCTCGGTGTCGTAGCTGCGCAGGTACTCACCGGCCGAGGACTCGGTGTACTCCGGGTTGTCGGCCTGCATCAGCCAGTTGTGACCCTCGGCGGAGTTGGTGCCGATGTCGTAGGTGTTGTCGTAGAGGCCGAACTGCTTGGCCATCGCGTGCTGGTTCGGCGTCACGTTCTCGCCGTACTGCGCCAGCGCCGGATCGCCGTTGCCCTCCGGGATGTCGCCGTACAGCTGGTCGTAGGTCCGGTTCTCCTTGACCAGCAGGAACACGTGCTTGATCGTCGACGGGTCGCCGAGCTTCGCCGGAACCGGCACCGGCTCGCGGTGCCCCTTGTCCGTCGCGACCTGCGCCGAGCCGTTGGTCCAGCCGTTCTGCTCGAAGACCGTAGCGGTGCTCTGCCGGATGGCGTGGTCGTCCGGCAGCCTGAACTTGGTCAGGCTCGACGTGGTGTCGTGCGTGCCGCGACCGGCCGCTGTCGTGTCCCGGCGGGCGTCGACACCGCGGGTGTTGGACACCAGGATGTCCTTGCCGACGGTCGCGATCTCGGCCGGGAAGTAGTCCGTCGGAAGCAGGCCGACATAGCTGACCGGCTCCAGCGGGTTGTTGTACTTGTAGACGGCGACCGCGTTGGCCCGGCCGAGGGTGACCAGCAGGTGACCGTCGTCGGTCAGCGTCACGCCGTCGGGTTCGTAGCCCACCGAGGCCTCGGGCCACGGCTGGGTGGCGATGGTCTGGGTGACCTTGCCGCGCCGGGTGTCGATGACCGACACGCTGTTGGTGGCCGTGTTGGTGACGAACACGGCGCCGTTCTTGGCGAACAGAGCGGTCGGGTGCAGGCCGACGTCGATGCTCGCGGGCGCGGCGGCCGGCTGCGACAGGTCGATCACGCTGACCGTACCGGTCGTCGTGGCCGCGGTGACCTGGGAGGCCACCACCTGGGTGCCGTACGAGTTGATGGTGGGATCGCCGGGCTTGGCCGGCCGGCCGCCCTCGTTGCTCACATAGAGCTTGTTCCCGACCATGAGCATGTCGCGCGGCGCGTTGCCGACGGCCCAGCTCTGCTTGATGGTGCCGGTCGCGGTGTCGATCGCGACGACCCGGTTCTGGCCGTTGACCGCGGAGTACACGGTGGCGCCGTCGGGCGAGAACACCGCCTCGGCGACCAGCGCGTGCTTCGCGCCGTCGGCCGCGATCGGGACGAACGTCGGGTTGGCGAGCGAGCCGTCCGGGTTCACCGTGAACTTGCGGTAGCCGTCGGTCTGGCCCAGCCACAACTGCGACCCGTCGGGCGAGTACGTCGGGCCTTCCTGGCCGATGTCGTTCCCGGGGATCTTCAGATCGGCAGCGGCGTTGTTGCCGATGTACTGCTGGACCTTCCAGTTCTTCAGGTCGATGATCGCCAGCGCCATTCCGCCGTCGGTCACCCCGGCGGCCAGATGGCTGCCGTCGGGGCTGACCGAGGACGACATGATCTTGCCCTTCTGCAAGACCAGGCGATCGCCCAACGGCTTGATGTACTGGTCGGCGGACACGACCTGGCCCTTGTCTGTGACCTGGCCGACCTGGTCGTCCCCGAACTGATGCGTCGAGGCGACCGCAGTGCCGGCTAGGGCCACGGCCGCGGCGGTGGTGCCCGCAGTGAGCAGTGGTATCCGGCGGCGAAGAAGGATGCTGAGACCCTTCTCGTCACGCCGGCGGCGGCGTGTTACCTGCATGGGAATTATCCCTTCGAGGTGGACGGAAGCAGTTCGATGTTGCCGTCGAACTGCCACAGCGGGTTCGGTTCGTCGCCTGCCGGGGTCCGGACCAGGAAGAAGCCGTTCACTTCTTTCGGTCCGTCCCCGTCGGCGACGTACCGACCGAGCGGGTTGATGTCGAGTTGGTAGATGGCCGAACCGGCCGCTTCGACACCAGGGAGGTGCCAGCTCACGACGCAACGCCAGTCGTTGCCCGGACCGACGGCGGCCACCTGGTCGCCGCCCTTGGTGCAGGCGGCCGAGGTCTGGAGTTGCGCCTCGGTGACGTCGGGCCGGTTGAGCTGTTTGGTCTGCAGGCGGTACAGGTGCGCGAAGGACGTGGCGACCGATCGCTGCACCTTGTCCTGGTCGATCCCGGAGCCGGTCCCGGTCACCGGCGTCAGCACCCCGGCGGTGAGGCCGAACAGGACGACGAGTGGCAGCAGACCGGCGGTGACCGCCAGCCGCCCGGACCCGTCGTGGGTCGGGTTGGTGAAGTCGCGCCGTACGAAGAGGAAGTAGGCCAGGGCGGTCGCGACGACGACCCACACCAGACTGACCGCGATTCCGATCAGGAGAGGTCCGAGTTGTCCCGGACTGGTGAACAAGCCGTTCCAGCTGATGAACGCGTAACCGGGCAGTGCGTAGCGAATGGCGACGGGGACCGGAAGCTGCTGAACGATTTGCATCGCCAGGGCGACCACAGCGGGCAGCAGCAGGCCCATCGGCGAACGGCCCAACGCGACGGACCCGAGCAGGCCGATCGCGGCGAGCGCCAGGGTCGGGGCGAGTCCGCAGGCCCAGGCGAGCAGGACCTTCCCGGCGGCGTCGCCCGGCGACAGCAGGTGGCCGTCGAGCCCGATCAGGGATCGGTTGCCGATGACCGCGAGGCCGCCGATCGTGCTCGAAGCGACCAGCCCGATCACGAGCACCACGATCACGGTGAGGCTGGCGACGGCCTTCGACACGAAGATCCGGCGTGGCGACCGGACCGCGACCAGGAGGTGGCGCCAGGTGCCGAGGCGGTCCTCGGACGCGAACACGTCGCCGGCGATCAGCGAGGTCAGCAGCGGGAGCGCCCACGATCCCGAGAAGCCGAGGATCACCAGCGGTCCGGCCCATCCGGTGGCGTGCATCCAGCGGCCGAACAGAGTGTCGACCGGAAGTGAGGCCTGCCGGCTGATCACGGCGACAAAGAGCGCGGGCGCGAGCCAGCAGGCGACGAGCAGCAACCGCACGCGCCACTGCGAGAGCAGCTTGACCAGCTCGAAGCGGTACGCGCGCTGGACCGAGACGCGGCGGGCGACGGGAGCCGCGGGTTCCTTGGTGGTCTCGGCGACGGTGGCGGTCATCGGTCCGACTCCTGCTGTTCGGTGAGGTCGAGGAACGCTGCTTCGAGTGGCGAGACCACGGGCACCAGCTCGCGCACCGCGATGCCTGCGTGCACGAGTTGCTTCACGAGGTCGTCCAGCGCGGGCACGGCTGCCGACACCACCAGCACCTCGGTCCCCTGCCGTACGCCGCTGTCGTCGACGACCCGGATCCCGGCCGTTCCACTGGCCAACCGGCGAGCGGCCTCCAGGTCGGAGGTGAGCACGCGATAGTCGAGCTCATCGTTCCCGGCGGCCAGCTTGGTCAGCGGCCCGGAGAACGCGACTCGTCCGGTGGACAGAATCGTGACCTCGGAGCACAGCGCCTCGACGTCGTCCATCCGGTGGCTCGACATCACGACGGCGGTGCCATCGGCAGCCAGCCGGGTGAGGACGCCGTACACGTGCTTCTTGCCGGCCGGGTCGAGGCCGTTGGACGGTTCGTCGAGCACCAGCAGCCGGGGCCTGGTGAGTAGAGCGGCGGCGAGGCCGAGGCGTTGGCGCATACCGAGGGAGAAGCCGCGGACGCGATCGTCGGCGACATCGGTGAGCCCGACCTGGTCGAGCGCGTCGTCGATGCCCATCGTCCGCGGATCGTCGCCGCGGAGAGCGGCCAGCGCGGCGAGGTTCTGCTTGGCCGTCAGCGACGGGTAGAGACCAGGACCGTCGACGAAACCCGCGACGCCTTCAGGGACAGCGAGCGCGCGGCCGACCGGCGTACCGAGGATCTGCAGGTTGCCTTTGTCGGCGATGGCCAGGCCCAGCAGCAGGCCGAGCAGAGTCGTCTTTCCGGCGCCGTTCGGCCCGACCAGTCCGTGGATCTGCCCCCGTGCGACCTCCAGGTCGATGCCATCGAGCGCGACGACCTCGCCGAAGCACTTCATGATTCCGCGAGCGCGGACTGCGAGCCGTGTATCCATGGTTTCCTTCGGGGGCGGGAGCTGACCAGGAAACATTAGGTACCAATGCATCTTACGGCAGGAACGGTCAGTTGAACGATCGAAGAACGACTGGCAACCGTTTCCTCGGTCGCTCTCAGCCGGCTCTCAGCGGTAGGCGCGGGCCTGGAGGTCGAAGAGCTCGGCGTAGCGGCCGTTGGCGGCGAGGAGATCTTCATGGGTGCCGACCTCTTCGACGCGGCCGTTGTGCATGACGACGATGAGGTCGGCCATCCGGACGGTCGAGAAGCGGTGGGAGACCAGGACGGTGATCCCGCCGGTCTCGTCCGCGGCGATCTTGGCGGCTGCGGCGTACTGCTCGTAGAGGCGGTGCTCGGCCTCGGGGTCCAGCGCGGCGGTCGGCTCGTCGAGGAGTAGGAGCAGCGGTCGCTCACGCATGAACGCCCGGGCCAGCGCGAGCCGCTGCCATTGCCCGCCGGACAGCTCGACGCCATCGGTGAACTTCTTGCCCAATTGGGTATCCAGCCCGCGCGGCAGTCCGCGGATCACCGATTCCGCGTCGCCGCGCGCAATCGCCGCGAGTACGGCGTTCTCGTCGGACGACCGATCGACATCGCCGATCCCGACGACGTCGCGAACCAGCAACTCGAACTTCACGAAGTCCTGGAACCCGGCCGACAGCCGCGACCGCCAAGCCTCCGGCGCGATCGTCGCGAGGTCCACGCCGTCGACCAGGATGCGGCCGGTCGTCGGGTCGTACATCCGGGCGAGCAGCTTCACCAGCGTCGTCTTACCGGCGCCGTTCTCCCCCACCAACGCGACGGCCGACCCCGCCGGCACGCTCAGATCAATGGCACTCAGGACGGCGGAATCCGAGCCAGGGTAAGAGAATCCGACGTTCCGCAACTCGATGCCGGAGCCGAGTCGCGTCGGCGCCGGGGTGGTGCTCGCCTGCCACGAGTTGTCCTTCGCGTACTCGCGCAACCAGTCGTACCGGCTGAAGCTCCGCACGACCTCGCCGACCCAGTACACGTTCTGCGCGATCCCGCCGGTCATCTGATCCACCTGCGGCGCCAGCAACAGTACGAGCACGACGTCGCCGGCGGTCTGCTGACCGTTCCGGGCCCGCGCGATCACCCACACGACGGCCGCGGCGTACGCGAGACCGAAGACCAGCCGGACCGATCCGTCCACCTTCCCACCCCAGCGCGCCGCCGCGACCCGCCGCCGGAACCGCTCTGTCTGCAACGAGAAGATCTTGTCCAGCAAGACCTTCCCGAGCCCGAACACGCGCAGCTCCAGCCCTGTCCGCGGGTCCTTCGCCACCTCGATCAGCCGGTCGACCAGGCGCTCCTGCGGCAGCGAGTCTTCCCACGCCTTCTGCTGCCGCGTGCTGCTCAGGTACGCCGACCAGATCCGCGTGGCACCGAGCAACGGCAGAACGAGCAGCAACGGATGCACGGACCCGAGCAGCGTGAGCACGGTGGCCGTGTTGGTCACCGTCGCGAACACCCACAGCAGAACCTCGGCGCCGACACCCATCCGCCATGCGCGTTCGCGGACCAGCTCCAGCCGGTCGGCGACGTCGGGCCGCTCGTGATGCGACAACCCCGGAATGCCTGTGGTCACGTCCACCAGGTCGGCGTGCACACGTCCGGCCATGCGTTCCTGCGCGGTGTCCTGCAACGGCCAGCCCACGACATCGGCGACGAACGAGACCGCCAGACCGACGGCGATGATGGCGATGCCGAGTGCGATCGTGCTGGACTCGTCGCTCGCGATCCCGTCGACGAGCCGGCTGACGCCGTACGTCTGCGTCGGTGCGGTGATCGCACGCGCGGCGACGAGCACGGCCGAGATCGTCATCAGCAACGGCGCTGCCCGGAACGACGTGCCCAGCCACAGCCAGATGACCCGCAGGCTACGCATCGATGGCCTCGCTCTCGGGGTCTTCCGGCGCCGTGACGTACCGCTCGGCCTGCAGGCGGAACAGGTCGGCATACGTCCCGCCCTTGTCCAGCAACTGTTCGTGCGTGCCGTCCTCGACGATCCGCCCGTCGGCCAGCACGCAGATGCGGTGGGCGTTCCGGACCACAGAGAACCGGTGGGAGATGATCAGCGACGCCACCCCCGAGGTCAGCTCGAGATAGCGCTCTACCAGCTCGGCCTCGGCCCGTACGTCGAGCGCCGCCGCCGGCTCGTCCAGCACGAGCACGCCGGCCCCCGCATGGACGGCGAACAGCGCTCGCGCCAGCGCGATCCGTTGCCACTCACCGCCGGACAGGTCGACGCCGCCGTCGAAGGTCTTGTCGAGCACGGTGTTCCACCCCTCCGGCAGACCGCGCACGAGCTCGTCGATCCCGGACTCACGGGCAACCCTGGCCAGTGTGAGGTCGTCGTCCGCGCGCTCGACCGCACCGAACACGACGTTGTCCGTGACCGACAGCGGGAACCGCAGGAAGTCCTGCACGATCGCCGCGATGCGCCGCTGCCAGGCAGCAAGGTCGAGCTCGGCCAGGTCCACGCCGTCGACCGTGATCCGGCCTGTGGTCGGTCGGTACGCACCACCGAGCAACTTCACCAGCGTCGACTTCCCGGCACCGTTGACGCCGACGAGCGCAAGCGCTTCGTGCGCGTGGATGGTGAGGTCGAGGCCGCTCAGCACATCGACGTCGGAGCCGGGATAGCGGAAGCTCACGTTCTCGAAACGGATCTCGCGGGCCGGCATCGTCTCGATGCGATGCTTGCCGGTCGAGGAAGACTCGGGGTGACGCTCGGCGATCTTGCCGGGCAGTTCCTTCATCGCCCGGTACGCCGACAGTCCGCGCCGGACCTGCACGACGCCGTACCCGTTCCCCGACACTCCGATGGCAAGGATGGCCGGGACGGTCGTCGCGACCTCGGTCAGGGGCAGGGTGCTGTCGAGCGCGGCCCGGCCGACCAGCAGGATCGCGACCACGTTCGCGATCAACTGCAGGCCACCCATCAGGATCGACCACTTCACGTTGTTGCCGCGCCGCTCCCACACCGCACGGAAGCCCGCGGTCCACTCGCGCACGTAACGCTCGACCAGCCAGTTGTGCAGGCCGAAGACGCGCAACTCCTTGGGCGCGTCGCGCATACCGAGGTCGAACAGGTAGTTGGCCCGCCGCTGCTCCTCGGTGTTTCCCCACCACACGTCGATCTCGCGCTCGATCAGGCGGCCACCCCACCACTCCAGCAGGATGGTCATGGCCACGAGCATCGCGGCGATCCACCAGGAGAACATCACGCCGACGATGACCGCGGAGCCGATCAACGTGACTCGGCTGGCCAGGAGCCACGGGAGATTCGCCAAGCCCTGCGCGAGATGGAAGCCGCCCTTGCCCTTCGCCCGCTCCTGCACATCCAGCACCTCGGCGTCCTCCAGGTGCGCGATGCGGCGCGGGGTCAGCAGCGGCTCGGTGATGCCGGTGCCGATCTCGCGGACGAGCGCCGCGTCCAGGATCAACGACGTCACTCGGTGCATCGCGGGCGTAAGGCTCTCCAGCACGAACACCGTCAGCAGCGCCCCGAGCAGCCAGCAGAACCTGGTGAACGACATTGCTCCCGGGGCGTCGTCGATCACACCTGGAACGGCACCGACGACCTGACCGGTGAGCAGGGTGACCCCCATCCCCAGCACAGAGCCGAGCACAGCGAGGCCCACCGTCAGAGCGGTGCTACCAGGTGCAACACGCAACGCATACCGCAGCAGAGTCAGCACTCAACCGACCGTAACGACCCCCACCGACAAAAGCATCCGAGTTTCGGTCAGGCGCGGAATTCCTCACCAGAACAAGAGCAGGCGCCGGCGATAGCAGACCCCGTGACCCTGCAGGGTGAGGCGGTAGTCCGCCGGGCCGCGAGAGACCGAGGCGCCGATGCGGTGCAGGAGCTCGCGATCGGTGAAGAGTACGACGCCGGGCCGGTAGGGCACGTGGACCTCCGCCGGCTCACCCTCGTCGGCGCGGATGTCCATGCCGGTGCCGCCACCGGGGACCGCGAGCGGGAGGGTGAAGTTCACGATGCCGTCGATCGCCGAGGCTCGGTCAGCGAAGTACGGGACCTGCTGCGCGAGCTGGTCGAGGTGCCAGCCCCCACCCTCGAACCGGCCGGCGCCGCCGTACGCCATCAGATGGAAGCCGGGAATCGCCAGCCCGTCGACGAAATCCACCGGGTGCGAGTAGCGGTCCTCGAAGAAATCGGCCACCCGGTCGTACAGCCATCGGTAGGTGTCGTACATCAGCGCGTTGGTCACGCGGGCCTGCTCGGTGTAGTACTCCAGGCGATCCCGGGTGCGGTAGAGCGGCGTACCGATCGTGCTCAGGTCCGGCCCGGTGTGCCAGCACTTGGCGCGGAAGTCTGCCGATGGCTTCAACACCTGCTGGGCTGCTGTGGTCGCCTCTGCATCCGTCAGCAATCTGTGGAGGTAGACCGCCTCGGAACCAACCGCCACCTGGGCCGCTGTCGCTGTGGTCATCAGGCCACCCGCGCACATGTCACGGCGGCCGCCAGCAGTCCGGCGACGGCGGTTGCGATGGGCTGGCCGGTGGCCTGCTGGTAGTACAAGAAGGCAGGCGACGGGTTGACCTCGAAGCAGAACCACTCCTCGTCCGGTGTCACGCGCAGGTCGACGCCGGCGACGGGAAGGTCGAGGCGGGAGGCCAGCAGCCGGCAGCGCTTCGCGACGTCATCAGGCAGATCGGTCGCGGACAGCCGCGGACGGGGCAGCCCTTGGTGCGAGGCGTAGCGGTAGTCGTCGGCCTCGCAGTCGATCCGGGTCGCGAAGATCTCCGCTCCGACCACGTGGACCCGAACGTCGACGCCCGGCACCTGGGCCTGGAACTGGGTCGGACAGGACCGGACATCCTCGAGCGAAACGTCGTCGGCCAGGCTCCGGACCCGGCTCCGGATGCCACTCGTGGATTTGTAGACCACGTTCTCGTGCCGGGTCGAGAACGCCGCGACGGCTTCCGGGTCGTTCGTCACGAGCGTCTCGGGCACAGCGAAGCCGGCGGCGGCGATCTCCCTGAGCTGGGCGGGCTTCGACCCGTTGCCGGCCGAGGCGGACGGACGGTTGATGACGAACGCCGGGGCGAGCTCTGCCCAGGTGGACAAGATGTCCGCGACCTCCTGCACGTGCCGCCGTACCGGCGAGCCGGGAGGTTCATCGCGTACGGCGGCCACCCGCATGCCGTCGTGGGGTCGCAAGTAGGCAGCACCGACGTCAGCCAGGTCGACCACCGAATCCCCCACCCGTACGGCGCCCTCGATGCGTGCACCGACTCTCAGCTCGACGGCCGTGTCCAGCACCGAGCGCTGATCGACGAACAGGACCGGGACGCCGAACCTCACCAGCTCGGTGTGTACGGCGGCCATCGTCGAATCGCCCGGCAGACCCCACAGCAGCGCGGTCACTGCATGCCGTCCATCATCAGCGCCAAGGTGTCGGCGACCTCCGGGGCCGCGACGTTCGGCCACGGACTGATCTCCGCGACCACGTCGTCGATGAACATCGCCTCGAGGGCAACGCACCCGACGCTTTCGGCGAGTGTGCACAGCTTGTGCCCGAGGTCTGCCCGTCCTGACCCGAACCAACGGTCGCCGATGGCAGTCACCCACGTCCGGGCTGCCGACTCCAGCGGGCCGCTGTCCGGCGCACCGCCCGGTGTGGCGTGGCGATGCACCGGACGGACAGGGAGTCCCACCGCCGCCGCGGCGACGGCCCACTGCTCGCGTCGCCAGCCCGGTCCGTTGAGACACGTCGTACTCGGGCGGTTGACGACGGGACCGGGCCACGCGCCGAGCCACGCGCGCAGGAACGCGTCCAACTCCGCTGCGGCGTACGACGCATCCTGCGCGTCGACCTGGACCAGATCCGCGGGTCCGATACCACCGAGGCGGGTGAGCACCGACGTCACCTCCGGCCGGGACGCAACCTGGGCCCGGGCCTCGCCCTGAGTGTCGAGGTGGAGCAGCAGGCGCTCGGCACTGAGCTCAGCCGGGGTGAGCAATACGGCGTCGTCGCCCCAGCGATCGGCCAGCTCCCGCGCGGCGACGTCGTGGGAATGCGCCAGCACCAGCCGCATGTCACCCCTCCCCCGACTCGACAGCCTTCTTCGCAGCCGCCTTCTTCGCGGCCGCTTTCTTGGCGGGCGCCTTCTCAGCCGTCATCTTCTCGGCGAGCGCCTTCTTCGCCGGTGCCTTCTTCGCGGGCGCCTTCTTGGCAGGTGCCTTCTTGGCAGGTGCCTTCTTGGCGGGTGCCTTCTTAGCGGGTGCCGAGGGTGGCTCGTCGTCCTGGAGGGCCGAGGCGCCGACGTCCGGCCTGTCCTCCAGCGTGATGAACGTCCGCGCCCGCCCCGAAGGCTCCGCCGGCTCGCCCGCGATGATCGGGTTGTCGAGCTGCTTCTCGATCGCCACCAGCTTCTCGAGGTGGGTGACCTTGTCGATGTGGTCCTTGTCCTTACCGTCCTTGTGGTCCTTGCCCTCCTTGTCCTTGCCTTCCTTGGAGTCCTTCTCCTTCGTCTCCTTGCCTTCCTTGCCTTCCTTGGACTCCTTGCCCTCCTTGGTGTCCTTGTCCTTGCCCTTCGCGGCGATCCGGGCGTCGATCTCGGTGATCTTCACTTCCAGCTCCCGGGTCAGCTGGAAGAGCTCCCGGCGCAACTCGGCGACACAGTTGCTCGAGATGCTCAGGTCGCGGGAGATGCTGTCGAACTCCCCCTCGAGCGCGTGGAACCGGGCGTTGAACCCGATCTCGTCCGGCGTCTGTCCCGCCTGCACGACGGTGACGCCGTCGATGAAGTCCGGGTGCACGAACAACCGTTCATAGGTCAGCGCACACTCCGGCGCGGTCTCGGAGATCTGCACCTGGAACGTGAAGCCCGCCGCCGCGGCGGCCGCAGCCGCGTCCCCGGCTGCCAGGGCCGAGCGGGAGATCCCCTGGCCGAGGACGGCGATGACAGCATCCTCGGTGAGACCGGCCTCCCGCAGCGAGGCGGCGATCGTGCTTGCCGGTACGCCGAAGACCAACGGCTCCTCGGCGTTGCTGTCGTTGCTCGACATGGTCCCCTCCTCGGCCGCTGCGCGGCGGCTGGTCAACGTACGGTGCGGTAGTGCCGGTAGGTCCGGGCTGCGGCCGCGGTGAGCGGGAACGGCGTACCGGAGCCGTCCACGTCGATGTGTCGCTGGCGTAGCTCCCACGTGTTGGCCCGTACGCCGACAGGCGTCGCCAACTCGATCAGGTTCATCAGGTGCTCGTACTGACGCAAGGTGAGCAGCGATCCCTCTGGTAGCGAGGGACTCCACTCGTACGGGTCGTTCCCCAGTCCGCGAACGTGAGCCAGGCAGCTCACCACGCTGATGCCGGACCCCGCCGCGTAGATCTGTGTGGTTGGTCCACGCAGCGGATCCAGCCGGACGGCCTTACCTGCCAGGCCCCGCGACTCCCACCGATAGAGCACGGTCTGCCGTGCAGCCAAGTTGCTTCCGGCAAGGGGTAGTCCGGTCACACCCAGGACCAGTACGACGTTGCCGGCGGAACTGATGAACGCGACCACACTGCTCGCCCCCGCCGCCGCGGCGGCCGTCAGCGTGGCAGTGAGCTGCTCCGGATGCGCAGTGATCGCCGCAGTGCCGTCCGGTCCCAGGTCGAACGCCGCGAACAACCGCGTCGACACCGCACCGAGCTGGCGCCCGAATCCATCCACCTGTTCAGCAGTCGGTACGCCGAGATGCGCCAGCCGCTGCGTGAGGTCCGGGAAGGTCGAGGCAGGCTGCGCACCGGACAGCGGGCCCGACACGTCGACAGCGGACAGCTGACGTGCCGCCATCGCTGCGACCACAGCAGCCAGCGGAGCGTCGTACTGCGTGTCCGTGGCACCGGCGAGGCTCGCCGTGGCGGTCAGGGGCACCGGTGCGTCCGGGCCTGGCTCCAGATCGATGACCAGTGGTCCCATCGGCAGTGTGCTGACGAACACGGTCCCATCTGGTGTCAGCTCAGCGGTGCGCAGTCCACACGCATTCAAGATCCACGCGCCGGCCGGGTCGACCGACCGTGGCTGCGGCACGAGACCTGGGTCGGCCAGCGCCTCGGCGGCTGCGATCGCTGAATCCAGGACAGCCGGGACGGGTGCTGACAACAGGGCTCCGAGTCCGAGCTCGAACCGCGAGCCACCGTCGTCGTTCTGCCCCTCGACGATCGCGGTCCAAGGCTGTGCCGCCAACTGATCACAGCGGGCCTCGACCAGCTCCAACGCACCCGCCAGCCCTGGTGAAAGCGGCTGATGGTCGGGTAACCCCCACCGCGCCATGGAGGCGCGAGTCGCAGTCACTCGCTCCTGCACCCGTTGCGGTAGCAGCCGACCCGCGTGCGCCGCGTCGCCGTCCGCGCTGCCGGCCGGCCAGATCAGATGCACCTGGCGAACGGTCTGCAGCAGCTCGGCCCGGCGGCCCGGGGAGTCCGGCGCGACCAACCGGAAAGCGAGGTGGATCGGGTTGCGGAGCTCGTTGACCCCGACAGGTCCAGGCAGGCCAGGGCCGGGGGCGTTGTTGAGGACGTCCTCGACCCACGACGACGTCGGCGACCGCCAGCCGCGCAACAAGCCCAGTCGGGCGCGGTACTCCGCGTCGTCCTCGAGGCGACCCGGTGGCGACAGCGGCTGAGTCGCCGGTGAGCGCCGCTCGGCGTCCCACACCAGCTCGTCGGCGAACCGAGGACAGCTGAGGTCCGACCCGAGCCGATCGAGGGCGTTCCCGCGCGCTTCGGCCAGCGTCCGCATCGCGGCGATCTCGCGCGCGCTCCGCCGCAACCGCTGCTTCTCCGCCAGCACTGCCGTCATCACTCGGCCGGTCAGCCCCTGGACGAGATCGATCCGCAGCAGACCGCGGACGTCGGCAGGCGACAGTTGCGTAGTCGTGCCGTCCGCCGCGATCCGGGTCGCAGTCAGCGAGAGCCGAAGCTGCGGCGCCACACCGGATGCGTCCACCGACGGAACGTACCCAGGCAGACTGCTGCCTGCCTGACTCCACTCGGCGAACGTGACCGCGGGCTGGTTCGTGGCCGGCGCCGGCAGCAGGACCCGCGGTACCACGACGAGCTGGTCCCGCTCGGTGTCCGCCAGCAGCGTCACCAGCAGTACGGCGTACCGGCTGCCGACCGGGACGGTTACCCGCGCAGTCTGCGCGTCCCAGGGCAAGGGTTGCGGAGTCGCCGCACCCGCCAACGGACCGACGAGTTCGCGGGCAACCGCAGCCAATGACCCGGCGCCGGACTCCATGACCTGAGCGAGCAGATCAGCTGTCATGGCCGGCTCACCGCACCGTCAGCAGGTCCGGGGCATCGACCAGAACCGCGATCTGGTCGGCACCGAGACTGAGGTTCTCATCAGCACCGAGCACCTGCGGGCCATCGCCGCCGTCCGTCGTACTGCCGACCGTGTCGACGAGCGGTGGGAATCTGACCAGCCGGAGCTGGACGACATCGGTGATGCCGGGCTCGGACATCAGGGCCGCGGTGATTGCCGCTGACCGGACCGGTTCGGCCATCCGGAGCCGGTCGACGACGCGGTGCAGGCGGTCCGCGAGCCGGCCCTTCAGCGCCAGCGCCGACGGGCTCGAGTTCGTGCTCGCCGTACTCCCGGCCGGAAGGGCGAGACCGGTCGTCACGATGTCGGCCTGGACGCCGACGAACACCTGGTCGGCCTCGACCACATCCGGGAACACCCCGACCGGCCGGACATCCCGGATGGCGGCCTCGACGGATGCGCGCAATCCGTTCGGCCCGTCGAACACGGCCGCCTCCGTAGGTGCGACGAGCACGCTGACGAAGTACGGCGAAGCGAGGTCGCGATCGGTCGCGAACAGTCGCTCGAGGAAGGTGAAGTCACCGAAGACGGACTGGGACAGGTCGATGCCACCCCAGCCGTCGCGGACACTGACCTGCCGGACCCCGGGGATCAGCGAGACCGTTGTGGCGATCGCGTCGGTGGACCAGACCGAGCGCGGCGCGCCGAGCAGCAGCGCGCGGTACCGGTCGTCGTCCCAGTGCTGTTCGCCCCCGGTCAGAGCGACAGTGTGCTCGATGCGGACCAACCCCTGGCCGGCGGCCGACGCACCGGCGGGCAGACCGGCCGCGGTGTCGGCCGCGAGCAGCGCGGAAAGCTTGCTGTCGGCAACTTCCCAGCGGTCGATCCGCTGCGGATGGTTGTTAGCGGCATCGGTCACCGCAGGGTCCAGGTTCCCGGCCGGACCGGGGTCGAAGCTCACCACGGCCGCGGGCAGCGAGGTAGTCCGCCGAGTGAGTGTCGCCGTCGCGGCCAGCGCCACCCGGTGACCGCCGGACGTGCTCATCCGGCTGCCGCGTGGGAGGACGAGCTGGTCGATACCGTCCGGGAGTGTGCCGGCCGCGGTGAGCGTGACCTGACCCGAGGCCGCGAGGAACGGGCGGTCGAGTCCGAGCTCGGTACCCAGGTCGCTCAGCGCCCGGCCGCGCGCCGTGCTCACGAAGCCGTCGTCGTACAGCGCGCCGAGTGCGGCCCAGGTCCGCGAGTCCTCGAGCGCGCTGATCTCCAGCAGCTTGCGCAGCACACTGCCGCTGGACAGGTCGAGGTCGTCGTCGATCAGCTGTCGGGCCAGCGCGATCTTCTCTGCGAGCAACCGGGTGAACGGCTTCGGCAGGAAACCCGCGTCGGTCACGCCGAAGCCATCGCTACCGGTCGAGCGGCTGACCGCGTCGTCGACCGCCAGGATCTGGGTCAGGTCCAGACTCGTGTCGTCGCTCACTGTCCGTCCTCCTGTCCATCCTCAGATCCGTCCGCAGACCCGGCTGCTTGCGGGCCGAGCCCGGCCACGGTGAGGGTGGCGCCGGCGTCGCTGATCGCCTCGAACGACACCGTGACGTCCAGCGCCCGGCTGCCGCCCGACGGCGTACTCGCTGTCAGTTGGGTGATCCGGCGGATCCGCGGGTCGGCCGCGACGACCTGCGCGACCGCGCTGCGCAAGGCCTCGCGCGCGATCGCGGGTGAGGTCTGCTCGGCCAGCGGACCGAGCCCCAGGAAGCCGAAGCGCGCGTTGAACGGATCGCTGCCCCGCAAGGTGGTGAGGCCGACGGCGAGGTCCTGGCTGAGCGCGTCGAGTCCCTCGACGACGTCGAGGTCCACGCCGCCCGGCGTACTGCGCAGGCTCACGTCACGGGCCAGGTCCGAGGGATCGACGAGGTCGGCGCGGACACCGACACCGAGCAGCCGGCGACGCCGGACCGTCTCGTCGGACGACGTGCCGTCGGGTGTGCTGGGGGTGATCGGGCTCATGGCGTCCTCACGAGGCGGTCAGCTTGGACTGGCCAGGGATGACCGTGGCCGGGAAGGTTGTCGGTACGTCGTTCACGGAGTTGACCGTGTCGCTGTCGAGCAGCACCGGCTTGCCACCGACGGTGAGCTTGCCGGACCCCAGGCTCGTGACGATGGTGCTGATGCAGGGATGAGCGAACGTGCAACTCTGGTACGGCGCGGCGCCGGGGACCGTCGCCAGCGGGATCACCGGCGACGTGCCGACGGTGAGCTTCACGCCCGGCGCGGTCAGACTCCGCTTCCCGGTGTGCGTGCAGGTGAGGTTGCCATCTTTGACGACGACCTTCGGGCGGGCCATCAGCTCACGTCCATCGTGCCGGTGACGGAGACCTTCACGTCGGCCGCCTTGAGGGTGATGTCGCCGGTGCCGGCGTCCAGGGTGATCCCGGTGCCGGTGATCGCGATGGTGCCGTCGTCGTGCAACTCGATGCGCGCCGTCTTCCCGCCCTTGGTGCTCTCCAGGATCACGACCCCGGCCTGGCCCGGATCCGGTCGTTCGCTGGTCTTCCGCAGTACGTCGGCCACCCGCAGAGTCAGACCGCTGACCTCCACGATCCGGCGGCCGTCGGCGTCGGTGAGATCGTGACTCGCGAAGCCGTCGGCGGGCGGTGCCGCGTCCTCCCCGGCCTCGAGGTCGTCGGTCGGCACGGCCACCGGCAGGAGCAGCCACCAGTCACCCGGCTCGGCGGGTGGCGTCCTGTCCTCGTCCCACACGCTGCCGAGGTCGACGACGTCCTGGCCGCCACCGGTGTCCGCGAGCAGCACCCGTTCGCCCGGGTAGCGGGGCAGGACGAGGCCGTACCCGCCGAACGCGAACGGAGTCACGACCGGCACTTGCCGCAGCTCGCCGTGCTGATCGGGAGTCACCGGGAGCCGTCGTACCGCCGCCGGCCGGCCGTCGTCCGGAGCCTGGGAGTACCAGATGTCGCTGCTCGTCTGGTCGGGCGAGTTGCCCGGACCGGCGGGATGGGCCCGGATCTGACCGACCAGCAGGCGAAGTGCCCGACTGCCACGAGCCACCGCACGCGCGACCCCACGGACCGCTCCGGCCGCGCCCGCAGCCTTGTCGGCCGGCACGCTGCCGCGGACCGCGTCCTGTTCGGCGTGCACGTCATCGTGCCGGGGTGGCGGGACAGGATCCCAGCCGTCGTCCTTGTCGTCGCGTAGAACAGCCGCGCGGACGATCGTCACGAAGCCTTGCCGAACCGAGAGCCGATGGGTCACTCCGGTCACCAGGCAGGGCGATCCGGCCGTCGAGCCCGCCCCCGCGCCGAACAGGTCCGCAACATCGTTGAGCAGCGGCAGCCCGCGCCCGGCCGGCACCGCGGTCGGGAAATCGTCGGGAGGCAGTGGAATCTTCGCGATGTCGCCTGGCTTCAGATCGGGCCGGCCGAGGCAGGTCGCGGTCACGGTCGCGCGTGGCTTGGCCGTCTGCTTGCCCGCCGCGTCCGGTACCGGTGCGTCGGCGTCGGCGCCGCGCGTGACCGCGAGCAGGCCACCCGAGGCGTCAAGCACCCGCTCGTTGCCGAGCCGTGCGCTGCCCGCATCGGTGGCCGTCCACAGCCCCACATGCAGTACGCCGTCCCGCACGACCGCCGCGGACAGGCCCTGCCGACCGAGGGACGCCGCGGCCTGGGATCGCACCGTCCGCATCGCCTCGAGCGCCGCCCCCGGACGGACATCGGCGAAGTTCTTCTCGTCCGCCGCCGGCGCGAGGTCCTTCAACCCATGCGTCACCACGGGGACTCCGGCAACGCGAGCGATGTCCTGGGCGGCCACTTCGAGCGACGTGTAGCAGAGGCCCCGGACCACCGCCTCCCCGAGCCTTGCGAAGACCAGCTCCCGCCCGCTGATGATCGTGTCGATCCGTCGCTCCCCCGCCTGCCGCCGCAGCGTGTCGACGCGGATCACCGCCACCAGGCTGTCGGCCGGCGGAGAGTCGGCGGCGCCACCGAGCAGATCGGTCAGACCGGCCGCACGGGTCAAGTCCGCGAGGACGCCGGAGCCGGAGTCCTTCCACCACAGGTGCAACTCGGCACGCAGGTGATCCCCGGCGGGTCGCCGGATGCGTTGGTAGTCCTCGTCGGTGAGACCCTCGACCACTACCTCGTACCGCCCGCCGGACAGGTCGGCGGGCAGCGTGGCCGTAACACTGCCGTCGTACGTATCCCCGGAGATGGTCAGGAGCCGGGACCCGTTGGCGGCGTCATCGGAGAACACCAGTGCCCACGTCGGCAGGGTTCCCGGGGTGACGTCGCGACCCGGGCTGCCAAGCGGACCGGACAGGCCTGTCGTGGTCATCGCGTGCTCCTCCGTACCAGGTCGAGAGCCGGGTCTCCGGACGTCGGTGCCGGGCCGAGGTCATCCGCGACGAGCAGGTCGCGCCAGCGCAGAACGAGCCGGGCGCCGGACGGGCCACGAGAACGCAGCGTCGCCGCGGTCAGCACCAGACGGTCGACGATCACCTCGACCTGCGCCCGGCCGTGGTCGGCCAACTGGATCGGCCGGTGCTCGATCACCACGGCGGTGTCCGCGATCCGTTCGCCGACGAGCAGCGTGAGTCGTGGCCGAGGCAGGTCGACCGGTGTCCGGTCGGACGACGTCCCGGCGGTGAGGTCGTCCCAGACGACGGTCAGCGGGTCGGCGTCCAGCAGGACCCGGGCGACCCCGACCGGCACCGCCAGCACGAGGGTGCGGGACGCGTCGAGAGCGAGGCGGGACGGTACGCCGTCCGTCAGCGCGGATTCGATGACCGTGCCAGGCGTGACCGGCGGCGGGGTTACGACCGGCGGCAGCGCATCGGCGTACGCGTCGATCAGCGGCCGGGTGACGAAGGCGGGAAGCTGGGTCATCGGCCGGCCTCAGAACGGCAGGACGTCGGTGAGTGCGCCGACCCCGATCGCGGTGACGTCGATCAGCCGGGTGAGGCTGCCCGGCGGCGGCAGGTGGATCAGCCGCATGGTCAGGTCGATGGTGTCGCGGCGCGCGGCGGTGAAGCTGAACGACAGCGACTGGACGGCCAGGTTGGTCCGCACCGTCGCGCTCGAGACCAGGACCAGCCCGGTCCCGATGCCACCGGTCTTCGGGGAGAGCGCCGTACCGTAGCGGCTCGCCTCCGCGATGTTCTCCAGCGCGATCTTCCACTCCATCCGCAACGGCCCGATCAGGACCGCGCTCAGTCCGATCGTGTCGTCATGGGCGGGCAACGCGACCCGCCGGCTCGTCCCGCCGACCGCCGGGACCGAGAAGGTCGAGTCGATCGACATCTGCGTCACGGCCCACAGCGGTACGGGTATGACGCCGTCGAACAGGACCGCACTCGGGGTGTGCAGGTACGGCGCGAAGCTGCTGGTCATCTCACTGCTCCCCACGCAGAGCCTTGAGCTGACGAACCAATGCCCGTACGTCGGCAGCGGTAACGTGGTCGGTCCAGCGGGCGGCACGACCCGCGAACGCCTTGATCGCCGCGTCGATCCGGGCGAGCCGGGCGGCGTCCGGAGCCGTTGTCGTGATCTCGCGATGGAGATCCTGGACCGCGTTGGTCAGTTGGTCGATGGCCTCGACCAACTGGACGTCCTCCGAACCCAGCGCGTGCCTCAGCAACTTTCCGTCGAGCAGCTTCGTCAGCGCCTCGATCCGCTTGCCGGTCCGGGCCACCGCAGGGTGCGAGAGCTCCGGCGTCGTCCGTGTGGTCCGCTTGAGTGCATCGACGAGAACCTCCGGCGGCTCGACCCGTTCGATCGGCGGCTGACCCGGTTGCCCCGACTCCGCCGCGGCTTCCAGCGCGGCCCGGCTCTCCTTGGTCTGCGGCGCGCCGTACAGCTCCGCGGCCGGCGAGACTCCGACGAGATCGAACTGGACGGTGGCGTCGCCCGGCGGGGACCCGGCCGGCACGCTCGTCTCGAAGACGTACAGCTCGATGATCTGTCCGTCGACGACCGCGCTGATCGTGTACTCGCGGTTAGCGAGGGTCTGACCACTCTTCTTGGTCCGCGTCGTCCACAGGTACTCCACGCCCGGCTCGGCGTTGTCCCGCAGGTTGCGGACCCACTGCTCGACTCCGCGGTTCTCCAGCCACTGGTTGATCCGCCGTACCGCGTGGGCGACGCCGTACGGCGCATCGAAACCGAGCCCTGGCGAACCCGCGCCGTGAGCTCGCTCGGTCCCGGCCGCGCGATACGCCTCACTCACGTCCGCGGCGGTGAACAAGACATCCTCGCCACGGGTGAACCGCCGGGCCTTCGTGACGCTCGGACCGGCCAGCAGTTCCTCGACGATCGTCCCCGTGCCCGGCTCCTTCCAGACCCGGTAGCCGTACTCGGGGAAGTGCAGGACGACGCCCTCTTCCAGGTCGGGGAACTTCCAGTACAGGCCGTCGACGTCCAGCTCGAGCGTGATGTCGCCGGTGCGCTTGACCTCCTCACGCCACTTCCCGCCGCTCCGGCTGCCCCGGATGGGTTCCCCTTCGCGGGGCGCCCGGGTCGGCTTGCCCTCGAGGCCGGGACGTGCTCCCGGGTACTGCGGCTCTGCGCGTCGGCGTGACGGCGCTCGCTTCACCGGCGCGACAGGTTCCACGGTGACCGGCGGGGTCACGGGCTCAACGGGTGGCGGCGCTGAATGTGGGATCGGCGGGAGCGGTTCCACCGCGGCGCCCTCGCGCTCGGCCCACGTCTTCGGGTCGGCCAGCTGCCTGGTCTCGGCATGGAGCTCCTCGAAACGCCGGGCCAGCTCGACTCGGTCGAGCGCTTCGGTCGAACCGTTGAGCACCTTCTCGTACACGAAGTGGATGGCTTCCCGCAGCTGGGTCATCCGGCTGACGACCCGCGTCATCTTGGTGACGTACGCCGACCCGAGCAGATCCATCGCGTCGAGCACGGACTCGGTGACCACGGTCTGCGCGTGCTCCCGGTCCACTCCGAACCGCCGGGCGAAGGTCTCGACGACGGGATGACCCTCCAGCGCGACCCGGACCCGGATCTCGCTGGGATGGCCCCGGATCCTGAAGTTCACTGCGTCCCTCCCGTCGACGGTCCTTGGATCGCCCGGTCCAGTACGTCGAGCGCGTCGCCGACCGAAGCCTCACCGGTGACGGATACCTGGTAGGCGACCGCGTCGGCGATCCGGTTCATCGCCTTCGACAGCGCCAGGTTGATCAGGTACGCCTGCGTCAGCTCCTTGGTGAACCGCATCGTGAAGTGCTCCAGGCTCATCTCGGCGAGCCGCTTGGCGATGTCCCGCATCGCCTGCCGGGTCGCGGCCGCCGCCAGCTCGGTCGCCTCGCCCTTGACCAGCGCCCGCCCCGCGGTCCGGGCGCCACGAGCCAGCGCCGGAAGCTCGGGCAGCACGGTGAGCGCCGCGTTGATGACCGCGGCCCACATCTCGGCCTCGACCTGCGCCTTGGACAGGATCTCGTCGGCGTTGAGCATGGCGCGCTGCAGGTCGCGGTGCTCGAACGCGGTGTGCAGACCTTCCGCTGCCTGGATCACTCCGACCGCGAATGCGAGCGGTGCGCAGAAGATGGCCAGGACGGTCAGCCCGACCAGGTTGAGGATCTCCGAGAGCTCCGCCTTGCCGATCTCCACGGCGGCGAGGCGGCGCATGCCGTTCAGGTACGCCTCGGGATCGGTGAAAGCCGGCCGGAGCTGCTCGTCCGCGATCTTGTGGATGCCCGTCAGCTTGGCGCCGATGTCGGAATCGGCTCGCTCGTCGGAGCGGGTGAAGTTCGCCAGGCCGAAGGCGTACTTCCGGTCCGTGGCCGCCTTGCGCTGCCAGCGGTCGTTCTCCTGGATCAGGTCGGTCAGCAGGTCCCGGAAGATGTCGTCGACCGCGGTGGTGAGGGCGTGGCCGGCCGCGGTCGAGGCATAAGCGTCCAGCACCTGCGCGGCCTTGAGCTTGCGGACCAGATCGTCGACCTCGGACACCTTGTCGAGGACAGGGTCGATGCTCGTCACCTGCTGACGCTGGGTCGAGATCACCGCGTCCAGCTCGGCGAGCGTCCACCACCGGCCCTTGCCGTCGTACACCCGCGGGCCGCCCTTGAACGGCTTGACCGTACCGGCCTCGGGCTCACGGGAGACGGGCTCCTCGACCATCGAGTCGATCAGTGAGCCGGTCATCCGGACCCAGCCGGCCGCGAGCGGACCACCCACCGAGGTCGAGGCCATCGCGATCGCCCGTTCGCGCCGCAGCTCGCCGATCAGCGCCTCGCGCAGCGTCATCAAGTCGGGTACGTCGGCCAGCATGACGGTGAGCAGCATCCGGGTCAGCGACATGTACGACGCGAAGTTGTTGGCCCGGTTGGACAGCTCATGTCCACTGGCGAAGAGCACCTGGAGAAGTACGTCCTGGCACTGCGTGACGAACATCGAGGCCACCGCGTCGTCCCGCGCGGAACCGAGTACTTCGGCAAAGCGCAGTACCCAGGTTTCGGACTGCCCTGCGACCGGACATGGCAAGGCCCGGCGGTCGTCCTGGCTGAGCATGATCGTGACGTACTCGCGCTCCAGTTCCTTGATCAGCCCGAAGGCCGCGGCCATGTTGCGCAGCTGTGGTGACATCGGAGCGCGGTTGCTGGTGAGGATCCGGCAGTTGCGGTCGATGTGGGCCATCGCGCCGATCAGGAAGCCGCCGACGTACGGGCCCGGCGACAGGTGCAGCATGCTCGCGACCTGTGCCACCTTCCGGGACAGCCGGGCAGAGATCGTGGGCGGCCACAGTTCGATCGCGGGCTCGCCGAGGAACGGCGTGTCGGGCGTCGACGGCGCGTCGTGCAGGAGGCCCAGCATGCTCAGCCAGGTGAAGGGTTCTTCGGCGTCGAGCGGTGGACAGTTGCCGTACTTGTCCTCCGGTTCGTCCGGGTCGTCCTCGGTCAGCACGAGCACGTCGAGCGGTCCACGCGGGAACTTCGGGTCGGCCTCACCGATCCAGACCGGCTCGCCTCCGGAGGTCAGCTGATAGAGGTACAGCGTGTCGCTGGTGCGGGCCGGAAGTCGCTTGATCCGTTGCAGGGCCTGGCGTTTCAGGTCGGCCTGGTCAACGCCCGGGGACTCGCGCAGGAGGTCCAGCATCATCGCCTCGACGAGGAGGTCCCGCACCTGCGCCTCGCCACTGGCCTGCCCGTAGAAACTCCACCGGTCCGCACTGACGAAGTTCACGTTCGCGAGCTCGGCGCGCCGGTTGCCGCCCGGAAAGTCCCACACTGCGAGCGGGAGAGCGTCCACCCGCACCTGCCCGCCGTCGAACTCAACGAACGCGACGAACGCTGCGTCGCCGGTGGCGGGCGCACCGATGACGGCGATCTGCTCCGGCGGCACTCCGCCGGTACGCCGAAGGACCGCCGCCCCGATCTCCCGGAAGTCCTTGAACCTGCGCAGCCGTTGTGGCGGCGGCCGGCGCTCGGCCGAACCGCTGTCCTGCGGCAAACCGTGCAGGCGTACGTCGACCGGATCCGCGTGACGGTCGTAGTACGGAACCCGATAGGCGTCACCGGCCTCGCCGAACACCACCCGGTCGTCGTCACGGGCCTCCCCCGCGCCGGAACGAACCTCCTCATCGCCGGCCACCGGCGTACTGCGGGTCAGGCGGGCCGCCGCGAGGTCGATGCTGGTCAGCAACGACCGCTCGAGCGCGCCCGCCAACTGGTCGGGCAGCGGGTCCCCGCTGAAGCTGATCGCGGCGGTCACCGGCGGGCCGGCCGGCGCCTCGCGGACGGCTCGCACGGTGAGCGCCCGATCGACGGCCCGGCCGAGCGCGGCGTCGACGGCATCCGTCACCGTCCAGACCAGCTCGTCGTCGACCCGGTCCGCGGTGACCTCGAGACGCACCCGCACCGGCATCCGTACCGTCGTCACGTCAGCGCCTCGAGGGCCGCGGTGAGTTGGGCCAGCGTCGCGTCGACGTGGTCGTCGGGGTCACAGGCGGGGATGATCCGTATCTCCACCTCGACCGGGAACTCGAGCACGAGCCCGTCGTCGCGGACCCGGGCGAGAACGGCCTCGCTGTCCGGCGCGGGGACGACGAGTTCGCCCTGGCTCAGCAGCACCAGACCCGTGCGCTCGACGATGCTCGGCTCGTCCATGACGACTCTCCTCTACTGCGGTGCCTTCGTGGTCGTGCCGGCGTTGTCGGTGACCGCGGCGGCGAGGGAGAAGCCGGAGAAGGTGGCGACCGGCGCACCGCTGACGGTGGCCGACCCCGGTGCGGCGCTGGTGATGTAGCACTGCTCCAGCACGATCGTGGAGAAGGACCAGTCGTCGCCCTCCTGCTCGAGGAGGACGATGTCGAACGGATCGCCGCGCAACGCGAGCGCTGTGAGCTCGGCCGCAGCCGGACCGATCGCCGTGACGGACAGGGTGAAGGTCAACGACTGCGGGGTCGCGACCACGCCGACGTGGGTGCGCTCGATCGAGTGCAGCGGCTCCGCACTGGTACCGAACGTGGGCACGTAGGACTGGGCGAGGAAGACGCGGGTCTCGTTGCCGTCGACGGTGAAGCGGACGCCGAGCCGGGTCTTCCAGTCGGACTGCGTGATGGTCATCGCTGTTCCTGTCTCAGAAGTGCGGCTGCAACGTCACGTTGAGCTGGTGGATGGTGGCGGCGATCTCGACGAGCAGCGTCACGTCGACCCGCCGGGTCTGCCGGGCGGTGACGAGTCGCGCGGCGTCGGCGGCGTCGCGGGCGTTCTCGGGGACCGACAGGATCGCGAGCAACGGGATCGACACCGCGAACGAGTCGATCGCGGCCGACGCCACGAACGGCCCGACGATGCCTTCGATCCGAACCCGGACCGCGGTCAGCCCAGCCTTGGTGATCCCGGTGTCGCCGATGGCCCCGATCAACCCGGCCCGCAGCGCGAACTCGAGCTGGTCGAGCAACGTCACCAGGTCGACGTAGTTGCGGGCCGCGTCGCTGGAGAACAGCCCGCCGTCGCCGAGGTACAGCCCCGAACCGGGGATCAGCGCGGGGTCGACGAGCGGGATGACGCCTTCCCCCGCGAGGCCCGTGATCTCCGCCGGCGTGTACTGACCCGTCACCGGCATCGTGAAACCGCGGACCTGCTTGAGCACCACGCTGGTCCCCGGCGGGTAGCCGGCGATCGCGCCCATCACGGCCGCGGCGGCGTCGGCGGTCGCCGTCGTACTGGTCGGGTCGAGGGTGGCGCCGCGGGCGGCGACGAGCACCATCCGGCCGGACGCACTGCGCAGTGGGTTGTCCGTGGCCAGTACGTCGGTCACGTACGTCGGTGATCGCGGTGTGGCCGGGTCGATCATCGCGACCGCGATCCGTTTGCTACCCGCGGCCGACGCGTTCTCGACGTGTTCCTTGAGTGCCATCAGCCCGGTGGCCGCGGTCGCGCCGCTGGTCGCCGTACCGACGGTGGTCTCGCCGGCGAGCGCGACGAACGTGACGTCGTCCGCGGCGTCGAGACCGGCCAGCGCGCCGGCGTAGTCGTCGGCGGTTCCCGTGCGGACGCCGTACACCTTGCTCGGCCGGGGGTCCTGGGCCAGCACGAGATCCAGGCTCTGGGTCAGGGCGTTGGCCGTCGTACCACTGGCGAACGAGCTCATGATCGACGCGTGGTCGGTGACCTCGATCGGCGTCCCGGCGGGCGCGGACGCCCCGGACGCCGCGTTGCCGACCACGGCGACGACGCCGGGATTCCGTTGCGCGGCCGGGACCAGGGCACTCGTGTCGATGGTCACGTTCACGTAGGGGTACGCCGGTTGCACCAGGGTGCTCATGCGGTCCTCCGGAGTTCGGGTGGGTAGTGCGGATGCTCAGGTGACGACGACAGCAATGCCTTGCGGGCCGAGCCACGCGCGGGCGGCGGCCAGCCGCTCGTCGGCCGTCGTACCGCCGGGCCAGCCTTCGTCCTCGAAGGCCGCGGCGGGGACGACCCAGCAAACGGCGCGATCGACGAGGCGGGCCGGTGCGTCGTCCGGCGGCGACGGCGACGGATAGGTACGGGCGACCCGGCGGGCGACAGCGGTGGCACGCAACAGGTCGCGCGGAGAGGTTCCGTCGTCGACCAGGAATGCGACGACGACCGGCAGGACGAGCGGCGGAGCTCCCGCGCCGTTCGACGGCGCACTCAGCTGCAACTGGATGTCGAGCGCGGCGCTGAAGTGCGCCTCGGCCGGGGCCTCGGTCACCTCGACCGCCTCGATCAGCCCACCCAGCCCCGCGGTACGGATCACCAGACTGCCGACCATGACGGCATCCGCACCGGGGGTGGATGGTCGGCCGGTGTCCCAGGCCGCGGTGACGTCCCAGGGGAGGGCGTCACCGGCGCGCATCAACCGGGCGGTGAGGGAGGTCTGCACCGGGAGCGCGACTGCCAGGTCGAGCCGGTCGTAGATGGCCGTCGTCGCGCCAGTCACGGTCGCGGGGTCGACGGCATAGCAGGTGATGGCGAGCTGGAGCAGCGCGTCGGCATCGAGAACGGTCGGTCGGGCAGCGGGGTCCGCGAGGCGCAGCAGGACTTGGTCGGCAGCATCCATCACGACCGGCCGGCTCGCCGCTCGATGCCCATGCTGCTTCCCCCCAGCCCCGGGACGGACAGGTACCGCCCCCTGCGACAACGGTCCTCGGTCCCCGTCAACGCATCGTCAACGCTCCGTTGTGCCGCGAACCGTTGACCAGGGCGACCAACTGCGGCGACGGGTCGATGCCGAGATCGGCCCGGATCGCCTGCCGATGCAGCTCCAGCACCCGCCTGGCCTCGTAGACGTTGCCTTCGGCCAGGTGCACCTCGATCAGGCAACGGTTCGCACTCTCGCGGAGCGGCTCGGCCCGGACAGCCGCCAGCGCAGCGTCGACCGCCACGGCGAATCGGCCGGCCCGCGCCATCCGCAGCGCCAGACTCTCCAGCGAGTGGAGCCTGGTCTGCCGCCACCGTTCTCGATGCGGAGGCAGCCAGTCGTCGTACCAGTCCGGCAGCAGTTCCGAGTCCAGCAGGTCTAGCAACTCGGCTCCGGTCTCCTGCTCCGCCCGGCTGTCGACGCCCAACGCGACGGCCGTTGCTTCGCGGAGGTCGACCCTGACGTCGGCTGCGAGCTGTACTCGCGACCGGGTGGCTTCGAGTACCCGGTCGCCTGCCTGCTGGATCCGCCAGACCGCCGTCCGCAGGTTCGCGGCGGCGTTCAGCTCGGCCGACTCCGGCCACAACGATCCGGCGACATAATCGCGCCGGGGGGCGCCGCCGTTCAGGGCCAGGAAGGTCACCAGCCGCTCGGCGTTCTGCGGCAGGTCCAGGGTGCGGTCGCCTTCGGACAGGGCGAAGCCCCTCAACAGCGCAAGCCGCATGGTCGGCATGCCCGTCCGCAGCGCCATCCCGTCCCCCCGACGTGCGCAGTCAGATTTGCCCTCTCCGAGATTAGACCTCGATGCAGCCGCGGTACAGCCCCGGCCTCTTTGTTGCCCCTAGCAACTTGTTCGGCGATCGGTGATCGGGGCCGCGTGGGCTTCGGCGTACCCGGCCGCGGCGAGGCGATCGAGGGTCTTCTCGAGGACCGCGGTGTCCTCGAGGGTGCGGACTTCGGTGATCTTGCCCCAGCGGATCCGGAGGAACTGATGAACCACATTCTCGTACTGCGAACCGTCGACAACGCCGACGTGGACGGTCACCGCGGTCGCCACCCGGGTGTTCCACGGCCAGCCGGCGACCAGAATGTCCTGGACCTCGAAGCGGGTATTCGGCAGCAACCGGAAGCACCGCTCCCACCAGCGCCGCAGCGCATCATGGGTGTGCCGCTGCCCCGCCAACGCGTGATCACCGTAGAACGTGTAACTGAAATTCGGCGCCATCCCGGCCACCATCGCCTCCCAGTTCCCGGCACTGATCTCCGCAAAAGCCTTCCGCACCTGCCCCGCCACAACCCGGTGATACATCGACCGCTCTCCCCTCGTCATCCGTTGCCCCCACCGTAGAGACAGTGAGTTCAATGAAGCAACTGACTAGAGTGGTGACATGCGGAACACCAGCTTCGCCACGATGCACTGCTCGCTCGCCCAGTCGCTCGAACTCATCGGCGACTGGTGGACTCCCCTGGTGCTGCGGGATCTCTATCTCGGTCTGGACCGCTTCGATCAGTTCGTGACCGATCTCGGGATCTCTCGCAATCTGCTGACCGACCGGTTGAACACGCTGATGGACGGCGGCTTGGTACGGCGTACGCCGTACCAGGAGAATCCGGTCCGCTATGCCTACGCACTGACCGAGGCCGGACAGGAGCTCGTGCCGATTCTGATCTCTCTCACGGCGTGGGGCGATCGGTGGGCCACGCCGCCCGCGGGTCAGCCGCTGCGGTTCACCCATGCCACCTGCGGGCGGATCACCACGGCGACGGTTTGCTGCTCGGAGTGTGGTGAGGCACTGAGTGCCGAGGACGTCGTACCGTCTGCCGGTCCGGGTGGGCGGACGGCTCCTGGGACGGCGTTGATTGCGACGGTGCTACCAGGAGAGTGAGTCCATGCGGAGTTGTAGTAGGTGCTGGAGTGGCATGGATTCGCCGTCTCGGGCGCCTTGGCCGACGACCAGAGGTGGGTCGGATGGGGTGAGGTGGACGCCGGTCAGGCGGGATTTGAGGCTGGGCGAGACGCCGAGGATGTAGAAGTTCGCGTCGAGGTCGACGGCCAGTGAGCGGTTGCGGCGGAGGTACCAGCCGGTGACATCGGTCCGATAGCTGGTGGACGAGCCGATGACCTGTGCCCGCAACGGCTCCGGCTCGATGCCCAGGTTCTTCATCTTCTGCACGAAATGGACCAGCAACTCCCGGGCCTGCGCCGTCTCGGCGGCCTTCTTGCGTTCGAGCGCGGCAGCATGAGCCGCGGCCGCCTCCCGCCGCTCGTCGCGCCAACTCGACTGATCGCCCACCCCACCACATTAGAGGGCAGGAGCAGAGATCCGGCCGACCAGGTCTCGCCAAGCGCGGTCCAGGCCTGCCGCGATGCAGCCGGCCACGACGGTGTCGGTCCCCAGAACGCTGGCCTTCACATCGGGCAGCACCGGCGCCATCAGCCGGAGCTGGTCGACGACGGCCTCGAGGAAGCCAGGCGCCTGACCGATGCCACCACCCAGGACAACCAGGTCCGGGTCGACGACGGTGATGACGGTACAGACCGCCTTCGCCACGAGGAGCGCTTCCTCGGCCACGACCGCGGCCGCGACCACATCGCCGCGCGCTGCCGCCGCGAACACCTTCTCGGCCGACGAGGCGCCACGCACCCCCGCCCTCCGAGCGGCTCGGACCACTGCCGCCGCCGAGGCCGACGCGTCGAAGCCACCTCGCTTGCGAGCATCCCGTGTATCACTACCGCTGCCCTCGGTGAACGGCAGATAGCCGATCTCCCCCGCCACCCCGTGCGAACCGTGCCGAAGCTTGCCGTCCAGCACCAGCCCCATCCCGATCCCGGTGCCGACGGAGACGAACGCGAAGCTGTCGACGTCACGACCGTGACCGTGCACCCGCTCCGCCAGCGCGGCGGCATCCACGTCGTTCTCGATCATCAACGCAGCCCCGAAGCGATCACGCAGCGCGGCCAGCGTCGCCGGCGAGTCCCACCCGGACAGTCGCCCGGTCAAGGTCAGCGCGTCGAGCCGAGCGTCGTACACACCGGGGCTGCCGAGCACGGTCTGCGTCAGCTGCTCGGTCCTGATCCCCGCCTCGGCCGCGAGCGTTCCCGCCAGGTCCGAGAGTTCCTGGATCCGGGCCATCGCGTCACCGGCCTTGGTACGCACGTTCAGCCGGCAGCGAATGTTTCCCGCCAGATCGGCGATCGCGCCCCGCAGGAACTCCCGCCCGACATCGAGCCCGAGCACGAACCCAGCTTCCGGCCGCACCTCGTACAGGCGCGCCGCCGGCCCGGGCACGCCCGTCCGCTGACCGGTCGTGTGCACCAGCCCGGAGCGCTCGATCGTGGTCAGCGCCGCGGACACCGTCGGCTTGGACAGTCCGGACAGCTGTGCCAGCTCGGTCCGTGAGACCGGTCCGGACCGCCGGATGTGCTCCAGCAGGACCTGTTCGTTCATCGCGCGAATCAGTTGCGGGCGCGCCGCGGAGGCACCTCCGGCGACTACCGTCACGTCGACCCCCTTGCGTCCATAACGCTTCGAACAGCAGTCACAGTTAGCCCTTGTGCCAACGGTGATTGTTAAGTTAGTTTCCTATCGATTCTATTGGTAGGCACGAGGAGTTGCCAGTCCATGATTCGTACGCCGGTCGTCCTCGGACTCGACTTCGGCGGGACCAAGATCGCCGTTGCCGTCGGTGACTTGTCCGGCCGGCGTCTCGGCGACACGACTCTCGACAGCCGGGCCGAGGCGGGAGCCGAAGCAGCGCTGGGTCGCGGACTGACCGCAGCCCGCGACCTGCTCGCGGACGTCGCCCCGGACCAGCAGCTCGCCGGCGTCGGCGTGGCCACCCTGGGCATTCCGTACGACGACCGCGTCGAGCTCGCACCGACCTTTCCCGGCTGGGGCGAGCTCCCGTTCGGCCGACTGGTCCGGGAGGCCTTTCCCGGCATCCCCGTCCGGCTCGGGACCGACGTGAAGGCGGCCGCCGCGGCCGAACTGCGCTGGGGTGCGCTGGCCGGCTGCGACCCGGGCATCTACCTCAACCTCGGCACCGGTCTGGCCACCGCGATCGTTGCCGCCGGCACCGTGATCTCCGGGGCGCACGGCGCGTCCGGCGAGATCGGCTACAACCTGCGGTCCGCCGCTGACGTTTGGATCGGTGCCGAGCAGCGCACCATCCTGGAACACGTCGTCAGTGGTCAGGCCCTCGAGACGACCGGAAGCGCCCGGCTGGGCCGACCGGTCACGGCGGCCGATGTGTTCACGCTGGCGCGGACCCAGCCGGACGCCGCCGTACTCACCGACGAGTTCCACCGGGAACTGGCGATGCACCTGGTCAACCTGGCCATCGCCGTCGACCCGGTCCGGATCGTCGTCGGTGGCGGACTGGTCCGCTCCTGGGACCAGATCGCACCGGAGCTGCGCCGGGCGCTCGACGCGGCTGTCCCCTTCCCACCGGAACTGGCCGTGGCCCGTTTCCCTTCCGACGCGCCGCTGGTAGGCGCACTCGCCCTGGGTGTCGAGGCCGCGGGGGCGGACCTCGGCGAAGAGGCATTCGCATGACCATCAGTTCGAGGAGTGAAAGGCAGAGACGATGAGGGGCATCAAACGGATCGCCGTCGCCGCGATGGCGGTCGGCGTACTGGCCGCCGCGGGCTGTGGGGGCGGTGACAAGCCGATCGGGAGTGCATCCAGCAACCCGACGTCCTCGACGAGCAGCGGCGGCAGCACCGGGCAGTACAAGAAGGGTGGCACGGTCACCATCGCCAACGTCGGCGGGCAGACCTGGCCGTGCCAGTTCAACCCGTTCAACCCGGCGGTCAACCAGCAGGCGCTCGGCTTCGTCTACGAGCCGCTGACCTTCGTCAACGTGCTGAAGAGCGGTGCCACCACGCCCATGCTGGCCACCGCGTTCACCTGGTCGCCGAAGAAGGACTCGATCGTCTTCACCATCCGCGACGGCGTGAAGTGGAGCGACGGCCAGCCCTTCAGCGCCGACGACGTGGTCTACACGTTCAACCTGATGAAGCAGCAGCCGGCCCTGGACCTCTACGCGCTGTGGACCGGTGCCGGGCTGACCAGCGTCACCGCGGCCGGGAACAAGGTCACACTGCAGTTCAAGGGGGCGGCCGAGCCGTACTTCTTCAACTTCGCCAACCAGGTCGGCATCGTGCCCAAGCACATCTGGTCCACCGGTGAGGCGGCCGCCAAGCCGGCCACCTGGCCGAACACGAAGCCGATCGGCACCGGGGCGTTCACGGTCGAGTCCTGCACCAGCAACAACATCACCTACGCCGCCAACGGCTCCTACTGGCAGCCGGGCAAGCCGTACATCCAGAAGGTCCAGTACCCGGCCTACCTGGACAACAACCCGGCCAACCTCGACCTCGCCAGCGGTAAGGCGCAGTGGGGCGGCCAGTACATCCCGAACATCGACAACTTCTACAAGTCCAAGTCGCCGGACAACAACTACTGGTTCCCGCCGACCGCGAACGTGGCGATCATCCCGAACCTCGACCCGTCGCACAAGGTGACCAGCAACCTGGCCGTCCGGCAGGCGATCGCGTACACGCTCGACCGGGAGCAAATCTCGAAGATCGGTGAGAGCGGCTACCAGCCGGCCGCGAACCAGTCTGGCGTCGTGACGCCGACCTTCGACAAGTACGTCGACAAGGACGCGCTGACGGCGGCCGGCTACGACAAGCCGAACCCGGACAAGGCCAAGCAACTACTGCAGAGCGCCGGGTACTCGTCGTCCAACCCGCTCAAGCTCAGCATCATCACGGTCACCGGCTACACCGACTGGGACGCCTCGCTCGCGGTCGTCAAGCAGCAGCTGGCCGCGGTCGGGATCGAGCTGTCCATCCAGGACCTGCAGCAGCAGTCGTTCAACCAGAAGCTCTACACCGGTGACTTCGACCTGGCCTACAACAGCCAGGCCGGCGGGCCCACGCCGTACTACGAGTTGCGGCAACTGCTGTACTCGAAGAACTCCGCGCCGATCGGCAAGCAGGCCAGCACCAACTACGAGCGGTACATCAACCCCGCGGTCGACAAGCTGTTCGACCAGTACGGGAGTGCTGACCCGGACACGCAGGTCAAGCTGATCAAGCAGATCTCGTCGTACATGATCAAGGACGTGCCGCTCATCCCGACCACCGAGTCGGTCGACTGGTACCAGTACAACACCACGGACATCCAAGGCTGGCCGACGCAGGACGACCCCTACGCCCAGCCCGCGCCGTACAACATCCCCGACGTCGGACAGGTCCTGACGAACCTGTACTCCAAGTCGGCCCAGAAGTAAGGAATCATTCGTGAGAGTGAGCACGAGGAGCTGGTGGTCGTGCGGTACCTGATACGTCGTCTCGGGTTCTTCGTGCTCACTCTCTGGGCAGCGATGACGCTGAACTTCTTCATCCCGCGGATGATGCCCGGCAGTCCGGAGGATGCACTGCGGCAGCGGCTCAGCAAGGGTGGCGCGGTGGTCACGGCAGAGCAGCTGCAGACCGTCCTGGCCGAGTTCGGGTTCGATCCGAACAAGAACCTCGTACTGCAGTACATCGAGTACCTCAAGGCGATGGTGACCGGGCACTGGGGCGTGTCGATCGGCAGCAGCCTCGGTGTCCCGGTGACCACGCTGATCGGCAGCGCGTTGCCGTGGACGGTCGGCCTCGTCGGCATCGCAACCGTCCTGGCGTTCGTCATCGGCACGTTCATCGGCACGATCGCCGGCTGGCGGCGCGGCGGGCTGATCGACGGGGTCGTGCCGCCGCTCTTCATCGTGACGTCGGCGCTGCCGTACTTCTGGGTCGCGCTGCTGTTCATCTCGTTGTTCGCGATCGGCAGCCATCCGGTCCTGCCCAACGACTTCAACTACGATCAGGGGTTGACGCCGGGCTTCAACCCCGAGTTCATCGGCAGCGTGCTCAAGCACGGCATCCTGCCGGCCGGAACCATCCTGATCACCGCGATCGGCGGCTGGATCCTGACCATGCGCAACAACATGGTCACCACGCTGGCCGAGGACTACGTCCGGATGGCCCGGGCCAAGGGCATCCCGGGCCGGCGGATCATGTTCGGCTACGCCGGCCGGAACGCGTTCCTGCCGAACCTGTCCGGGTTCGCGATGTCGCTCGGCTTCGTCATCTCCGGCACGATCCTGGTCGAGTACGTGTTCAACTACCCCGGCCTGGGCTACATGTTCTACAACGCCACGGTCAGTACGGACTACCCGTTGCTGCAGGCCCTCTTCCTGCTGGTGACGCTGGCCGTACTGATCTGTGTCCTGCTCTGCGACTTCGCGGTGTTCCTGCTCGACCCGCGAGCCCGGACGAAGGGGTAACCGATGAGCGCTATCGTCACCGGCGCCGCCGCGCCCGCAGCACCGAGCGCGACCCGCCGCCCGCGCGGTGGTCTGTTGCGCGCCATCATGCGCAACCGCAAGGCCATGGTCGGCGCCGCCCTGCTGCTGCTGTTCATCCTGCTCGCGGCGTTCCCGCAGCTCTTCGTCCCCTGGCTGCACGGCGATCCGCGCGCAATCGGCGACACCCCGCTGGCGCATCCGTCCGGCGACCACTGGCTCGGGACGACGGGCCTCGGCCAGGATGTGTACGCCGAACTCATCTACAGCACCCGCGAGTCCCTCATCATCGCCGTCGTCGCGGGTTTGGGCGCGACGATCCTGTCGGTGATCATCGGGGTCTCGGCCGCCTACCTCGGCGGGTTCGCCGACGACGGGCTGTCGATGCTGACCGACGTCTTCCTGGTGCTCCCGACGTTCCCGCTGATCATCGTGCTGGCGACGTACGCCGGTAAGGGCAACCTGACCGTCATCATCATCGTGCTGATCCTGACCGGCTGGTCGTACGGCGCCCGCCAGATGCGCGCGCAGGCACTGTCGCTCCGCAACCGGGACTTCCTCGAGTCGGCCCGGGTCCGGGGCGAACGGTCGTCGTACATCATCGTGGTCGAAATGCTGCCGACGATGATCTCCCTGATCGTCGCGAACTTCCTCGGCGCCGCGCTGTACGCCGTGCTCACAGCAGCCGGCCTGCAGTTCCTCGGTCTCGGCGATCCCAACTCGCTGAGCTGGGGCACGATGCTCTACTGGGCGCAGAACCAAGGCGCCCTGGTGAACGGCCTGCCTGCCTGGGCCTTGTCGCCGGGTCTGGCGGTCGCGCTGCTCGGTGTGTCGTTCGCCCTGCTCAACTACGCGTTCGACGAGATCAGCAACCCCGCACTGCGGCCGGTTCGGAGGCGACGTGTCAAGTCAGCCAATTCTTGAGGTCCGGGATCTCACCGTCGAGTACGACACCGGCAGCCGTCCGGTCGTCGCGGTCGACGCGGTGGATCTCGACGTCCACGCCGGTGAGTTCGTCGGCGTGGTCGGCGAATCGGGCTGCGGCAAGTCGACGCTGCTGTTCGCCATTGCCCAACTGCTGAGCTCCCCGGCCGCGATCACCGGCGGCAGTGTGAAGTTCCAGGGCCAGGACCTCGTCGGCATGAGCGAGAAGAAGCTGGCCGCGATGCGCTGGCGGGACTTCTCCGTGGTGATGCAGAGCGCGATGAACGCGCTCAACCCGGTGAAAAGCATCGGTGCCCAGTTCCAGGACGCGATCATGGCGCACGACGAACCGGTCGCCGACGATCGCCCGGCCGAGGTCCTGCGCCTGGTCGGGATCGACCCGATCCACCTGAAGAGCTACCCGCACCAGCTCAGCGGCGGGATGCGGCAGCGGGCCATGATCGCGATGGCGCTGCTGTTCACCCCCGACCTGATCATCATGGACGAGCCGACATCCGCCCTCGACGTGGTGGCGCAGCGGTCGTTGATGGTGCAGATCAAGGAACTGCAGCATCAGCTCGGGTTCGCGGTCATCTTCGTCACCCACGACATGTCGCTGGTCAGCCACTTCTCCGACAAGCTCCTGGTGATGTACGCCGGGCAGGTCGTCGAGTTCGGCGCCACCCGGGCGGTCTTCGACCACCCCGCGCACCCGTACAGCAGCGGACTGCTCGACGCGTTCCCGTCGATCCGCGGGCCGAAGGTGCCCCTGACCGGGATCCCCGGCAGCCCGCCGAACCTCGCCGACCCGCCGCCCGGCTGCCGCTTCCAGCCCCGCTGCCCGAAGGCCTTCGAGGACTGCCCGAAGATCGCGCCGGAGCTCTACCAGGTCGGCCCGGTACAGGCCCGCTGCCTGCTACACGCGCCTGACCACAAGTCACTGGAGGAACCGATCCGAGAGGCCATGTCATGACTGTGCTTTTGGCCGGGCCTTCGGCGCCGGCAGGGTCATGGGGCTTTGACTCCCGGCCTTCCCTCGTCACTCCAGTCGCTTCGCTCCCTCCACTCCTCAGTCTAGGCCGGGAGGTCCCATGACCGCGGTGAATGTCGATCAGGTTGCCTCGACCGACGCGGACCAGGCACCACTGCTCGAGACCAAGAAGCTGACCCGGCACTTCCGGATCGGCCGCGGCTTCTCGCGCCAGCACCTGCACGCCGTCGACGATGTCGACCTCCGGATCGGCCGGCAGGAGATCGTCGCGCTCGCGGGCGAGAGCGGCAGTGGCAAGAGCACGATCGCGCGACTGCTCGCCGGCGTGTACAAGCCGACGAGCGGCGAGATCTACTACCAGGGCAGGCCCGTGTCGAGCATGCGCTCGCGCCGCGACCAGTTGGCCTACCGCGGCGACGTACCGATGGTGTTCCAGGATCCGTTCAGTTCGCTCAACCCTGCCTTCCGGGTGTCCCACGGGATCCTGCGCAGCCTGAAGCTGCACCGCCCCGAGCTCAACCGCAACCAGCGGTTCGAGGAGGCCGAGCGGGTGATCGAGGCCGTCGGGCTGTCGCCGGCGTCCGACGTCATGCACCGGTACCCGTACGAGCTCAGTGGTGGCCAACGGCAACGAATCGGGTTCGCCCAGGCCTTGGCGCACAAGCCGAAGCTGATCCTGGCCGACGAGCCGGTCTCGATGCTCGACGTGTCGATCCGCATCGGCCTGCTCAACCTGATGGCCGAGCTGCGGCGTACCGAGGGTGTGTCGTTCCTCTACATCACCCACGACATCGCCAGCGCGCGGTACGTCGCGGACCGGCTGATGATCATGTACGCCGGTCACATCGTGGAGGCCGGTCCCGCGGAGTCGGTGCTCGCCAACCCGAAGCACCCCTACACCGACCTGCTGCTGGGAGCGGTACCCGATCCCCGGGCACCGCTGACCGCAGCTGTCGAAGGCGACACCGGAGAGCCGCCGAAGGTGATCGACCCGACCCCCGGCTGCCGCTTCCGCTGGCGCTGCCCGCTGGTCGTCGACGAGTGCCACCAGGTCACGCCCACCCTCCGTCGCCTCGGCGAGCACCACGACGCCGCCTGCCACGTCGCCGAACCCGACCCCGGCGTACCCGCCGGCTGACAGCTCAGCTGCGGAGGTCGATCTCCAGCGGTCGGTCGTCGCTGACGATCACGGGGTGGTGGGTCAGGGCGACCACGGCTCGGTTGCTGGTGACAACTACCTTGGCCGGTTAAAGGCCCCAGCCTTCAGCGCGGTGAAGGCGCAGCGGAAGTCCTCGGGCCGGATGCGTGGCGCGAAGCCCACGTGCCCCTTGGGTCCGTGGTACTCATAGCCGCAGGCGGCCAGACCTCGCGCCGAGGTCAACTGTTCCACCCAGTGGCATATTGTTCGACGCTGATCAAACACTGATCTAGAGTGCTTTCATGACTGTCGGACATCGCCGTGGCGTCGTCGTCCTCGGGCTCGTCGCGGCCTTCATGGTCTTCGTCGACGGCACGATCGTGAACGTCACCCTCGCCCAGCTCGCCACTCACCTGAACGCGTCCCGCGCCGAACTCGAGTGGTCCGTCAACGCCTACACATTGTCCTTCGCCGCCCTCATGCTCGGTGCCGGGGCGATCACCGACACCCTCGGCGCCAAGCGCGCGTTCGTGACCGGCCTGCTGGTGTTCACCGCGTCGTCCGCGGTCTGCGCGGTCGCCACCTCGATGCTGATGCTCAACCTCGCCCGGCTCGTCCAGGGCGCGGGCTCCGCACTTTTGTTGCCCAGCGCACTCGTTCTGGCCACCGCGTCGGCGACCGACGAGCACGCCCGGCACCGGCTGGTCAGCTGGTGGGCCGCGGCCGGCGGCGTCGGGATGGCGGCCGGTCCGCTGCTCGGTGGATCGCTGGTCGCGGTCGCGAACTGGCGGGCCGTCTTCGCGGTCAACGTGGTGATCGGGATCCCGGCCCTGATCTGGAGCCTGCTCTCGATGCCTTCCGTCGTACGCCGGGGCCGGCGACTCGACCTGGCCGGCATGGGCACTGCGACCGTACTGATCGGGGGGCTGGTCTTCGCACTGATCGAAGCTCCCGCACAGGGCTGGCTGTATCCCGCGGTCCTCACAGCCGTCGCGCTGACCGTCGCCGGACTCGCCGGCTTCGTCTGGGTCGAACGGTTCAGCCGGGAACCGCTCCTGCCACCAGGCCTGTACGCCGACCGTGGCTTCGCCACCACCGCGATCCAAGGGGCGTTGCTCAACTTCGCCTTCTACGGCGTGCTGTTCGCGATGAGCCTGATGCTCCAGCAAGGCCGCGGCCTCAGCGCGCTGTCCACAGGTCTCCTCTTCCTGCCCTTGACCGGACTGATTTCGGTCGCCAACATCTGCTCGACCGCGCTCACCCGACGACTCGGCCGCCCGGCTGTCCTCAGCATCGGTCAGGCCGTGCTGGCCATCGCCCTTCTCGGGCTCGCCTGGGCCAGTACTTCGACGGCGCTGTGGCCACTCGTGGTTGCGCTCATCCCGATCGGCATCAGCTCCGGGCTCCTCGTGCCCACCATGACCTCGCAGTCCATCGCCGGCGTCGAACCCGCCCTGCACGGCGCCGCCTCGGCAGCGTTCAACACCTCCCGCCAAGTCGGCGGTGCGATCGGTGTCGCCACCTTCGGCCCCCTCCTCGGTACTGCCCACAGCCTCGGTACCGGCTTCATCACCTGCGTGATCGTCGCCTCCGCCAGCAGCACCATCGCCCTCCTCGTCACCACACTCGCCGCCGTCGGCCGCCGGACCCCGATCCCTGTAACCTCATCGGCGTGACAGCCGGCCGTTGGCCGTGGCTGAGCTTTGGGGGGCACTGGGGTGGCTGCGCAGCGGAGCAGGCGGTGGGGTACGACCGTCGCGCTGACGGTCGTGTGCGTGCTGGTGTGTGCGGTCGCGTTCGCCGGCGCGGTCGCCGTGCTGATGCCCGGCGGCCGGGACCGCAGTACGACGGCGGCCGCCGGACCCGTCACCCCCAGCGTTCCGACACCGAGCGTTCCGACGCCGAGCGAGCCGCTCCCGAGCGATCCGATCGAGGCGGTCGACACGCCCGCTTCTCCCCCGCCGACGACGCCGGTGGCCGTGACCGGGACCTACGAGTGCACGGGCTACAGCGGCATCGAGTCGAAGGTCCCGGTCCAGATGGTCCTGGACGACACGTTCGTCTGGGGCGACGATCCGCCGTACCGCGTCGGTGACGGCAACGGCGACGTGAACTGGCGCTCGGACCCGTACAAGAAGCCGAGCTGGTACCTGTGGCTGCATTCGCTGCGCTGGCTGGGGCAAGGCATCGAGGCCGGCGCGAAGGGCGACCGCACGGCGCTGAGGCATGTGATGGCGATCATCCAGGACTGGGTGCGCGACAACCCGTACTCGTGGAAGGGGGACGTCGGCGCCTGGGAGTCCACGATGCACCGCACCAACGTGCTGCTCTGTGCGCGCCAGGCCGTGCTCACCGGACTGCATGTCCGCTCGCTGCCGACGCAGTACGCGTGGCTCGACCAGTCGCTGCTGGATCACGCCAAGTTCATGACCGAGAACTGGGGCGGGCCGTGGAACCACGGCACCGACGAGAGCATCGCCCTGTTCGGCGTCGGCTGCACGCTCAAGCGGGCCGATCTCAAGAGCCTCGCCCTCCAACGGCTGACCGAGGCCATCACGACCGCCATCGACCCGCAGGGGTCGACGAACGAGCAGTCGATCGGGTACGCCATGTTCAACTATCTGCTCTGGGGCCGTGCGACCACGGCGCTGAAGCGGTGCGGCTCCGACCCGGGACCGGTCATCGAAGAACGACGCCGTGTGCTGTCAGAGTGGCTCGCCCTCGCCACCAAGTCCACCGGCGAACTCCACCAGGTCGGCGACGCCATCCGCCAGACCCCGCTGGGCGGCACCGGCACTCCCCTCGAGTACGCCGCCACGCTCGGACAGCACGGGACCAAACCGGCCCGTCGTACCGCGGTCTACGACGCCGGCTATGTCTTCGGCCGGACCGGGTGGGGTGAGACGAGGCCGTTCACGCAGGAGTCGACGTACAGCATCAGGTTCGGTCCGGGCCGTCGGCTGCACGGGCACGACGACCACATGTCGATCACCTACTCCTCCCACGGCCGGGACATCCTGATCGACCCGGGCAACTCGGGGTACCAGCTCGACAAGTGGCAGACCTGGACCAAGAGCCAGGCCGCCCACAACGTGATGACGATCCCGTCCGCGAAGACAGCCTCGGTGGAGACCCGGCTGGTCCGGGCCGCGATGGCACCGACATCGGAGTACTACACGCTCACCGACAGCCCGGCGATCGGCGTACAGCGAACCCGGGACGTGCTGGTGCTCAAGGACCCCGACCTGATCGTCACCCTGGACCGCGGGCAGTCGGCGAGCGATCAGCGGTACGAGACGTTGTGGCACCTGGCGCCGGACCAGAAGGTGACGGTGCAGTCGGCGACCACGGCTGTCGCAGCCAAGCCTGGGGACAGCTCCAAGATCTACCTGCTGCAGATCCCTTACCGCCAGCAGTTGCCCGCCGACGCCATCACGCTCGCCGAGGGCCGGCAGGATCCGGTGCAGGGCTGGTACTTCCCGGACATCTTCCACCGGCTACCGGCCCCGGTGGTCAAGTTCAACCGGACTGGATCGACCGCGACGATCCTGTCCGCCGTCGTACCGGCCGCCTCCACCGAGAAGGTTGCCTTCAGCACCCGCACCGTCGGCACCATGTTCTTCATCGACCTGACCGTCGGCCCCCGCAGAACCACCATCCGCGTACAACCAGACGGCCGCCTCACCCGCATCCTCTGATCAGCGTGAGGTGAGGCGGACGATCGGGTACTGGCGGTCGGACTTCTTCTGGTACTTGGCGTAGCGGGGCTGGGTTGCGGTGATGCGCTGCCAGGCGTCGTCGCGGTCGGGGCCGGCGAGGGTGTGGGGGGTGACGGGGGTAGCGGTGCTGCCGGGAAGTTCGACGGCGGCCTGGTCGGGGTGGGACATCAGGTTGGCGTGCCAGTCCGGGTGGTGGCTGCCGCCGCCCGAGGCGACGACCAGCCAGGCGTTCTCGCCGTCGGCGAACCACGCCAGCGGGGTCTCCCGCGGCTCGCCGCTGCGGCGGCCGACCGTCTTGAGGATCAGGACGTCCATGCCCATCAGCTGGGCACGTCCCTTCCGGATCTTGGTGTTGGTCCGCGCGTTCATGGTCCGCTGCACCCAGCGCGAGAACGTCCCCGGCGTTCCGGGCTTGCGGGCTTCGGTCTTCTGCTTTGTCGTCATGCCCATCACGCTAGTGACGGACCCTGCCACCGTGCTTCTCGATTCCTGATCGGTCACAGGACGGGGTGCTGTGCTGTCTTGTCTGATGGCAAGGGGTAGACAGTGGCAGGGCGTAGAGACCAGGAGGATTTCAATGAGTGGGCATCCGGCGGCGCGGGACCATTGCCTGAGCTCGGTGCGGAGTGTGGATCGGCCGACCGGCGGGGCACGGTACGGGCGCATGTTCACCGGACTCGATCCGTTGGGCAGCGACCCCGCCGTACTGATGCGCGCCGGTGGTGACGGCGGGATCTGCGATGCCGCCGCCGAGCTGGACCGCAGCACCGTCGGCGACGACGCGACCGAGGCGGCCGGGTGGCCGTTCTTCGGGCAGCTGGTCGCGCACGACATCACCGCGGACCGGTCGCCGATCACCGGTGGAGTCGAGACGGAGGCGTTGAAGAACGCGCGGGCGCCGAAGCTCAACCTGGAGATCATGTACTCCGACGGTCCGGTCGGCTCGCCGTACCTGTTCGATCTCCACGACCCGGCGAAGTTCCTGCTCGGCCCGGACGGGTGCGACGTACCCCGGAACCAGCAGGGCGTGGCCCTGATCGGTGATCCGCGCAACGACGTCCATCTGTTCACGCTGACCCTCCATGTCGCACTGCTGCGTGCGCACAATCGGATCGTCGACAATCTGCGGGCCAAGGGCGTCCCCGAGGCCGACGTCTTCGAACACGCGCGGGTCACGCTCACCTGGCACTACCAATGGATCGTGGTCCACGACTTCCTGCCACGACTCGTCGGGCCGGAACTGGTCGACGAGGTTCTCACCAAGGGCGGCCAGTGGTTCGCGCCCGCACCAGGGCAGGCGTTCATCCCACTGGAGTTCGCGGACGCGGCGTACCGCTACGGCCACGGCCAGATCCGGCACACCTACCGGCTCGTCGAGGGCGGTCCCGAGCTGCCGCTCTTTCCCGACCTCGTCGGCTTCGGGCCGCCGAACCACCGGCTCGATCTCACCCAGGTCTTCGATGTGCCCGGGCATCCGCCCGCGCAACGCGCCAAGCGCCTCGACGGCCGGCTCGCCGCCAGCCTGATCGGTCTGCCCGAGCAGGTCACCGGCGTGGTCGACACCGAGGCTTACCGATCGTTGGCGGTCCGCGATCTGCTGCGCGGCGACACGACCGGACTGCCCAGTGGTGAGGAGCTCGCGCGGTTCATCGGCGTACCGCCGCTCACCGTGGATACCTGGCCCGACGGCACCCCGCTGTGGTTCTACATCCTGAAGGAATCCGAGCACCTCGGCGGTGGAGACCGGCTCGGGCCGGTCGGCGGCCGGATCGTGGCGGAGGTCCTGATCGGTCTGCTCCGCGCCGACCCGGCCAGCTACCTGAGCCTCGAGCCGGACTGGGAGCCGACCCAGCCCGCCGCCGGGCCGGCCTTCGACCTGACCGACCTGCTCATCCCGGCTGACTCGAACTGACCGACTCGCCCGAATCGACTGACTCGACCGACTCGCCCGAATCGACCGGCTCGCTCGACGCGGCCGGTCGGTGCGAGCTGAGCGCCGGTACGCCGGCCGCGGTCGCGAACGCCTCCCGCGGACGCTGGACCGAGGCCAGCGAGACGACGTCCCGGCCGTAGAACGTCGCGGCGACCCAGATCGCGAAGACGCGCACCTTGCGGTCCCACGTCGGGACCGCAAGGACGTGGTACCCGCGATGCATGAGCCACGCGAGCAGACCTTTGATGACGATCCCGCGGTACTGGAAGATCCCCTTCCCCAGACCAAGCGTCGCCACGGCCCCCAGGCTGTGATGCACGTACGGCTTCGGCTCCCGCCCGCGCAACGTACGGACCAGGTTCTTCGCCAGCAACTTCCCCTGCCGTACGGCGTTCTGCGCATTGGGCACCGTGAAAGTGCCCTCGGTCCCCGAGGCGAGATCCGGAACGGCCGCGTCGTCACCGGCAGCCCAGGCGTCCGTGACCGGATTGGCGTCGGTACCGATCCGGAGGTCGGCGCAGACCTGCACGAGACCGCGCTCGGTGTGCGGCAGATCGGTGTGGTTACGCATCAGCCGCGTAGCGGCGTTGCCGGCCGTCCACACAATCAGCTCCGAGTCGAACTCGCTTCCGTCCGACAGCACCACGTGACCGTCCTCGGCCGACCTCACCGTGGTGTTCAGGTGCACCTCTGCTCCGCGCTGCTCGAGCATCGAGACGACCCACTGCCCCGGCTTGTCGCTGACCTCCGGCAGGATCCGGCCGGTCGCCTCGACCAGATGGAAGGCGAGGTCGCTCTGGGACAGCTCCGGATAGAGCTTGAGCAGGGAGGTAGCGAGCGACAGGAGCTCACCGAACCCTTCCACTCCGGAGAAACCGCCGCCGACATAGGTGATTGTCAACAATCGACGCCGGATCGGACCGGGCTCGAGGCCGGACGCCTCGTCGAACGCTGTGAGTAACCGGTCCCGGATCGCCACCGCTTCCTCGACGTGCTTCATCCCGATCGCCCGTTCGGCGATACCGGGTACGTCGAACGTCCGGGTCACCGCTCCCGCGGTCACCACGAGGACGTCGTACGACATCGGGAAGTCAGGCCCCTGCGACGGGCGGATCGTGACCGACCGCTGCGCGTGCTCGATCGCGATGACCGAGCCCGAGACGACCTTGGTCCGGTGCAGATTGCGCCGCAACGAGACCGCGGCATGGCGCGCCTCGACCGATCCGGAGACGACTTCGGGGAGGAACGGCTGATATGTCATGTAGGGCCGGGGGTCGACCACGACGACTTCGGCCTCGCCGCGCCGCAGCTTCTTCTCGAGCTTCCACGCCGTGTAGAAACCGGCGTACCCACCACCGATCACCAGGATCCTGCGCACGGGTTGTCCTCTTTCCGTCGACTCTGTCAGTAAGACAACCCAGCCGCCCGGGTTGTGACGCGTGCTAGCGGCGGAGCTGCTTGCGGGAGGTGATGCCTAGCTTGGAGAACACCTTGCGGAGATGCCACTCGACAGTGTGCTGGCTGAGGAACATCTGCGCACCGATCTCGGCGTTGGTCAGGCCGGTGCCGGCCAGCTCCGCGATGTGCGCCTCCTGCGCGGTCAAGCCGTCGGTCGCCCGGCCGGCACGGTCTCCGACTGCCTCGCCCGTCGCAGCCAGCTCGTGGCCCGCGCGGTCGGCGAAGGCGTCGACACCAGCTGTGGTGAACATCTTGTGTGCCGTCCGCAGCTGGACCCGCGCGTCCTGCCGCCGGCCCTGGCGTCGAAGCCATTCGCCGTACACGAGGTGAGCACGGGCAAGGTCCATCCGCATCCGCGTCCGGCCGAGTCGCTCGACCGCCTCCTGGTAGGCCGACTCCGCCGACCGCGTCGTGGTCAACAGAGCCTTCGACCGGGCGAGCACACCGAGCACCCAGTCCGTGCCACACGCCTGCGCCATCTGGTCCAGCCGATCGAGGCCGTCCGCCGCCTGCTCCGGACGACCGCTGCGCGCCGCCGCTTCGATCAGCTCGGGCAGCGCCCAGCTCGCAACGCCGAGCTCGATGGGATACGCCGTCGCCTCACGCGCCGACGCCAGTGCCTCCTGATAGTTCGCGAGTCCGTTCAGCAGAACGGCGTCCGCGAAGTGCGTCATGGCCAGCCCACCGCCTTCGCCGCGGCCGAGGGCATCGTCCCTGGCCGTGCCGATCAGCGCCGTCGCCTCCTTCGGGCGGCCGCGCCAAGCCGCGAGACAGATCGCGCCGTACGGCGTCAGGCCGACGCCCGTCGCGTCGTTGATCGTCCTGATCTCCGCGACCAGAGCGGCCGCCGTGGAGATCTCCCCGGTGAACAGGCTCAGCATGACCCGGTGGTTCAGGACGAGCGGGAGCTCGTTGAGGTCGCCGAGTTCGCGGGCGATCCGGACATGGCGCGCGGTGAGCGCCTCCCAGCTCTCCTCGTCCCAGAGGTTCACGGCCAGCAGCGACGCCAGCCACAACCACCGCAGGTCGTCCTGGTCCGGCGCCCCGTCCGCGCCAGAGAACGCCCGGACCGCTTCCTGGGAGGGAGCAACGGCCGCCGGGTACCCGTCGGTGAACAGCGTCGCGGCACCGTCCAGCACCAGGTCCCGCTTGCGGCGGAGGTCCGGAGTGGGCGCGGCCCGGGCCGCGCGAGCCGCTCCGGCCAGTCCGGGATCCCCGGCCCGCTCGGCCAGTCGCCCGGCGAACTGCCCGGCCGCGATCGCGTCGAGGTAGGTGTCCCGAGCGAGGTCGAGGTCGAGTGGTTCGAGTCGGCGGGCCGCATCCAGGAGCAGCGGCCCCGACTCCAGAGTGTGCCCGGAGGCGAACGCGATCTGCGCCCGGAGGAGGTTCACTCGGGCCAGGTGAAGAGCGTCGGCCGACCCGTCGCCGGCGGTGACGAGCAGCCGCGACGCCGGCTCGAACGCGCCGGCCCGAAGGGTGGCCTGGGCCGCGGCGAGGGCACGGACCGCGCGCTGGGCCGGATCCGGCGTGAGTTCGGTTGCCCGCTGCAGGAACGCCGCGGTGGCCGAGACTCCCCCGCGACGCTGAGCCCGATCGGCCGAACTGACGAGCTCGGCGGCGACGTGTTCGTCCGGGCCATCCGCTCCGTGCGCGCGGTGCCAGGCCCGCCGGTCCGGATCCAGGTCCGGATCGATCGCCTCGGCGAGGGCTTGGTGCACGCGCCGGCGGTCGGCGGGATCCGCCGCGCGGTACGTCGCCGACCGTACCAACGGATGCCGGAACCTGACCCGCGCACCGAGCTCGACCAGGCCGGCCGCTTCGGCGGGCGCGGCCGCACTCACCGGCACCTCCAGGACCGCGAGCGCGCGGAGCAGCAGCGGTACGTCGCCCACCGGCTCGGCGGCCGCGGTCAGCAGCAACAGCTGGGTCTCCGGTGGGAGGGCCTGTACCCGGCGGGCGAAGTTCTGCTCGATCTGACTCACCAGCGGCTGGGCATCCGGTCGCTCGAACCCGCCCGCGAGCTCACCCGCGGTCAGCCCTCGCGGCAGCTCGAGCAAGGCCAGCGGATTACCTCTGGTCTCCGCCACGATCCGGTCCCGGACGTGTTCGTCCAGCCGGCCGGGTACGACGGCGTCGAGCAGAGCCCCCGCATGACGGTCTGACAGGCCCCCGACCGCCAGCTCGGGGAAGCCTCTCCACTCGGGCCCGGTCACCGGCTCACGGACGGCGAACACGAGGCCGATCCGATCGGCGAAGAGCCGCCGCCCGACGAACGCCAGCGTCTGGGCCGACGCTTGATCCAGCCACTGCGCGTCGTCGATCACGCACAGCACTGGTCGGCTTTCTGAGGCTGCCGACAACAGACTCAACACCGCCGCACCGACCAGGAACCGGTCGGGCGGGCCGCCGAACTCCAGTCCGAACGCGACCGCCAGTGCGTCACGCTGCGGCCGCGGGAGTCGATCACTGAGACGCCACAGCGGGGCGCACAACTGGTGCAGACCGGCGAAGGGGAGCTCCATCTCGGACTCGACGCCGGCAGCTCGCGCGACCCGGCACGCTTCGGCGTGGCCGACCAAGTACTCGAGCAGGGCGGTCTTCCCGATGCCCGCTTCACCACGGACAACCAGCACCTGGCCGTCGCCGGAGCGGATGCCGGCGACCACATGGTCCAGCCGTGCACACTCCGTACGCCGCCCGCGAAGCTCGGGCGCGGGCCGACCGATCGACATGGCTGCACCCTCCCTCACCAGAGGCTAGAGCCTGACGTCGATCCGGGATAGGACCCGCCGGTGTCGCAATAGCGTCATCCGGCCGGCGTGTGGCAACAGTAGCCGGTGGTTCAGCCGACCGGCTGGGCGAGGTCGGCGGTGAGGAGTTGTTCGAGGCCATCCAGCTCACCGGCGCGTGAGGCCGAGGCCAGGGCGTGCCGGAGCCGGCTGTGCGCGGCCGGAGTGACCGGGCGACACCGGTCGGAGGCGAGCCGGTCTCGCGCCCGCTTCACCAACTGCCGCGCGTTGGGTGCGCCGATCCGCAACGTCTCGGCGATCTGCCGGTACGGGTACTCGAAGCCCTCCCGCAGTACATAGGTGGCCCGCTCAGCCGGTGACAGACGCTCGAGCAGCAGTCGTACGGCGTCATCGAACGCCTCCTGCTGCTCCGCATGGGTCTGCGGATCGACCCCGCCGACCGCACTCTCCTCGGACAACCACGGGCCGACGGAGGTCTCGTGCCGGCGCCGAGCCGACTGCACCAGATTGATCGCGAGCCGGCAGATCGTGGTCGCCAGGAACGCCCCCGGATCGACGACCGCCGACCGGTCGGCGCGCTGCCACCGCAGCCACACCTCCTGCACCAGCTCCTCGGCCTCCTGCGGATTGCCGACAATCCGACAGGCGATCCGGAACAACCGCGGTCGCGCTTGCAGAAACTCGTCCAATCCAGCCGTCGACGTCGTCACGATCCGGACTCCTTGCGTGGGGGGCAACTCCCACCGTCGCGTCCGGACAGCGGTCGGCGCGCCCTGGAAAGTCCGTGGTCGAGTCCGTGGTCCGCCAGGGGAGTCCGTGGGCGGACTCCCCTGGCGGGCGGGGTCAGGCGGACAGGGCGTCGAGGATCGAGGCCGTGACGACCTCCGGGTCGGACACGGACAGGGCGTGGGACGCGCCGGCGACCTCACGTGTGTCCTTCGCGCCGGCCCGCTCGGCGAAGAAGCGGTGCAGCGCGACCGGGATGTTCAGGTCCTCGTCACTGAAGACGAACCAGGACGGGATCGTCTTCCAGGCCGGCATCGCGGTCGACAGGGCGTCGGTGAGCGCCACGTCACTGGCCGGCCGCTGGGTCGCGGCCATCAGCGCTGCCGTGGCGGCCGGTACGTCGGCGCAGAACTGGTGGTGGAACAGGTCGGGCTTGATTCTCAGGTCGTTGCCGCCGGTGCTGACCGGGTAGGCATCGAGCGCCTCACCGAGCGTGCTGCCGGGGAACTTCGCCGACAACGCGAATGCGGTCTCGCCTTCGTCGGGTGCGAACGCGCACACGTACACCAGCGCCCGGACGGCGTCGTTCTGCGCGGCCGCCTCGGTGATCACCATGCCGCCGTACGAATGGGCCACCAGCACCACCGGCCGGCCGAGGCCGGCGATCACGTCGCGCACGTACGCGGCGTCACCGGCGAGGCTGCGCAGCGGGTTCCCGACGGCGACGGTCTCGATCGACCGTGCTTGCAGCCGCTCGACGACACCGTTCCAGCTGGCCGACTCGGCGAAGGCGCCGTGGACCAGCACAACAACGGGACTTTGGTCATTCATGAGGTGCTCCTTCTCTCGGGACTACCAGGAAGGACCGGACAGCTCGCCGGGTTGTGACGGAGCGGACAGCCGGGTTGTGACCGGCGAGACAGTCACAGAACGCGGTCGTGGTCTGTCCTAGTCAGTGAGTACGCACGCAGCCGAGGGAGAGCCAAATGAGTGTCACCGAACAGCAGATCGCCACTTCCGTCCTGGTGATCGGCACCGGTGGTGGTGGCCTGCGGGCAGCGATCGAGCTGGCCGAGCAGGGTGTCGAAGTCCTTGCTCTGGGCAAACGGCCGCGCTCCGACGCGCACACCTCGCTCGCGGCCGGCGGGATCAACGCGGCGCTCGCCACGATGGACCCCGAGGACACCTGGCAGCAGCACGCCGCGGACACCTTGCAGGAGAGCTACCTGCTGGCCAACCCGGTCACGGTCCAGATCGTGGCCGAGGGCGCGGCCCGCGGCATCGCCGATCTGGAGAGCTACGGCATGCCGTTCGCCCGCGAGGCCGACGGCCGGATCTCCCAGCGGTTCTTCGGCGCCCACACCTACCGGCGGACCGCCTTCGCCGGCGACTACACCGGCCTGGAGATCCAGCGCACCTTGATCAACCGGGCGGTCCAGCTCGGCGTGCCGATCCTCGACACCGTCTACGTGACCCGGATCCTGGTCCGGGACAACGCCGTGTTCGGGGCCTACGGGTTCGACCTGACCACCGGGCGGCGGTACGTCATCCACGCGGACGCGGTGATCCTCGCGGCCGGCGGTCACACCCGGATCTGGCGCCGTACGTCGTCCCGCCGGGACGAGAACACCGGCGACTCGTTCCGCCTGGCCGTCCTGGCCGGCGGCAAGATCCGCGATCCCGAGCTCGTCCAGTTCCACCCGTCCGGACTCATCGAGCCCGAGAACGCCGCCGGCACCCTCGTGTCCGAGGCCGCCCGCGGCGAAGGCGGTCAGCTGCGGAACGCCCTCGGAGAGCGCTTCATGACGCGGTACGACCCCGAGCGGATGGAACTGTCCACCCGTGACCGGGTCGCGCTCGCCGCGTACACCGAGATCAAGGAAGGCCGCGGTACGCCGAACGGCGGGGTCTGGCTGGACGTGTCCCACCTCCCGCGCGAGACGATCATGCGCCGGCTGCCGCGCGTGTACCAGACGCTGCTCGAGCTCCAGATGCTCGACATCACCAAGCAGCCGATCGAGATCGCGCCGACCGCGCACTACTCGATGGGTGGCGTATGGGTCCGGCCGGAGGACCACGGGACCGGCATCGACGGGCTGTACGCGCTCGGCGAGGCGGCCAGCGGTCTGCACGGAGCGAACCGGCTGGGCGGCAACTCGCTGATCGAGCTCCTGGTCTTCGGCCGGATCGTGGCGGAGGAGGCCGCGAAGTACTCGATCGACCGGCAATCACAGCAGCGGTCGGCCGAGGCGGTCGCCGAAGCACGAGCGGAGGTCGACGCACTGCTGGCGTCCGACGGCCAGGAGAACGTACGCGCGCTGCAGCGGGCTCTCCGCGACACGATGACGTCCCGGGCGGGCGTCGTACGCGACGAAGCCGGACTCCTCGCAGGCATCGCCGAGCTTGCCGAACTCGACGATCGCATGACCCGGCTGGGCGTCCACCCCGACATCGCCGGCTTCCAGGACCTCGCCCACGCCTTCGACCTCAAGTCGTCCGCCCTAGCCGCCCGAGCCACCCTCGACGCAGCCCTCGAACGCCGAGAATCCCGTGGCTGCCACAACCGCTCCGACTACCCCGACCTCGACGAGTCCCTCCAGGTGAACCTCGTCTGGTCCGGCCCCGGATCGATCGAGCACGAACAGATCCCACCCATCCCCGACGAGTTCCGCACCCTCATGCGCCACGTCTCCTCCGACGGCAAACTCGTCGAGTGAGGCCTCAGTCTCGCTGTGACAGGAGGGTGAGGAGCAAGGCGAGGGGGGACCAGTTGGTGCGGCCTCGGCGGGTTAGGGCGTGGGCTCGCATGTTGGGTTCTGGGTCGCGGAGGCGGCGGCGGGAGATGCCGGCGGTTTTGGGGTAGTCGGCGGGCATCAGGGCGACGCCTAGGCCGGCGATGATCATTTCCTGGACGAGCGGGAGGCTGTCGGCGCGTTGGGTGATGCGGGGCTCGAAGCCGGCCAGGGCGGCGATCGTGCGGACGACCCGCTCGTCGGCGTTGTGGCGGGAGTTCACGATCCAGTCGCTGTCGGCGAAGGCCGCGAGTACGTCGGCCGCCGGACCGGTCGTACGCGGGGACTGCGACGGCACCGCGAGACTCCAGGTGGAGTGCCACAGCGGGGTCAGGTCCAGCGCCGGCTCGACCGCGGCGGGCGCCAAGTTGTAGTCGTAGCTCAACACGAGGTCTACCTGGTCCCGCTCGAGCAGGGCCAGCGCCTCGGGTGGTTCCTGTTCCTGGATCTCCAGCCGCACCGCGGGGTACTCAGCCGCCAACTGGTGCACGACGGGCAGCAAGGTATCCCGGATTACGGTGTGGAACGCAGCGACCCGGACCGTCCCGGCCGGCTCCGCGGATGGGTCGAGATCGGCCCGCGCCGCCTCGTGCGCCGCGAGGATCTGTACGGCGTGCTCTGCGAGCCGACGACCGGCCGGGGTGAGCCGGACCCGGCGACCATCCGGCTCGAGCAGCGGCGTACCGACCTCCTTGGCCAGCGCGGCGATCTGCTGCGAGACGGTCGAGGTGGTGACCCCGAGGGTCTCCGAGACCGCGTGCATCGACCCCTGTCGTGACAGGGCCAGCAGGAGCTCGAGACGGCGTACGTCCATCGGACTATTGTTCAGAACTCCCGAACGATTTGTCCACAAATATCACGTGGACGCGAACGGATTCGCGAGCTTCACTGGAGTCATGAGCACGCGTGACAGCCGCACCGGAGTGACCTTCGCCGTCTTGTCGATGACGATGGTCCAGCTCGGCCTGGCCGCCTCCGTCGGCCTCTTCGACCGGGTCGGCCCCGAGGGTGCTGCCTGGTTGCGACTGGCCTGTGCGGCGCTCATCGTGCTGGTGCTCTTCCGCCCGCGCCCCAGCTCCTTCGACCGCAGGTCCTTCCTGGCCGCGGTCGGCCTCGGCGTCGCCACAGGTGGAGTGACGCTGCTCTTCATGGCTGCGGTGGCGCGCCTGCCGCTCGGCACGGCCAGCGCACTGGAGTTCCTCGGTCCGCTGACCGTCGCCGTACTGGGCAGTCGTGGCCGGCTGATCTGGCCCGCGCTCGCCTTTGTCGGGGTCATGCTGCTGACGCAACCGTGGCACGGTTCAGTGGACGGGATCGGCGTACTGTTCGCGCTCGGTGCCGCCGTGTGCTGGGCGGCATACATCGTCCTCACCCAGCATGTCGGCGACAACGTCACCGGCCTGCAGGGCATGGGGGTGTCGATCCCGGTCGCCGCACTGGTCGCGACCGTGGTCGCCGGACCGAGCACGATCCCGGTCATGACCTGGCAGCTCGTCGCCATCGGGTTCGGGCTGGCACTGCTGCTCCCGGTCGTGCCGTTCACCCTGGAGTACCTCGCCCTGCGCCGCCTCGACGCCGGCGTGTTCGGCACCCTGATGAGCCTCGAGCCGGCCCTCGCCCTCCTCATCGGCTGGCTGATCCTCAGCCAGTCCCCCGGCCTCCTGCAAGCCGTCGGCATCGCCTCAGTGGTTGCCGCCGGCATCGGCGCCGAGCGCGCCCACAGGTCAGCCGCTCCGAAGCTGGATGAGCAGGCTGGCGTAATCGCCGACCAACGTCAGCGACAGACCATGAGCCATCAGGAATGCGCCTGACACCACGCTGTCCTCGAAGCGGTACGCCGCCTCGGGATCCAGCCCCTGCAACCGCAGCGGCCGTGGTGCGCTGTCGTACTGCTGCGCCTCCTGATACACCAGTACGACGGACTCCTGACGGTCCGCGGTCACGTACTGCACGGCCGACGCGGATCGCCCCGGCTCACCCAGGCGGTACTGCGATCCGTGCTGCACGACGTGCCGGATGTCCTTGTACTCCGCGATCAACTCACGCGCCAGCGTCAACTCAGCCGGCGACCACTCGGCCAGGTCACCGCCGATGCCGAGGACGCCGGCCATCGCGACATGGAAGCGATACGTCAACGGCACGTTCCGCTTGTTGATGAACGTCGGCACATCCGTCACCCAGCACGACATCGTGCGCGCCGGGTACACCTGGCTGAACCCGTGCTGGATGTAACGCCGGTCCAACGCGTCGGTGTTGTCCGACGTCCAGAACTGATCGGTCCGCGCCATGATGCCGAGGTCGACCCGGGCGCCGCCACCCGAGCAGGCCTCGATCGCGACTCCGGGATGCCTGGCCCGCAACGCGTCGATGATGCCGTAAACCGCGGTGACGTGGTCGAACCAGATCCGGCCTTGCCGCGACGGCTCGGCCGGCCAGCCGGTGTCCGCGAATGGGCGGTTCATGTCCCACTTCACGAACTGCAGATCGTTTGCCGTCAGCAACGAGTCCAGCTGCTCGAGAGCCCAGGCGGCGACGTCTGGCCGGGCCAGGTTGAGGACGAGCTGGTTGCGCAACTGCGCCGGCTCACGCCCCTCGAAGTGATACACCCAGTCCGGATGCGCGCGATACAGATCGGAGTCAGGATTCACCATCTCGGGCTCCACCCACAGCCCGAAGCCCATGCCCAGGGCGTGCACCTTGGAGATCAGCGGCTGCAGCCCGTTCGGGAAGCGATCCGGATTCACCGACCAGTCCCCCAGCCCCGTACGGTCGTCGGTCCGCCGGCCGAACCACCCGTCGTCGAGCACGAACAGCTCACACCCGAGGTCGGCCGCCTGGGTCGCCAGCGCGACCTGGCTCGCCTCGTCGACGTCGAACCCGGTCGCCTCCCAGGAGTTGAACAGCACCGGCCGGATCTCCGTTGCCCGCGGCAACACGTGCTCCAACGCATAGGCATGCCACGCGCGACTCGCCGTACCGAAGCCGCCGCTGGTGAACAGGCCCGACGTCACCGGTGTCACGAGTTCCTCGCCCGGCTCGAGGCCACGTGGCCCGAAGTTCTCGTGCCCCCAGCCGAACAGCACCTGCACGGGCTCGTCGAGCTCCCGCTGCGCGAGCATTCGCCACGACCCACTCCAGTGCAGGGCCGCGCTGTACACCTCGCCGGTCTCCTCGGTCGCCGTACCGTCGTCCAGAGCGATCCACGGATTCACATGGTGGCTCGTGATCCCCCGTCGGCTCTCGACCACGAACCGCCCCTCCGCCAACTCGCTCCGGCCGAGCCGCGTCTCGGCCGCCCAGCGCCCGGTCAACGTCGACATCCGGTACGACGCCTGCTCGGGCAGGACCCACGCGGCCGAGTCCAGCCGATGTACGTCGACGGCCGAGTCCGACTCGTTCCGTGCGACGACCCACCGGTCGATCACGTCGCTGTCGTCGTACATGCGGTAGTGCAGGCTGACCCTGACACCGCGTGCGTCGAAGATCAGCTCCAGGTCCCGGTCGTCGTGGACGAGGTGGTCCACGAACGCCCACTCGGTACTCCGCACGTCGCCGTACGCCAGCGACAACGCGGACCGCCCGAACTGCAGTCGCCCGTCGAGCGGGTACTCCTCATGGCCGTTGGCTGCCGACCGGAAGCTCGTCCACTCGCCGGCCAACCGGGCGGCCGTCGTACGGGCCAGGTACGCCGCGTCGTCCACCGTGATCCGTGCACCCCAGTGGGTGTGGATCGGGATGTCGTCGTCGCCGAGGTAGGCGGAGTACGACGTACGCGGCGTCGTCAGCAGCAGGACGCCGTTCTCGAAGTGGACACTCATTTGACGGCTCCCGTCGTCAGACCGGCGACGAACTGCTTCTGCAGTGCGACGAAGAACAGCAGCACCGGCAACGACGCCAGGAACGAGAAGGCGTAGAGCGTGCCGAAGTTGGTCGAGTACTCCCCCACCGACCGGTAGACGCCGACCGTCACCGTCGTCCCCGCCTCGGGACCGAGGACGATCAACGGGGTGAGGAAGTCGTTCCACACCCAGACTCCGAGAAAGATCATCACGCTGGCCGCCGCCGGGCGCAGCGTCGGGAACACGACCTGCCAGAACAGCCGGAACCGGCTCGCGCCGTCGATGCTCGCAGCCTCCTCCATCTCGATCGGCACTGTGCCGATGAAGCCGGAGAACACGAACACCCCGAACGGCAGGTAGTACGCGACGTTGGCACAGACGACTCCGACGACGGAGTTCATCAGGCCGACGGCGCCGAGTACTTGCGTCACCGGCTGCAAGATCACGGCCGGCGGGATCATCAGACCCGCGAGCAGCATCAGCAACGCCGGCCGCGTCCAGCGTGCGGTCGACCGGACCAGGTAGTGCGCCAACATTGCCGAGAGCAACGTCAGGGCCAGGACCGAGAGCACGGTGATCTGAACGCTGTTGATCAACGCCGACCAGTACAGCCCGTCTTCGCGGCCCAGGACGGCGTCGAGGTTCGCACCGGTCGGCGGTGCCGGTAGTCCGAGTGGCGACGACTGGATGTCCTTGACCGGTTTCAGCATCCCCGTCACCACGACGTACACCGGGAAGAAGAACAGTGCGGCGAGCGCAATCGCGGCGATCGGCCGGACCACCTTCACAGATGTACCTCCCGCCGCTGGAGCAGGCGCAGGACGAGGCCGCTCAGCGCGACGATGATGCAGAGCATGATGGTCGCCTCCGCCGCGGCGAACCCGATCCGGTCGCCGCGGACGCCCTTCTCGATCACGTCGAACGCGATCGACGCCGTGGTGTTCCGACCCGGCCCGCCGTTGGTCAGCACGAGGACGTGCTCGTACACCTTGAAGCCGCTGATCAGCAGCATCACCGTGTTGATCGTCACCGCGGACGCGATCATCGGCCACGTCACCGACCGAAACCGGCGCCACCACCCCGCCCCGTCCACGATCGCTGCTTCGTGCAACTCCTTGGGTACGCCGTTCAGTCCGGCCAGGTACACCACGACGCAGAATCCGAGCATCTGCCAGCAGAGAATCCCGCTGATCGAGTAGAGCGCGATCCCCGGATCAGACAACCAGCCCACGTCGCCGAACACCTTGTTCAGAACACCGTCGGGACGGAGCATGCTCTGCCAGATGACGCTGACCACGATGCCGCTGAGGATCACCGGCGTGAAGAAGACCGACCGCAGCAGGCGGTAGAGCAGCGTGTCGCGATCCAGCAGCAGCGCGATCGCGAGGCCGAGCACGTTCGGTACGACGACCACGATCGCGGTCACCACGAACGTGTTCCGCAGTACGAGCCAGAACTGGTCGTCCTCGAGCAACCGCCGGAACTGATCCAGCCCGACCCAACTGGTGTCCGGGGCGAAGCGGTTCCGATCGGTGAACCCCAGCACCACGGTCCACCCGATCGGAACCAGTACGAGCAGCCCGTAGAGGAACAGGCCGGGCAAAGCGAACCCGGAGAACTCCCGGACCGGTATCAGACCAGAATGCCGTTTTCTCGGCTGTCTATTTGAGAGAAGCATATTCTTTGTTCAGCTTGCTGACCGCGGTCTTCGCGTCGGACTTGCCGTTCAGCAACTCGACCGCGATCTGCTGGACCGGCACAGTCATGTCGGCGGGCAGACCGTTGTCACCCTGCTCGATCGACAGCGCCGGGGTGACGGTCTTGTCCTTGACCGCCTGGTTGTAGATGGCGAGGGTCGCCTTGAAGAGCGGACCCATGTCGGCCGGCGGCTGGTAGCCCGCGATGGTGTTGAACGTGCCGTCCGCCTTGGTGAAGGCGTCCGAGGTCTCCTTGTCCTTGGTCCACTCCAAGGCGAACTTCTTCGCCAGGTCGACGTTCTCTGCCTTCGCGCTGACGCTCAAACCACCACCAGTGAGGTTCGGAACGACTGCCTTACCGTCATCGGACGGCCAGGCGAACACCCCGACGTCGAACTTCGGCTTGTCGTTGTCCGCCGAGGTCGCGAACCACGAGCCCATCGGATACATCGCGGCTGAGCCGGCCCGGAATGCCTTCTCGTGATCGGCGTACGAGCGGCTCGTGCCCTGCTTGTCGAGGTAGCCGAGCTTCGCCAGCTGCGCGACTTTGTCGGTGGCCTTCACGAACCCGGGGTCGTCGAATGTCTTCGACCCGTCCGTGATCTCTTGCGAGAAGCCCGGGTCGGACAGGTAGACGTCGGTGCCGACCGTACCGACCCAGGTGTACATGCCGGCGAACGTGTCCTGGCCGCCGCCACCGACCGCGATCGGCGTGATGCCGGCCGTCTTGAGCTTCGCGCAGTCGGCCAGGAACTCGGTCCACGTCTTCGGCGGGGCGGTGATCCCGGCCTTCGCGAAGTCGGCTTTGTTGTAGTAGAGCAACGACTGCGGCTGGGCATTCGTCGGCAGTTGGTAGATCTTGCCCTTGATCGCCCCCGACTCCGGGCTGGCGAAGTCCTTCAGCTCGTCCTGGGTGAACCCCGCGAGCTGGCCGCCCTCGGCGAAGCCCTGCGGGTTCACCGCGATCATGATGTCCGGCAGCTGCCCCGAACTGGCCAGCTGCTTGGCGTAGGTGGTCCGGTCGACGTTCGGGGTGACCAGCTTCTTGATCTTCACCCCGGGCACCTTCTGCGACACCCGGGCGATCGCCGAGTCCCACAGCGAGGCGGGCAGGTTCGGCGTCTCGAAGGTCAGCATCGTCAGCTCGACGGTGCCGCCGCTCTCACTGCTCGTCGCCTTGCCCCCGCTCGTACAGCCGGCAAGCGCTACGGTCAGGAGGGTCGCCACAGCGATCGTGCCTGTCCAACGTGATGGCATACGGTTCCTTCCGAGGTCCGGCCCGCGCGGCGTTCCGGCAGTATTATGCAGATCAGTTGGCAATATCGGCGCGAGCATAAGGACGATTCATCGGATGAGTCAAGATCGAGCCGCCGGCGGGCGGATGGGCGATTCGTCGCTGCTGCGCAGGCTGAACCTCGCAGCCGCCCTCGGGGCGTTCCTCGAGTCCGAGTCACTGACCCTGCGCGAACTGCGCGCGCTGGTCGGCGTCTCCCGGCCGACCGCCGAGGACCTGCTCGCCGAGTTGCTCACCGAGGGCCGGGTCGAGGAGAGCGCTCCACCCCGCAAGCCCTCGACCGCCCGCGCCGCCGGCCGGCCCGCCCGATATTTCCGGTTCCGCGCGGAATCGGGGTACGTCGCAGGCCTGGACATCGGGGCCCACAAGGCGATGGCCGTGGTGACTGACCTGCGCGGCAACCCGCTCGCGACGCACCGGGTCGAGCTCGACCCCGACCTCGGCGCGGGAGAGCGCGTGCGAGCCGCGGTGGACGCCGCCCACGTGAGCTGGTCACAGGCCCAGCTCGGGCCGGCCGATATCACCGGCATCGCGTGCGGGGTGACCGGCGCACTGCGGGCCGCTGAGGGCGTCCACGACGTCCGCGACGGTCCGGTCGGCTCCGGGCTGGCGCCGTACTCGCTTCCCGGATTCACCGAGATCGACGTGGCGGGAGCCCTCTCTGACGGGCTTGGACAGCCCGTGGCGGTCGCGAACGACGTGAAGCTGGCCGCTTTGGCCGAACACTGGAAGGGCGCGGCCCGCGAGTACGGGGACGTCGTCTACATGTTCGCCGGTCACCGTGCGGGAGCCGGCGTACTCATCGACGGGCAGGTGCACCAGGGACGTCACGGCGCCGCCGGTGAGATCGGCGTGTTTCCGACCCTCGGCTGGGCGCCGGCGATGGAGCGGCTGCACGCTCGTGGCGCCGCGCTGGCGGCCGAGCAGGGCGCCGGACCTGGTCGCGAGGGCGAGTTGGTGATCGCATCCGCGGCCCTGCAGGACCCAGAGAGTCTCGCCGTGCTGATCGAGTTCGCCGAGGTGCTGGCCCGCGGCGCGGCCGTGCTCGCGCTGGCCGTCGACCCCGAGGTGATCGTGCTCGGCGGCGGTATGTCGCGCGGTGGCGCGATCATCGCCGAGCCATTCCGGCGCGAGCTGGCGAAGCTGTCGCTGGTCCCCATCGACGTGGTCAGCTCGACGATGGGTGCCGACTCGGTCGCCCTCGGCGCGGCCCGGATGGCGCTGGACACCGTCCTCGCCGACCTGTTGGCGGTCCCCGGGTCTTGACCGCACGGCCGGAAGGTTGGAAAGATCGGATCTCTCAATAGGCAATCTTGTTGCCATTATTCTTCCGCCCACTCGAAGTGAGAGAACTCGATGGCCCTCCGACTACCCCGGCGGTTCACTGCCGCCACCCTCGTCCTGGCCCTGATCTCCACCGTCTTCGGCATCGCCCCCGCCCGCGCGGAGGTCGAGAACCCGCGCCAGCAATGGATGCGCGACTCCACCGCCGGCCTGTTCCTGCACTGGGGCATGTTCACCGCGCCCCGCCACACCGACTGCGCCGCCTGGGAGCGCGACGTCACCGCCGGCGGCTGGAACGCCGACTACTGGGTCGACGAGGCGCAGAAGCTGCACGCGTCGTACATCGTGCTGGCGACCTTCCACAGCCGCCTCGGCTACGCCCGGCCGTGGCCGTCCAAGATCCCTGGTAGTTGCGCCACGCAACGAGACTTCCTCGGCGAGCTGGTCGCCGCGGGCAAGGCCAAGGGTGTGCACATCCTGCTCTACATGACCGACGACCCGCAGTGGCACAACGAGGTGCCCGGCGTCGAGACGCTCGATTCGGCTGCGTACTCGGCGTACAAGGGTCAGCAGGTCGACCTGACCACGCGGGACGGGTTCGGCATGTACAGCTACGACCTGTTCCACGAGGTGATGGACGACTACCCGGACCTGTCCGGCTTCTGGATCGACAACGACAACGCCTACTGGGAGCAGCACGGACTGTACGAGCAGATCCGGCAGCAACGGCCCTCGTGGTTGCTCAGCAACAACAACGAGGACACCCCGATCATGGACACGGTCAGCAACGAGCAGAAGACCGGCATCACACCCGCCTACGACTACCCGCAGGCGACCTTCACCCCGATGCCGAGGCTGACCGAGGCCGACTACAAGCTGCCCACCACCGGCCAATGGTGGTACGACGGCAGCGACAGCGTGGTCGACTACGGCCTCAGCGTCGGCCGGTACGTCGCCAACGCGGGATCGTCGATCAAGTCGTTGATGGCCGAGACCGCGATGGTCAACGGCAGGTTCCCGCCGCAGCAGGTGAACTTCAACAACTTCATGGCCGAGTGGCTGCCGCCGATCATGTCCTCGCTGGCGAAGACGGACGGCGGCGGGTACATGTACGGCGGGATGCAGCCTGGCTTCTGGAACGACGGGGCGCACGGGGTGATCACGGTCGCGGACAACGGGCGGACGCAGTACCTGCACGTGCTGACCAAGCCGAAGTCGCAGGACCTGGTGAGGCTGCGAGACAACGGTTACCGGGTCACGTCGGTGTCGGATGTCCGGACCGGGAAGTCGTTCCGCTTCAACCAGTCGGGTGGGTATCTGTCGATCCTCGGGGTCACCGACTGGGATCCGTACGACACCGTCTTCAAGGTGACGATCTCCGGTCAGGAAGGTCTCTATCCGCAATCGATGCTCAAGGCAACTGCCACGGCGGCGACCGGCGATCATCCTGCGGCGAACCTGGTCGACGGCAGCTACCCGAACTACTGGGATGCCGACGGGCAGTTCCCGGTGGCGGCGACACTCGACCTCGGTCGGGCGCGGAAGGCGACGTACCTCGCGGTGAACCAGACCGAGTGGTCGCCGACGCACGCGCGGGAGTCGTTCGGGCGACCGGAGGACTCGGCGCGGATCAAGGACTACAAGGTGTCCGTCAGCGTGGATGGCAAGCGTTGGACGACGGTGCGGGCCAGCGCGATGCCGAGCCGGCGCGGTGTGCAGTTCATCGACATCGGCAACCAGGTCGCGCGGTATGTGAAGCTCGAGGTGCTCAACACGTGGTCCGGGCCGCAATCCCCGCCGTACTACCGGCAGTTGCGCATTGACGAGATCCGGGTCGGGTACGCGTATCCGCAGGAGTTGCGGAATCCGCTGCCGTTGGAGGCTGAGTTCAACCGCAGCGGGGGTAGTCGTGTCGCCGGCTGTGCGGCGTGTTCCGGGTCTGCCCAGGTCGTCGGGTTGGACCGTGGCGGGGTGACGTATCGGGATGTCCAGGCTGCGAGTGCGGGGACGTACCGTCTGCAGTTGGACGGGACCACGTCCGCTGTTGGGTCGTTCGCGGTCCGGGTCAACGGTGGCTCGCCGATCACGGCGTCGCTGGATGCGGGTAATCCGGAGGTGCCTCGGTCGACGGCTGTCGCCGTACCGCTGAAGGCTGGTGCGAACACGATCCAGGTGACGGGCGACCGTCAGGTCGGGCTCGACCGGATCGCGATCGGGCCGATGCCGCCGGCGTCGTACGTACCGAAGACCACGATGACGGTGAAGCCATCCGGCATCGTCTGGGTCGGCCCTGGCCAACAATCGGTCACGGTGTCGGCTGAGCTCCGACTGGACGAGGACTCGATCGACAACGTCCGCATGACGCCTGTGGTTCCGTCGGGTTGGACTGTCTCGGGTGCTCCGGTGACGGCAGCCGGTCTGCGTCTCGGTCAAACGATCACCGGCACGTGGACCCTCACGGGATCCGGCGCCGCACAGGTCCCAGTCGAAGTGACCTTCGAAACGGTCGGCCTTCCCCACAAAATCACAAAGACTGTCCCGATCCAGGTGCGCCCAGCCGACAGCGTCTTCATGCGCGAGGCCGAAAGCTCCCTCAACCAGATCGGCAGCGCCGGCATCACCAACTGCTCAGGTTGCTCCGGCGGCCAGAAGGTCCGCAACCTGGGCGGCACCCCCGACGCCCACGTCATCGTCCCCGACATCACCGTCGCGGCGGCCGGCACCTACACCCTCCACCTCGACTACACCGTCAACGGAACCAAGTCCTACTTCGTCTCCGTCAACGGCGGCCCTTCCGTCGAAGCCTCAGTCACCGGAATCGGCAACACCACAGTCCAAACCGTCACCCTCCCCATCCACCTGAACTCCGGCCCCAACACCCTCCAAATCTCCAACAACAACGACCCCGCCCCCGACCTGGACCGAATCTCCATCACCTGAAATTTCAGGGGGATAACCCCTCACCTAGCGGGTTGCCCACTGAGATTCTCAGTGGGCAACCCTCCAACTCAAGGGTTAACCCCTCAAATGCTCCGGGGCGGCGGGTCGGGTCGGGGCGGGTTCGACGACGGAGCGGCCGAGCCGGCGGTGGTGCGGGCGCGGGTTAGGCCGCGGATTCGGCGGTGGTGCGGGTTTCGCCGACGGCGGCAGCTCGGGCGGTTGTGATGGTTTGGGCGTGAGGGGTGGTGGGGTAGCGGGATAGGAGGGTTCGGACCTCTTCGGCGGGGGCGTTGGCGCCGAACATTTCGGTGTGGGGTTGGAGGCGGATGCCTTCGGAGAGGGGGCCGGCGATGACGGGGTCGAAGCCTAGGGAGTTGACGATTTCGGCGACCTCGGCGGCGTCGGCGGGGGCGCCGGCTATGGCGATTGCCTTGCGGTCGGGCGATCCCGGCGGGCGGGCGCCTTCTTCCAGGTCGTGGTAGCCCATGTGGTTGAAGGCCTTGACGACTCGGGACTCGGGCAGGAAGTCCTGGATGATCTCGCTGGACGACGTGCGTGGATCGGTGAGGTCGTCGCGGGTGCCGTCGACCTCCCACCAGTAGTTCATCGCGTCGATCACGAGCTTGCCGCGCAGTTCCTCGGCGGGGATGGTGCGGTACTTCCCGAGCGGCAGCGCCAGGATCACCACGTCGGCCTCCGCGACCGCCTCGGCCGCGGTCGTCGCGATCGCGCCGGGCGTGACGACCTGCACGATCAGCGCGATCTTCGACACCTCACCGGATCCCGCGATCAGCACCCGGTACCCGGCCGCGACCGCGAGCCGCGCGAGAACGGTACCGACCTTCCCGGCACCGAGAATGGCAATCGTCACTTCTCCTCCGCTGCGAGGATCTCCCGGACTATCGGGATCACCTTCGTGCCGTACAACTCGACCGCACGCATCCGCGCACTGACCGGCAACGGCCCGGCGGAGTAGATCAGGTCGAACCGCCCGACCCCGAGCGTCTGGACGGCGTCGGCGATCCGGCGGGCGACAGTCTCCGGCGAACCGACGTACATCGAGCCGTGCTCCACCTCGGAGTCGAACTCCTGTCGCTTGATCGGCGGCCAGCCGCGCAGCGCCCCGATCCGGTCCCGCATCACCTTGTACCGCGGGTAGAACACCTCACGAGCCTCGTCGTCGGTGTCGGCGATGAAGCCAGGCGAGTGCATCCCGACCGGCAGTGCGGTCGTGCCGAACTGCTCCGCCGCCTTCCGGTACAGATCCAGGTACGGCGCGAACCGGTCCGGCACACCACCGATGATGGCGAGCATCAAGGGCAGCCCGTAGAACGCCGTACGTACGACGGACTGCGGCGAGCCACCGACGCCGACCCACGTCTTCAAACGACCGGACTCGGTCTTCGGATAGACGTCGGCGTTGTCGAGGGCGGCCCGGGTGGTGCCTTCCCAGGTGACCGGCTTCTCGTCGAGCAACCGGCTGAACAGCTGCAGCTTCTCCTCGAAGAGGACGTCGTAGTCGGCCAGGTCGTAGCCGAACAACGGGAAGGACTCGGTGAACGAGCCGCGCCCGAGGATCACCTCGGCCCGTCCGTTCGACAGCGCGTCCACGGTGGAGAAGCGCTGGAACACCCGGACCGGATCGTCCGAGCTCAGCACCGTCACCCCGGATCCGAGCTTGATCCGCGACGTCCGCGTCGCGATCCCGGCCAGCACGGTCTCCGGCGTGGAGATCGAGTACTCCGGGCGGTGGTGCTCGCCGAGCGCGATCGCGTCGACACCGAGGTCGTCGGCCAGAACGGCCTCCTCGACCACGTGCCGGATCGCCGCGGCATCCGAGACCGGCGCGTCGTCGTCACCCACCGGAATGTCCCCGAAGGTGTCGAGTCCGAACACCAGGTCGGCCACGTCGGCCATATTCCCCACTCCCATCTGCGTTGCCACCTCAAATACTAGGTTGACATGTCAACACGCAGGACCTGGGGGTTCATTCCCGGCTGTCAGAGCCAGTGCCGAAGCTTGTCCGGGTTCAGCACGATCCACACCGCCGCGACTTTCGCGCCCGTCACAGTCAGGCTCACCACGGCCACGACCGCACCGGCCCGGCGCAGGACCACGCCGGCCTGTCCGTTCACCGCTTGGACGGTCAGCGCCGTACCCGGCTGCAGGCTCAGCAACTCGGTCACACACTGCGCGACCGCATCGGCCCCGCGGACCGGATGCGGGGCGGCCGCGACCTGCCCGCCGCCGTCGCTGACCACGACCGCCTGTGGCGCGAGCATGCGCCGTAGCGCACCGACACTGCCCGCACTGCAGGCCGTCGCGAACTCTTGGACGACCGATTCGTCACCCCGCCTCACCAGGAAGCTCACATCTCCTCCAGCTGCCTCAAGCGGGTACGCCGGTGAGCTTCGCAGGGTTCAGTATCCACAGGATTTCGTCGATCCCGTCCTCCGACGCGTTGACCGTACAGAACCCGAACACGTCGCCACCGTCGCGCCGCAGGAACGCTGCCGCCTGGCCGTTCGCCGTACCGAACTCGACCTCGACGCCGACCCAGAAGCGCTCGTGAAACGCCCGGTAGTACTTCGCCACCCGCGGCCGGCCGACTACCGGGAACTTCGATACCTGACGGATGCCGCCGCCGTCGGAGTAGCTGATCGCGTCCTTGGCCAGCAACTGTTCGAGTGCGGCGAGATCGCCCGAGCGGGCCGCGGCGACGAAGGCGGTGAGCAGCTTGCGCTGCTGGGTGCCACTGATCTCGGTACGGCGTTCGGCCCGGATGCGCTTGCGGGCCCGGCTGACGAGCTGCCGCACCGCCGCCTCGGTGGTCTGCAGGATGGCGGCGAGCTCGTCGTACGGGTAGTCGAACGCCTCGCGCAGGATGTACGCCGCCCGCTCGGTGGGCGAGAGCCTCTCGAGCACGAGCAGTACGGCGAAGCTCAACGCCTCCCCGCGCTCCGCGCCCAGCAGCGGATCGGCGCTGGTGTCCACCGGTTCGGGCAGCCACGGGCCGATGTAGGTCTCCCGGCGAGCGCGGGCGGACTGGCTCGCGTTGATCGCCAGCCTGGTCACCGCGGTCGACAGGTACGCCACCGGGCTGACGACCGCACTGCGATCGGCGGCCTGCCAGCGCATCCAGACCTCCTGGACCAGGTCCTCGGCCTCACTGTGACTGCCCAGCATCCGGTACGCGATCCCCATCAGGCGCGGACGCACCTCGTTGAAGATCGCGACCGCCTCGTCGAGGTCGTCCGCCTCCGCCATCCCCACCGTCCCAGTGTCAGGCTGAGGATACGGTCGTTCCCGGATCATCACCCTCCAGGGCCTCGATCGCACCCCGCAGGCTCCGCAGGTCGACCGCCTCCTCCTGAACCTCCACCGGATCGAGCAGCCACTCGCTGGGCGACTCGATGTCGTCGTCGGGCGGCGTCCCCGCCGCATTCAGCTCGATGTCGGCCTCGACCTCCACCTCGAGCTCGCGCAGGACCGGATCGTCGTTCATCGAGCTCACTTCCCGATGTACTGCGTCGCGAACCACTCGTCGTAGTGCAGCTCACCGAGAGTGGCCGGGCCGATCGGGACCAGGCTGCGCTCGATCAGCTCCGAGCCGAAGTACCGGGCGTGCGTGTCGGTCACGACCTCGCGCTGATCGTTGCGCTCGGCAAGCGCTTTGCGGAAGAACTCGTCCATCCGGTACTCGTCCGGCCCGGCGATGTCGATCCGGGTGTTCAGCGGCTCGCCCACCGCGGTCCGGCCGAGGATCGCGGCCACGTCCTGAGCCGCGATCGGCGCCCACGCGACCGGCGCGATATGCACCTCGTTGCCCTGGGTCGCCTCGTCCGCGATCGCGCCGACGAACTCCATGAACTGGGTCGCGTGCACCAGCGAGTACGGGATGCCGGAGGCCTTGATCAGCTCCTCCTGGGCGATCTTGGCCCGGAAGTACCCGTTCTCCGGCAGCCGCTCGGTGCCGACGATCGAGATCCCGACGTGGTGCCGGACGCCGGCCTCGGCCTCGGCCGCGAGTACGTTGCCGGTCGAGGTCTTGAAGAACTCCATGACTGCCTTCTCCTCGAACGACGGCGAGTTCGCCACGTCGATCACGACGTCGGCGCCCTGCAGGACGGCGGCCAGCCCCTCGCCGGTGAGGGTGTTCACGCCGGTGCTCGGCGCGGCCGGCACCGCCTCGTGCCCGTGCTCGGTGAGCTTGGCCACCAGCTTCGATCCGATCAGGCCGGTGCCGCCGATCACGACGATCTTCATCCCAGAATCCCTTCGTTGCCGACGGCATCCCTTGCCGCCCGTCACCAGGTAAGACAGGGCAGTGACCCGGCTTGTGACAGCGGCCCGGTCGAGGCCCTGGTCACAAGCCGCTGACCTGCGCTGTCATAGGAGAGGAAGAGGCCTCGCCGAAAGGAATCGCCCGTGCCCGACTCTGGCCCTGCCCCCTCGATCCGGATCCGGGTCCGGATGACCGCGCGGCCGATCGACGAGCCGCACCGGGTCTCCAGCCAGCTCGAGCTGCTGTTCGACCTGACCTTCGTGGTCGCGGTCGCCGCGGCTACAGAGCAGTTCGCGCACACCATCGCCGAAGGCCACGCCGCGGACGGTCTGCTGTTGTACCTCCAGGTGTTCTTCGCGATCTGGTGGGCCTGGATGAACTTCACCTGGTTCGCCTCGTCGTACGACACCGACGACGTCCCCTACCGGCTGCTCACCATGGTCCAGATGGCCGGTGTCCTCGTCCTCGCCGCGGGTGTCCCGTCCGCCGCCGATCACGGGGACTATCGCACGGTGGTCGTGGGCTACGTGATCATGCGGCTCGCGCTGGTCGCCCAGTGGCTGCGCGCGAGTGTCGAGGACCCCGAACGACGTCGTACGGCGCGCAGGTACGCCCTCGGCATCAGCGTCCTGCAGGTCGGCTGGATCCTGCGCGTGTACCTGGGCGAACGCGACCTGCTCAACGAGTCCGCGCAGCTGGCCGGCTTCCTGATTCTCGTCGCCCTCGAGCTGTCGGTCCCTCGCTGGGCCGAGCGGACCAGCACAACCAACTGGCACCCGCACCACATCGCCGAGCGCTACGGGCTGTTCACGATCATCCTGCTCGGCGAGACGATCCTCGCCGCGACCAACGCCGTACGCCGAGCTCTCGAGGCGACCCAGGTCAGCGCCGAGCTGATCACGGTCGCCGCGAGCGGTCTGGTGATGGTGTTCGCGCTCTGGTGGCTGTACTTCCTGCACCCAGCCGGTCCGGGACTGGCCAACCGGCGCGAGGGCTCGTACCGCTGGGGCTACGGCCATTACTTCATCTTCGCCGCGCTCGGAGCTCTCGGGGCCGGCCTGGAGGTCGCTGTCGAGCAGACCGGACACGAGTTGCACATCTCGCCTACCGGTGTGAGCTACGCCGTCGCCATCCCGGTCGCCGTCTTCATCGGGATGCTGTGGATCGTGCACACGTTCATCTCGTCGACGCCGACCCTCCATCTCGGCGCTGCGATTCCCGCCATCGTGACGCTCCTCCTGCTTCCGCTCGGCACTCCCCTGGTCGGCTCGCCCGTCACGATCGCTCTCCTGACGGCCACCTGCGTGGCCCTCGCCGGGATCGTGTCCTGGCTCAATGCCGCGGAGGGTCTCAGGCAGTAAGGCCGGACAGCGTGGTCAGGGTGGACCGGATGACGTCCGCCAGGGAGACGCCCTCCGGCTCGGTGATCCAGCGTTCGAACGCCACCCGAAAGACCGCGACGCCGGTCTCCGCCGCCAGCGCCGCGACGTCCGGGCTGACACCTCGGCTCCGCAGCGCCGCGGTGAAAGCGGTGGTCAGGGAGGCCAGCTTGATCAGCTCACGCTCGCGGAGTTCGGGAGTCGCCGTGATGACGGCCTGGCGCCGGCGGGAATAGTCCCGGCGGAGATCGTCGAAGAATTCGCCGGACGCGAGTACGGCGGCCGCAACAGCCTCCATCGGTGTCGCGGACTCCGGCGCGGCGGTCAGCGCCTCGACCATGACCCGCTCGAGTTCCTCGGAGCCGGCGAACAGGACCTCGCGTTTGTCGGCGAAGTGCCGGAAGAACGTCCGCGCGGTCACTCCGGCCCGGTCCGCGATCTCGGCGACGGTCGTGTTGTCGTACCCGCGCTCGGCGTACAGCGCCATCGCCGCCTCCCGCAGCCGTCCCGCCGCGTCTGGTTCCCACCGTGCCATGGGCTCGATCCTAGCTGATGTCATTGACTGACATCACCGGATGTAGCATGGTGATGTCACTGACTGACATCACCGAAAGGGACCAGCATCATGCGCGTGTTCATCACCGGAGCCTCGGGACACCTCGGCTCCGCCGTCGTCCCGGAACTCCTCCAGCACGGTCACTCGGTCGCCGGCCTGGCTCGCTCGGACGCTTCCGCGGCTCGCCTCACCGAGTGGGGTGCTGACGTTGTTCGCGGCGACCTCCACGATCTCGACGGTCTGCGCGCCGCAGCCGAGGCGTCTGACGGCGTCATCCACCTCGCGTTCCGGCACGAAGCGATGGTGGCCGGTGACTTCACCGGCGCGGCCGAGACCGACCTGGCCGCGGTACGAGCGATCGCGGACGCCCTGGCCGGAACGGACAAACCACTCGTCGGTACGTCGGGCACGGGGCTGCTCGCGCGGGCGAACCTCGGCCGGACCGGCACCGAGGACGACACCCTGCCCGGCGGCTACCGCATCGACGCGGAGAACCTCGTCATCGACCTGGCCGCCAAGGGCATCCGGTCATCGGTCGTCCGGCTGCCGATCGTCCACAGCACACTCGACACCACCGGCTTCGTCCCGTCCCTGATCACGTTCGCCCGCCGCAACGGCTTCTCGGCGTACATCGGCGACGGCACGAATCGCTGGTCGTCGGTGCACACCCTCGATGCCGCTCGGCTCTACCGGCTCGCCCTGGAGTCAGCCCCCGCCGGCACCCGCTTGCATGCGGTCGCCGAGGGCGTGGAGCTACGCCGGATCGCTGAGGCGATCGGCCGCGGCGTCGATGTTCCCGCCCGCTCGATCACCCCCGAGCAGGCGCCCGAGTACGTCGGCTTCCTGGCGGCGTTCGCCGGGATCGACAACCCGACGTCCGCCGCCCGAACGAGCGAGTTGCTCGACTGGCACCCGACGTACCCGGGCCTGCTGGAGGACCTCTCGACGGACTTCTACTTCCGAACCGCCTAGACCACAAAAGGGAGCTAGACCTTCAGCACCGGCGCGATCGTCTTCGAGCGGGAGCCTTCGTAGGCGGCCAGGAGGATGCCCAGGACGGCGATGCCCTCTTCCTCGGTGTGGATCGGACGGGACTTGGTGCGCAGGGATTCGGCGAAGTGGCCGATCTCGGCGACGAAGGTGTCGACGGACTCGAGTTCGAAGCTCTCGGTCTCACCCGACCGGAGCCGGTACGACAACGACGTACCGTCGCTGTGCAGTGAGCCGAGCTCGCCGACGGCGGAGAACCGCTCGGTGGAGGCGGCCGGCTGATAGGCCCAGCTGGTCACCATCTGGCCGACGACGCCGTTGTCGAACCTGATCAGAACCTGCGCGGAGTCCTCGCCCTCCATGAACTTCAGCCGGTGCGTGGAGAGCATCGCGGTCGCCTCGACCGGCAGGCCACCGGCCAGGTGCAGCATCAGATAGGTGGGGTGGTACCCGGTGTCGATGAGCTCGCCACCACCACTGGTCTTGCTGCTCGCCCGCCAGCCCATCGAGCTCGGGTCGAAGTCGTTGTAGAAGCTGTCGGTGGTGCGGACCTCGTACACGGTCCCGATCGTGCCGGCCTCGATCAGCTCCTTGGCCTTGGCCACGGTCGGCATGAACAGCTGGTTGTGCGCGCACATCAGCGTGACGCCGTGCTCGGTCACTGCTGCACGCACATCCGCGGCCTCGTCCGCGGTGAGACAGAGCGGCTTCTCACAGAGGATGTGCCGACCGGCCTCCGCGGCCGCGACGATGGCGTCGCGGTGCAGGTGGTGCGGCAGGCAGATGTCGACCGCGTCGAGGTCCTCGTTCGCGAGCATCTGGCGATAGTCCGTGTACGGCGTAGCGCCCAGCTCCTCGCCACGCGCCTTGGCCGTCTCCTCGACGGCGTCGGCGACCGCGGTGATGCCGATCTTGTCGGCGTGCGCGCGGTAACCCTTGATATGAGCGGACGCGATCCCGCCGCCGCCGATGAGCCCAACCTTGATCATCACAAGTCTCCTCAGCTGTAGGCGATGGCGCGTCCGGCGTCGGCGGCATCGTTCGCGGCCACCACCAGCCGGGTCAGCTCGACGGCGCGGGCGATGTTCTCGTCGGCCCGGGTGCCGTCGTTGATGTGGTCGACCCACTGCGCGAACGGGTCCTTGCCGTGCTCGGGCACGGGTGACTGCTCGCCGTTCACCGTCAGGACGTTGCCGGCGTCGGTGTAGGTCAGCGTCCCCTCGGTCCCGAAGAGCTCGATCGTGAACGGGTTCTGGCTCGCGAAGCCGGCCTCGATCACGCCGATCGTCTGGTCGCCGTACCCGACCACCACGACAGCGTTGTCTTCGAGGCCACGGCCGGCCACCGAGCGGTACGTCGCATTGATCGTGTCCGGCGTGGAACCGAGGAACAGTTGCGTCAGGTAGACGGGGTGGCAGCCCAGGTCGGTCAGCGCGCCGCCGATCGCCGTCTTGGGCTCGAAGAACCGTTGCGGCAACCAGCCCTCGGCCCCATCCGTCGGAATCGCGCCGTTGTGGGAGAGCCGGACCCGGCCGTACGTCAGTTGCCCGAGCTTGCCGCTGTCGATGACCTCGCGGATCGCCAGCGTGTAACCGTGTGCGAGGCGCGGCAGCGAGACCGTCAGCTTCACCCCGGCCGCGTCGGTCGCGGCAACGATCTCCTCGGCCTCGGCCACCGTCGGCGCGAGCACCTTCTCCGTGAAGATGTGCTTGCCGGCCTGCGCGACCTTCACCATCAGGTCGCGATGCTCGTTCGTGGCGGTGGTGATCGTGACGCCGTCGAGGTCCTCGCGCGCGAGCAGCGCGTCGAGATCGCCGGTGAACTCCACACCGAACCGATCGGCGCCGGCCTGACCGCGCTCGGCGTCGTCGTCCCAGACGGCGACCAGCTCCGTTCCCGGATGCTCCTGCGCCTGCCTCGAGTAGTCGCCCGCGTGCACGTGCCAGAATCCCAGGGCCGCGATCTTGAGCGGTTTCGACACCTTGGTCCTCCTCATTCGGAAACGTTTCGGCCAACCGCCGCACCACAGTACAACGTTGTCAACGCCTGTAAAGAGGCTTCGGCGCGCCGGTGTCGCGGCGCATCTATAGTTATTCGGGAGTCCATGATTAAGTGACGGATCCCGACTCCCTGAGCACCACGACTTCACCGAGGACCGCGATGACCCACGAGCCCACCGGTGGTGACCTGTCCCGGCTGCGGCAGCTCAACGCGGCCACCGTGTTGCGGGCACTACGCGGCGACCGGCCGCTCACCCTGACGGAGTTGTCGAAGCGGACCGGCCTGTCCCGGGCCTCGACCGAGGACGTCGCCCGGGATCTGCTCGGGCGCGGCTGGGTGACCGAGGTGTCCCCGGCCGAGGGCACAGTCGGCCGCCCGGCCCGGCGCTACCGGTACCACGCCGAGGCCGGCCGGCTCCTCGGCGTCGACGTCGGCGGACACAAGGTCCTTGCCCTGGTCACCGATCTCGAGGGCGAGGTGCTGAGCCAGGCCCGGATCGCGGTGTCCCCCGAAGCCGGTCGCCGCGAGCGGCTGGCCGGGCTCGACGAATGCGTGGCCGCTGCTCTGGCCGGCGCTGGAGTCAAGGCCGGCCAGATCTGGTCGACCGGGGTCGCGACCACCGGACTCGTCGACGGCACCGGCAAGGTCATGCTGTCGGACTCACTGCCCGAGTGGACCGGAGTCGAGCTGGCCGCCCACCTGCGCCGGCTGGTCTCCGGGCCGGTCCGCGTGGAGAACGACTGCAAGCTCGCCGCCCTGGCCGAGACCTGGCACGGCGTCGCCCGGTACGCCAAGGACGTGGTGTTCCTGCTGGCCGGACTACGCACCGGTGCCGGTCTGATCATCGACGGGAAGTTGCATCGCGGCTTCGCCAACTGGTCGGGTGAGATCGGCGCACTGCCCGCGGCCGGCTGGCTCCGGGCGCCCGAGCACCTGCGCGGCTGGCTCGGCTCCGGCGAGGAGGTCGAGCGCGTCTTCCTGGCCGCCCGAGACGGCGACCGGGAAGCGATGCGAGCGGTCCGTGGCTACGTCCGGGACATCGCGGTCGGCGCGTCCGCGCTGGTCCTCACCCTCGACCCCGAGCTCGTCGTCATCGGCGGCGGCTTCTCGCGGTCGGCCGACGTACTGGTTGAACCGCTGCGACGGGAGCTGGACCGCTGGTGCCTGCGTACTCCCGAGATCCGGGTCTCGGCCTTCGCAGACCTCGGCGTGGCCCTCGGAGCGGTCCGACTGGCCCTCGAGGAGGTCGACTCCACGCTCTACAACGGACCCGACCTGGCCTCTCCGACGCTTTTCCTCCGGGTCTGAAGCCTTGACATAGTTTTCCTGGACTCCATGATTATTCCCATCGCCCCGCCCAGCGAGAGGAACCACCGTGCGTCCCGTTCCGCGTTCCCTCCGATTACTCACCGGCGTGGTCGCCGGCGCGCTGCTCGCGGCGCTGATGGTGGTCTCCCCCGCCAGCGCGACGATCACCGCCGGCTCGGCGTCCAATACCTCGACCACTATCAGCTACCAGTTCTCCTACACCGGCTCCCCGCAATACCTCCGCGTGTACGTCGACACCGACCGGAACGCGGCCACCGGCTTCGCCCAGGGCGGTACGGGCGCCGACTACCTGCTGGAGAACGGCAGCCTGTACCAGCACACGGGCACCGGCTGGAGCTGGTCGCTCGTACGCACAGTCACCTTCTCCGGTACGGGCGGGGTCGCGCAGTGGACCGTGAACCGCGCGGATCTCGGCGAGAGCGCTTCCCCGAACGACGCCGATCTGATCTTCCAGGTCGAATCACCGCTGGAGACCTCGAGCAAGTACACCCACGTCTACGGCGGGAGCGGCGGGTCCGGGAGCACGGTGACGTACACGGCGTCGACCGACAACTTCGCCAACCCGGAGCGCGGTTTCTACCACCACACCGGCGACTGCGACAAAGCCGACTTCTCACGGACCACGCTGCAGAACTACCGGACCAGCCAGGGCATCTCGCTGGTGATGTGCGTGTTCTACCTGGCCGAGTACAAGAACGGCCCGATCGAGCAGGCGGCGCTCGACCAGTTGCAGCAGCAGATCGACACCGTCCGGGCGGCCGGTCTGAAGATGGTCCTGCGGTTCGCCTACACGACGTCGACCGCCGGCGACGACGCGACCAAGGCCCGTGTCCTCACCCACCTCGACCAGTTGGCGCCGTACCTGAGTTCCGGCAAGGACGTCATCGCGGTCGTGCAGGCCGGGCTGATCGGAGCCTGGGGCGAGTGGTACTACACGCAGAACTTCGGCAACGCCGGCACGATCACGACGACCGACTGGGCCAACCGCAAGGCCGTGACCGACAAGTTGCTCAGTGTCGTGCCGTCGAGCCGGATGGTGCAGCTGCGGACACCGAAGTTCAAGCGGACGATGTACTCGACCACTCCGGTGCAGTCGGCCGACGCGTACAACGGCTCGGCGCTCTCCCGGCTCGGTCACCACAACGACTGCTTCCTGGCCAGTCCCGACGACTTCGGCACCTACGAGAACACCGCGGTCGAGTACCCGTACCTCCAGGCGGAGACGACGTACGTCGCCATGGGTGGTGAGACGTGTGGTTCGAACCCACCGCGGTCCAGCTGCCCGACGGCCACCGGCGAGCTTGCCCAGTTCCACTGGTCCTTCCTGAACACCGACTACGAGCCCACGGTGCTGAACTCCTGGAACACCGGCGGCTGCCTCGCCGACGTCACCAAGAAACTCGGATACCGCTTGCGCCTGGAGACCGGCACCTATCCAGCGACCGCCGCACCCGGCGGCAGCCTGCCCGTGTCGCTGACCGTCCACAACGACGGCTACGCGACGCCGTTCAACCCGCGCAACCTCGAGCTGGTCCTGCGGAACACGTCGACCGGCACGAACTACAAGCTCGCGATGAGCTCCGACCCACGCCGCTGGACAGCCGGCGCGTCGACCACCGTGTCGCAGACCCTCACGCTGCCCGCGAATCTTCCGGCAGGCTCCTACGCCTTGCTGCTCAACCTGCCGGATCCACTCCTGTCCACCCGCCCCGAGTACTCGATCCGTCTCGCGAACCAGGGCACCTGGGACGCCGCGAGCGGAATGAACTCGCTCCTGCACACCCTCACCGTCAGCTAGCTAGGAGACTCCGCATGAGACGGCTTGCTGCAGCTCTCGCCTCGCTCGGCCTGTTGCTACCGGCCCAGTCGGCGATGGCGCACAACGAACCGACCACCACCACCCGCACCTACGCCGCGTCCGACGAGGTGATCGCCAACCAGGAGCGTGGGTTCTACCACCACGAGGAGACGCACTACCGGGCCGACGGCTCCGGCTACGTGCCACTCGACCTGACCTCCCTGCGGAACTTCCGGACGCAGGAGAACATCACGCAGATCCTCCGGATCTTCTACCTGGAGAAGTTCGCCAAGCAGGACGTGATCGACCAGCACTACCTCGACCTGGTCAAGGCCGACTTCGCCACCGCCCGGGCGGCCGGAGTCAAGATGATCGTCCGCTTCGCCTACGCCCTGCCGGGCGACGGCTGGCCTCCACCGACCCCGTACGGTGACGCTCCGGTGTCCCGGGTCGTCAAGCAGATCAAGCAACTCGCTCCGATCCTGCGGTCGAACTCCGACATGATCGCCGTCGTCCAGTCCGGCTTCGTCGGGCTCTGGGGTGAGGGCTACTACACCGACTACTTCTCCGACCCGGCGGACCCGAGCCAGGTCTCGGACCAGAACTGGGCCGACCGCAAGGCAGTGATCGACGCACTGCTGCAGGCGTTGCCGAAGGACAGGATGGTCCAGGTGCGGACGCCGTACATGAAGCAGCGGATGTACGGCGTACCGACCGGGACCGCGGGCGGGCTGACCGCGCAGCAGGCGTACAACGGCTCGGCGGTGGCGCGGATCGGCCAGCACAACGACTGCTTCCTGGCCAGTCCGGACGACTTCGGCACCTACCTGAGCGACCCGGTCGAGCTGGACAAGGATTTCGTTGCCCAGGACACCAATTACGTGCCCGAGGGCGGCGAGACCTGCGCGGTGAACTCACCGCGATCGGACTGGGATTCGGCGTCGGCCGAGATGGCGCGACTGCACTTCTCGTTCCTGAACATCGAATACAACCGGGACGTCCTGGACACCTGGGGCGACAACCTCACGACCGCCAAGCAGAAGCTGGGCTACCGGTTCGCGCTGGTGCAGGGCACCTACACGGACAAGGCCCGGCCGCGCGGTGATGTCCGGGTCAACCTGCAGATCCGCAACGACGGCTGGGCCGCGCCGTACAACCCGCGGCAGGTGCAGCTGGTCTTCCAGAACGACAAGCACACCTTCAAGGTGAACGTCCCCGCCGACCCCCGCCGCTGGGGCGCCGGCACAACCACCACCCTCAACCTCAAGGTCCCCGCACCGCCGGTGCCGGGCAAGTACAAGCTGCTGCTCAACATCGCCGATCCGAAACTCCAGTCCCAGGCCCGACTGCCAGGTTCCAGCGAGACGTACAACTCGGTGTACGCCGTACGTCTGGCCAACAGCGGAACTTGGCAGCCGGCCACCGGCTACAACGACCTGGGACAGACGGTGACGGTCAGCTGACAGGAGTCCACGGACCGTACGGCGATCCCGGCGGCTGGTTCCGGGTCCACCACTTGGCGCGGTACTTCTTCTCCTTGTAGAGGACCACGTCGCCGGTGTCGAAGATCCGGGACGCCGTCCAGATCGCCGTACCGTCCTCTGTCATCGCCAGCTCCTGCCAGGCGCCGTACGCGTCGCCTGGCGGGAGCAGGACGCTGGCCCACGCCGCCTCGTACGGCTTGCCCTGGTACGAGACCTTCGCTCCGGCGCGATAGAGCGTTTTCGCGTTCCAGGCCGGCGGCAGGTTGACCGTCAGCGTGGCCGTACCCTGGGTCGGTTCGAAGGTGTCGCTTCCCGAGTACGCAGCGGTTAGCGCATGGTTGCCCACGGCAAGACCGACCGGGAGCGAGAACGTCGCCTTGCCTGCGGACACAGGCGCAGTACCGCGGACCTTGGTGCCTTCGCGGAGTTCGACGGTACCCGTCACCGGTAGGCCGCCCGCGGTCACGTTGACCGCGACCTTGGCCGCCGTACCCCACTCGACCGGCGCCGCCGTCGCGGTCACCGTCGGCTGACCCTTGCGGGTCCGGAACACGGTCGGCTGCGTCACCGCGACACCGTCGTCCGCACTCTTCGCCGAGACGATCCACGCGTACGACGTCGCCGGCGACAGACCGGACCACGTCGTACTCGCGGTGCCGTTGGCGACCACGCTGTCGGTCCCGATCACACCGGTCGGCACGTAAGCGGCCAGCGAATCGGTCGAGAACGACGTCTTGCGGGTGGTCAGGTCGACCGGCAGCGTCAGGTTGTCCTCCGCACCGTTGTACCGCGGCTTGGTCTGGCTGCCGTCCTGGCGGATGTCGTACTCGGTCGCCCCGAAGTTGTTCAGGAACGGCGAATACGTGTCGATGTGCATCTCGGCACGCTTCACGTCGAACTGCAGCAGCCGCAGGAAGCTCGCCCCGAACTGCAGCCGGTCGGTCGCCTTGTGGTCCGGCGTACCGTCGCCGTTGACGTCGATGTTGCCGGCGGCATCGACCATTCCGGGCCACAGTTCGCCGGCCGGCACTGTGTAGAACTGGTAGTCCGCGAGCAGCTCCACCACGTCGTGCGCGACGGTGACGCCGACCTTGGTCTTCAGGTTGGTACCGACGCCGTGCTCGTGACCGGCCAGGACCAGGAAGACGTTCGGGTTGTTCTCGACGACCTGCTTGTACAGCGGCGAGCCGTCCGGTGTGGAGAAGCCGGTGTCCCGGCCGTCCGGGTTCGTCGACGGGCGCAGGTAGTCGTGCGAGAGCAGGATCCCATTGCGATCCTTGTACCGCTTGAAGATCGAGGCGGCCCAATTCGCTTCCTCCGGCGTCACGCCGTACGACAGACCGACCGCGACGAAGTCCAGACCGCCGGCCGAGAACAGGACGTAGTTGTTCTGGTTGTCCTTGCCGGGGGTGATCGACCCGTCCGCGTTCACCTTCTCGTCCCACGCGTGGTACTCGGCACCGGCCGGCCACGCCTTCGACACCTCGCGGTACCGGTCGGCGCTGAACATCTTGCTGAACCGGGAGTCCGGTCCGGTCTCCGCGCCGAGCTGGTTGTCGTGGTTCCCGGCGATGACCTGGTTGATCACGCCCTTCTTGTCCAGGATCGCCTGGTAGCTGGACGCGAGTGCCAGTTCCTTGTCGACCTCCTCGTTCAGGCCGGGCCGCTGCAGCGAGCCGTCCGGGTTCCTCGCCAGCGGGTCGTAGTAGTCGTTCTCGATGATGTCGCCGGTGTGCGCGGCGTACGAGATCTTGCGGCCCGCGCTGTTGTCCGCGATCCACTGCACCTCGTTGCGGTACGCCGCCGCCCAGATCGCCTGCTCCTCGGCGGTCATCACGTCACTCGGCTCTTTGACGCCGTCCCAGTCGTCGTACGTGCCACCGGCCGCACCCTCGGTGAGGTACTGCGTGTCGGTGAAGTGCGCGATCGAGAAGTCGTACGACGCCGGGTCCTCGAAGTGATCCTTGTCGTTCTGCGCCGACGCGTCCCGCGGGGAGAGGTCATCGGCGAACGGGTCCTCGCCGGTCACCAGCACGTGGACGACGGCGCCGTCGCGGTACTGGTCGGCGACCTGAGTGGTGAGCACCGTGCTCGGCCCGGCCTGACCGCGGCCACTCGTGAGCGCGTCCCACTTCTTCCCGACGGGATCCCAGACCCGCAGCGCCACCACGCGCTTCGGGTCGACGGTGCCCTCCCAGCGCAGGGTCGGCGTACTTCCCTTGGCGCCGAGGTCGAGGTCGTAGCGCTGGAACACCACGTCGCGACCCGAGGCCGTGTCGATCGTCTCGCCGTCCAGCGGGCGCAACGAGTCGACGTTGACGTTCTGATCGTGCGCGACGTCGAGCGTGGTCGGCACCGCGGCCGCCTCGCCCTGGTAGCCGGCGGACGGGATGACCACGTCCGCCTTGGTGAACGTCGCCGTCAGCAGTACGCCGTCCTCCCCCGGGATCCTCGCGGACAGCGCGGCCGCCTGCTCGTTGACGCCGGTGACTGTCGCCCCGAGGTCGGTCGGGACGTCGGGGATGCTCGCACTGGTGAAGTGGATCTCCCGGGTGGCCGTGTTACCGAGGGAATCGGCCGCGGTCACCGCGATCTTGTGGGTGCCGGCCGGCAGGCCGTGACCGATCTGATCGCCTTGCTTGACCACGGTGCCGTCGAGCGTGATCACCGGCGTACCCGCGATGGCCGACGCATCCTTGACGTTGACCATCAGCGCCACGGTCGACGTGAGCCGCTGGCCCTCGGCCGGGACACTGCTCTCGACCATCGGAGCGGTGTTGTCGACGGTGAACCGGCGGGTCGCGGTCTTGTCGCCGACGACCGCCTCGATGGTGTGCGCGCCGTCCGCGATCGCGGTGGTGTCGACATCCGCGCGCCGGCCGAGCGCCGCGCCGGTGACGTCGAACAGGATCGTCTTGCGTAGTGCGGCGTTGAAGCTGCTGCCACAGGTGCCGTCGCCCAGGTAGACCGTGACCGGCGTACCGGTCGCGTACGTCGCGGAGCCGATCGTCACGTTGCTCTCGGCAACTTCCTTGGTCAGCTGCGTGGCATTCGCACCGCTCGGGGCCAGCTCGAAGTCCCGGAGCGTGAAGTCGTCGTAGTTGTCACAACCGCCGGGCTTGGCACCGCCGTGGTCGGTGCCGGCCACGAACTCGAGCACGTTCACACCAGGGACGAGCCACTCGTTCGGGAAGGTCAGGTCCGCGGTCTCCTTCTCCCAGACGCCGAGGTCCAGCGGGATGCCATTGATCCGCACCTTGTTGTCGTAGCCGTTGTCCGAGCCGTTGCCGCCGATGAACACCTTCAGGTGGGCGTCGCCCCCGCTCCCCAAGGTGTCCACGGTCTTGGTGGTCGGCGCATCCGCGATCGTGAAGTGGAACTCGGCCTCCTTGTTCGGACCGCACGTGCCGTCGCCGAGCGCCAGGATCGCGTCGGTCGTCTCGGCCTTCGTGGTGGTCGAACCGGTCGTGGTCAGGAGGTACGTCGTACCGCGCGTGATCGATCCGGAGGTGCTCAGCGCGAGGTTCGCCGGACTGAGCTTGAAGTCGTCGTGGTTGGCGCAGGTCGCGCCGTTCAGCGTGCCGTTGTAGTCCCCGGTCTTCACCTGGACCACGTTGTCGCCGGACTTCAGGAAGCGCTGCGGGAGCTTGATCGACGCGGTCTCCGCGCCGCTGACGCCGTAGTCGCCACCGAGGTCAACAAGGTTGCCGTTGACAAGCAAGTAGTTGTGGTACCGCGCTTCCACCGAGTTGCCCGCCTCGATCGTGACGCCGAAGGTCGCCGTCCCCGTGGCCAGGGTCTCGGCGTACTCCGCGGGCTTGTCGTCGATCGCGAGCGACTCGACACCGCCCTGACTGCCGACCGGTACGGCGGCGATCACCGGCTGCTCACCCTTGACCAGAGTCCCGTCCGCCGGGGTCAGCTTGGCGGCGCCGGCCGGAGCATTGTTGACCTGGATGGTGGCGATCGTGGTCGCGCCGGACGCGGTGGTCGCGGCGATCGTGTGCTCGCCGTTGCTGAGCTGCGTCGTATCCAGGTCCTTGCGGAGTCCCGCCGTGCTGCCGGCCTCACCGGACAGGACGAAGGTGAGGTCCTGGGTGAGGAGGTGCTTCGAAGTCCCGCACGTTCCGTCGCCGAAGCTGTAGCTGAAGTCGTTCTGCTCGCCGTCGATCGCCACGCCGAGAAGGCTCAGGCTGATGCTGCTCAACGGGAAGTCGTCGTAGTTCGGGCAGCGGCCGCCCTCACCGTACGGCAGTACGTCGTAGCCGACGGCGGCGGTGTCGGTCGTGTCGACCCAGGCCGCGCCGGCGTGCACGGTGACCGTGTTGACGCCGGTCCGCAGCCAGTCACCTGGCAGGTCGAGGCGGCCGTTGAGCCCGCCCGCGATGTCCGGGAAGTAGACGCGATCGGTGCGGCCGTTGACGGTGATGTAGTTGTGGTACCGCGCTTCGGTGCCGTTGCCGCCCATGTCGAACGCGAAGTGCGCCGTACCGGCGGTCTTGTCCGCGTCGACCGGCTGGCCGTCGACCTTCAGCGCGACGACCGAGTCGTTCTCCGCGGTCGGCTCGGCGGTGACGGTCGTCGTACCCTCCAGCGTCTGGCCGTCGTGCAGGTTGAGCGCGGGCGCGCCGGTCGACTCGGCCGCCGCGGCCGCCTCCGCGCCGGAGGTCGTCGAGATGATCGCGGCGCCGGAACCGGCGACGAGCGCAACCGCCACCAGGACCGAGACGGTGCGCAACCGTCTCCACCCTGTGCGCAGTCGGTGGGTCATGTTTCTCCTCAGGCGGTGAGATGGATCGCGGCGAGCGCGGTCATGACGACGCCGGCCAGCGTGATGCCGATGGCGGCGAGAAGGGGTGCCACACGGGTGGCGAGAAGCAGCAGGTGGCGGGACTGACCGCCGCGTACGACGACTGTGCTGCCCGCGACCGCGAGCAGGCCGACGCCGAACAGCACCACGGCCATGCCGAGGCCGAACGTGATCACGAGCAGGAGCGCGAAGCCGGCGCGGCCGAGGAAGAGGCCGGCCACGAGCACGAGGAACGCGGACGGCGACGGGGTCAGGCCGCCGGAGATCCCGAGCAGGAACAGCCCGGGCCGCGACGTCTCCGCATGCCCGTGACCATGCCCATGTCCATGCCCTCGGTGCGTATGAATATGACGCCGCAGCAACCAGACGCCCGTCGTCACCACCAGCAAGCCGCCGATCAGCTGTAGAGCGGTGGTGACGTGCTCCATCTGAAGGAAGGCAGCAAGTGAAAGGAACGTCCACGCCACTCCGATGATCAGCACACTCAGCGTGTGCATCACCGCGACCGATCCACCCAGCCAAGCGGCATCCCGAACACGCCCCCGCTCCCCCACGAGGTACGCCGCCGCCAGACTCTTCCCATGCCCCGGCATCACCGCATGCCCTGCTCCCGCGGCGAACGCCAGCACGAAGGCGAGCGGTGGCACGCCCGGCGAATGCAGGAAGCCCTCGAGCTGATCGGCCAGGCTCATGCCGGACTCCGCCGCCTGACGCGCCGTACGCCGACTGCCGCGGCGACGGTCAGCAGCAGCGCCCCACCGACCACGGCACCGAGCTGCACGGCAGCACTTCGCCCGACACCTGAGGCGGTCGCCGTTCCGAGCATCCACTCGTGGCTGTCGTCGCTGTCGCCGTACACCGCACGCGCACCGTTCGGTCCGGTGGCGAGTGTCTTGTACGCCGGGTTGAGATCGGTCAGCGTCTTCACCGTCACCGACACCGCACCCAGCGGCCCAGGACAGGAGTAGTCGATCGCGACACCGGTCTTGGCCACGTCACCCGGCGGCTGCACGGACCCTGTGCACTGGCGCCCGCGGCTGGCGACCGTGATCTGCCGCAACAGATAGTCGGTGAACTTGGACGACGGTCCGATCGCCACCGAGTCCGCCGGCTCGAAGATCACCGCGCCGTCCATCATCACCCGGTCCCGCGGAAGTACGCCGAGCGCGACGCCGAGCAGCGTCAGATCGTCAAGCCCGCCGACCTTCCACCGCACGTGCACGACCTGGCCGTCCCCGGCGATCGTGACCGTCTGCGGGTCGCCGAACGGATGCGCCGACGCCGGCTGAATCCCGGCGAACAGCACCACCAGACCGGCCAGGCACGCGCACAGCCGCCGTTGGAACACAGGCAAGGTCAACGCTCCGGATGCTCACAGTCCCCGATCCCTACCGCGCGTGAAGCGCGATCGGGCCGGACTCTGTCAGACCACGGGGGCGCCCAGGCAACCAGAAGGTGAACGACTGCCTGCTACCTCAGCTAATCAGAAAATCACCAACTAACCCGGCTAGGAGGAGACCGATTCGTCCGGTGGGGTCGTCCGGCTGGCAGCGTTCGTCATGGCCGTGGCCGGGGCGGTGTCGTGGGAGATGCCGGCGGCGGCGTACGCATCGGCTTCGTCGAGGGTTTCGTGGGCGAGCAGTTGCTCGGCGAGGGAGTCGAGGCGGTCCCGGTTCTCGCGGAGCAGGCGCCTGGCTTCGGCGTAGCACTGCTCGATGAGCCGACGTACCTCTGCGTCGACGGTGTTGAGGAGTTCGTCGGACACATTGGCCAGCCGCGCGTCGCCTTCGGGCGGGAGGACGGAGACCGGGCCGATCGCCTCCGACATCCCCCAGCGGCCGACCATCGAGCGGGCGATCCGGGTCGCGGTCTCGAGGTCGCTTTCGGCGCCGGTGGTGACCACGCCGAGCACCTCCTGCTCGGCCGCCATCCCGCCGAGCGCGCCGATGATGCGGCCACGCAGGTACTCCGTGTCGTACCCGTACCGATCCATCTCGGGCGTGGACAGCGTGACTCCGAGCGCCCGGCCGCGCGGGATGATCGACACCTTGCGCACCGGGTCCGCACCGACCTGGATCATGCCGAGCAGCGCGTGCCCTCCTTCGTGGTACGCCGTACGCCGTCTCTCCTCCTCCGGCATCACCACGTTGCGCGCCGTACCGAGCTGAATCTTCTCGAGCGCGTCGCTCAGGTCGCGCTGGTGGATCTCCAACTGCCCTTGCCGGGCCGCGGACAGGGCAGCCTCGTTCAGCAGGTTGGCCAGATCGGCGCCGGTCATGCCGGGCGTGGCCCGGGACACCGCGCCGAGGTCGGCGTCGGCGGCGAGCGGCTTCCCGCGGGCGTGCACCCGGAGGATCTGTTCGCGGCCCTTCTGGTCCGGCGCGTGCACGGTGATCGTGCGGTCGAAGCGGCCCGGCCGGAGCAGCGCCGGGTCGAGGACGTCCGCACGGTTCGTGGCCGCGAGGACGACGACGCCCTCGGCGCCGGAGAAGCCGTCCATCTCGGTCAGGATCTGGTTCAGCGTCTGCTCGCCCTCGTCGTGCCCGCCGATCGACCGGGCACCGCCGCGGGCGCGTCCGATCGTGTCGATCTCGTCGATGAAGATGATCGCCGGCGCGACCTTGCGGGCCTCGCCGAACAGCTCCCGGACCCGGCTCGCCCCGACGCCGACGATCATCTCGATGAACTCCGAGGCGCTGGCCGAGAAGAACGGTACGCCGGCCTCACCGGCGGTCGCGCGGGCCAGCAGTGTCTTGCCCGTGCCGGGCGCTCCGGCCAGCAGCACACCCTTCGGAGCACGTGCACCGAGCCGCCGATACTTGCCGGGATCCTTGAGGTAGTCGACGACCTCCTCGATCTCCGCCTCGACCTCATCGATCCCGGCGACGTCGGCGAACGTCACCCGGACACTGCCGGGATCGACCGGCTTCTTCTGCTGACCGCCGCCGCCGAGCAGGCCGCCGAGACCACCGCCGGCCGCGCGCTGGCGCCGGAACAGCCAGAAGTAGAAACCGACCAGCAGCAGGATCGGCGCGAACGAGATCAGCAGGTTCCAGAGCACCCCGCGCTGCTGGACCACCGGCGTGGCCCGGACCGTCGCACCACCCTTCTGCAGCGCCCCGAACAGATCGTCGTTGGCGAACGTCGGTCGCTCGGTGGTGAACTTCGTGTACGTCGAGTCATTCTTGCCCAGGACCGGAGCGGCTTGTTTCAACCGTCCCTCGATGGTGTCACCGCGGGAGAACACCTCGGCGACGTTCTCCTTCTGCACCTGGGCGGTGAAATCGGTGTACGCGATGGTCTGCTCGCCGCCGGACATCTGGTCCTGCATCGTGGTCAGCAGGAACAGGACCAGGTAACCCCCGACGATCCAGGCCGCCCACCGCAGCCACCGGGGCCGCTTCGGCCGGTCTCCGTCGCCACGACCGGTCGGCAGCCCCTCGGTCCGCCACGGCTTGTGCGGCGGGCGCTGCGGACCGCCGTCCGGCTCGCCCCGATCGGCTCCTTCCCCCCGACCGGAGGTCGGCTGGTCCTGCGGCGGCTGATCCTTATCACTCATATCTCGGCTCCGCTGGGTGACGGCTGCGTGCCCTGGACACGCGGCTGGAACCAACATAGGACTTGACCATGCGTTCCGACATCGCGCCGGGCGGCACGTTCCCGGACTACGAGTTGCCCGACCACACCGACGTACCGCGCCGGCTCAGCGAGTTGCAGGGTGACGACCCGATGATCCTCACGCTCGCCCGCGGCCACTACTGCCCGAAGGAACACCAGCAGCACCAGGAGCTCGCGGCCTTCTACCCCAAGATCGCGGTGTCCTACACGCAGATCGTGACGATCGCGACCGACGAGCACCACACGCTGCAGGAGTTCCGCGCGTCGGTCGGGGCGCAGTGGCCGTTCCTGTCCGATCCAGGCCGGATCGTGCAGCGGGACCTGGACATCCAGGAGTACACCGACCCGGACAACGACCCGATGATCCCGCACACGCTGGTGCTCAAGCCCGGACTCGTCATCCACAGCATCTACAACGGCTACTGGTTCTGGGGCCGGCCGACGATCGCCGAGCTCTGGCAGGACCTCCGGGCGGCGAGCAGCGAGATCCGGCCCGACTGGGACCTGAGCAAGCCCGGTCTGCGCGAGGCTTGGAAAGCCGGCGACCTCTCGTCCTTCCACGGCTGGGACAAGCAGGCCGCCGCCGAGAGCTGAGCTGCCGAGAGTGCCGTCGTACCCTGGCGCATGGTCACTCCAATGGTGCTTGATTGTGATCCGGGGCATGACGACGCGATGGCCTTGTTGCTGGCGATTGCCGATCCTGCGGTCGAGCTGTTGGCGGTGACGACGGTTACCGGTAATCAGACGGTCGACAAGTGCACGGTGAACGCGCGGCGGGTGTTGTCGCTGGCGGGCGTGGCCGATGTGCCGGTCGCCAGAGGTGCCGACCGGCCGTTGGTACGGCGGTTGCGCATCGCCGACGACGTCCACGGGCAGACCGGGCTCGACGGCCCGCGGTTCGACACCGAGCCGTCGGTGCCCGAGTCGCCGTCAGCGGCCCACGACGTGTTGGTCGACGTACTGCGGAAGCACCCGACGCCGGTCACCATCGTGGCGACCGGAGCACTCACGAACATCGCCCGACTGCTGTCCGCGGAGCCGTCGCTGACCACGAAGATCGCCGAGATCGTGTGGATGGGCGGCTCGACGGACCGCGGCAACATCGCGCCGCTCGCGGAGGCCAACGCGTACGTCGATCCCGAGGCGGCCGACCAGGTTCTCCGGTCGGACGTCCCGTTCACCATGTGCGGGCTCAACGTCACCCATCAGGCGCTGGTGACGGACGACGTCCTCGGGCACCTCAACCAGATCGGGACGCCGCTGGCCGGGATCTGCGTCGAGTGGATGACGTTCTTCGCCTCGACGTACCGGCGGCTCTGGGGTTTCGAGGCGCCGCCGCTGCACGATCCGGTCGCCGTCGCCCGGGTCATCGATCCGGCGATCGTCGGCTGCGTCGAGGCGAACGTCGTGATCGAGACCCAGGGCGAATGGACCGCAGGGGCGACCGTGGTCGATCTCTTCAACTACACCGGTCGCCCATCCAACGCTCGGGTGGCTGTCGAGCTGGACCGCGAGGCCTTCTGGACCAAGATCGCCGACGCCGTCGCCGCGCTTGGCTAGATGGTGAGAACGAGACGGCCGCTGGTTTCGCCGGTGGCTTGACGCTGCCAGGCGGCGCCGATGTCGGCGAGGGTGACAGTCTCGTGGGCGACCGCGATCGCGCCGGTGGCTGCGTGCTGCAGTACGGCGGTCACGGCGTCGCGGCGCTGCTCCGGGGTGATGGCGTTGTTCGTGTAGCCGAGGACACTCGCCGTACGGCTGCGCAGAATCGACGAGGAGAACGTCGCCGCATCGCCACCGGAACCGCCGATGTTCACCAGCCGCCCGCCGGCGGCCAGCACCCGGGCGGCTGCGGTCGCGGCCACTCCGAACACCGGATCGATCACCACATCGACAGTCGCCGCACCGAGGCGAGTGGTCAGCTCGTCCACATCGGTGCTGAAGGCAACCACCTCGTCGGCACCCGCGGCCAGTGCTCGTTCCCGAGCCGCGTCCGAGCGGATCAGTGCCACGACCCGCGCGGCACCGAGGACCCGCGCCGCGCCGATCGCAACCTGACCGACCGCGCCACCACCACCGAGCACCAGCACCTGCTCCCCCGCGCGGAGCTGGGCCCGCCAGGTCAGCGACATCCAAGCCGCCACCGCGGACAACCCCAGCGCGGCGACCTCCGGATCCGGGACCGGCGTGTCCAGCACCACCAGATCGGCATCGGGTACGGCGCACCGCTCGGCGAAGCTGCCGTCACCCGCGGCCATCCCGGCCGAAGTCGCGAAGAACACCTTCGTCCCGGGTGACACCACCTCGGACTGCTCGACCACGCCGACCCCTTGAACCCCTGGAACATAAGGTAGTTTCGGCTGACCGAAGTACGACGTACCGGACGCACACAGCAGGTCCAGCGGTACGACGGGCGCGGCGGTCACGCGGACGATGGAGATCCCCTCCGCGGCGACCGGGTCCGGGTGATCAGCGTGCGACGGTGGTTCGCCATGGGTGTGCAGGACGGCAGCGCGCACCTCGGCCTCCTTAGGTGGCGATATCGGGATAAGGCAGCGACAGATGCTGCAGTGCGCGACCGTAAGCCAGCTGGTACTCGAGCGGTCCATGGTCGCGCTCGAACATCGCGATGAACAAGGTCAGCGTGAGGAAGGGGTGCGCACCGAGCCCGAAGAGTGCCACATGATCCTGCTCGCGCAGCGCCGTACGTTCCTCGTCGGTGAAGCTGAGCCAGGTGGAGCGCTCTCCGGTGTGGCAGTTGAGGATCTGGTTCGCCATCTCCGCCTCCCACCAGCTGACGGTGCCGGCGGCGTCCTCGCGGTAGCGCTCTACCAGGTCCGGGTCGCGATCGACGGTGTAGAGGAACTTGTTCAGCAGGTACTTGCTCATGCCGGCACTCCGTTCGGGTACCAGGTGAAGTACGCCTCCATGGTGTGGAAGAGGTCGAGTGAGTCGACGTGATCCGCCTTCGCACCCGCGCCGGCGACACCCATCATCAGCATGAAGTCCATGAACCCGTGTGTCGCGTTGCCCGGCTGATGCAGGCTGTCCAGCGTCACCTCGGCGAGGCACCCTTCCAGATCACCGCTGGCGATCCAGTCCACCGCCTTGCGATCGAACTCCGGATCCGGCCCGTGCGCACCGAACTGCCGCGGGCCGCCCAGCTCGAGCGACAGGTGCCCGGTGCCGATGATCGCCACCCGCGCGTCGATCGGCCACGACTCGACCAGCTGCCGGATCGTCTTGCCGAGCTCGACGAACCGGCCCGGCCGGGGCAGCGGCGGCGCGAAGATGTTGGTGTAGATCGGCACGATCGGCAGGTCCGCTTCGGGGCGGAGCGTGATGATCGGGCAGGTGATGCTGTGGTCGATCCGCAGCTCGTTGCTGAAGGCAAGGTCGAAGCCGGCGTCCAGCCCGTTGCGCAGGATGTGCCCGGCCAGCCGCTCCTCCCCCGCCAGCGTCATCCGCGGCAGCCCGAACTCGCGTTCCTCGTTGTACCAGTTGGCGTCGAAGTACGGCGCTTTGCCGACCAGGAACTGCGGCATGTTGTCGAGCCACAGCTGATGGAAGTGGTCGCTGCCGACCATCACCAGGATGTCCGGCCGGGCCTTGGTGAGGGTCTCCCGGAACGCCTCGATCTTCGCCACCCACTCGTCGGCGAACGGCGGCCGGTCGGCCCCGGTGGCGGTACTCGCGCGGTAGTAGAACGGGTGATGGGTCGAGGCGATCACCGCCGCGACTGTGGCCATCTGCAGCTCCTTCAGGTTGCGGGATCGACGTACACGGCGTTGCGGTCGACGGTCAGGTAAGCGTCCATGCCGATCGGCCGGCGGCGTTCCTCGGCGATCTGCCCGAGCAGGCCGGCCGCCCTGGCCAGCAAGGCGAAACCACGCAGCAACTCGACCGGCAACCCAAGATCTGCCAGTGCGGCGCCGCAGACGCCGGCGCCGTTGAGCGGAAGCTTGCGGCCGAGGACCTGCTCGTGCACTCGCCCGATCGCCTCGAATAGTCGTAGATGCGGGCCTTCCAGCCCCTCCTCCCGGGCGATGCCGATCAGCACCGGCGTCCGCGGGTCCTGCACCTTGTGCACCGGATGCCCAAGGCCTGGGACGTACTTCTTCGCTTCCCGAGCCGCGGTGACGACGTCCAGTGCGAGTGCGTCCCAGCCCGCGTCATCGGTGGGCACATCCCGGCCTTGGAGGGCCTCGTCCAAATACATCCCGCAGTCCTCGGTGACGCCGAGGAAGCGCGATCCCCCACCAAGCAGTCCGGCCGCGAGCGCGCCTTGGAGCGAGTCGGGTGCCGACAGATACGTCAGCCGAGCCGCGATCGCCGTCGGCGTGAAGCCGTGATCGGCCAGCGCCACCAGCACCGCCTCGAAAACGCGCGTCTCACCGGGAGTCGGCCGCCGCAGTGCGACCAGCCAGAAGGCCAGCTCACCGAACCCGACCTTGCCCATCAGGTCGGCCGTGAGGTCCTGACCGAGCAGGCGGATCTCGTCGGCGGTCGACGTACCCAGGGACGTTGGAAAACTCATTGCTTGAGCCACCTCCGGAGCTCCGCGCCGTGCTCGTCCAGGTCCGGCGGCGGCAGCCGGTACGACGCCGCGCCGGCGGAGAACGTGATCGGGTTCCGCACGGTCGGAATCGAGCCGACCGTGACGACCGGATCCAGACCGATGTCCTCCGCGAAGGCCACGCCGCCGTCGATGGAGTTGATCGGACCGCAGGGCACACCCGCGGCGATGATGTCGCGGAACCACTCCATCCGGGTCCTGGTGCCCAGCCTCTCCACCAGCAGCGGTCTCAGTTCCTCGCGGTTCGCGGTGCGCTTCTGGTTGCGGTCGAACCGCGGGTCGTCGGCCAGCTCCGGTACGCCGAGCACCTCGGTCAGCCGGCGGAACTGGTTGTTGTTCCCGGCCGTGATGATCAGCTCGCCATCGGAGCACGGCAACGGCTCGTACGGGAAGAGACTGGGATGGCTGTTGCCCATCCGCACCGGGACGACGCCGCCCGCGACGTACGCGCTCGACTGGTTGACCAGGCCGGAGAGCGCCGACGACAGCAGGTTGACCTCGACATGCTGACCACGTCCGGTCTCGTGCCGGGCGTTCAGCGCGGACAGCACGCCGATCGTGGCGTGCAGGCCGGCCATCACGTCGAAGACCGAGATGCCGGCCCGGAACGGCTCACCGTCCGGGGAGCCGGTCAGGCTCATCAGCCCGGAGATCGCCTGCACGATCAGGTCGTAGCCGGGCAGCTCGGCGCCCTTCGGGCCGGAGCCGAAGCCGCTGATCGAGGCATAGATCAGTTTTGGGTTGCCGGTGGCAACGGTCTCGTAGTCGAGCCCGAACCGCGTCAGCCCGCCCGGCCGGAAGTTCTCCACCAGGACGTCGGCACGCCGAGCCAGCTCCTGGGCCGCCGCCCGGTCGTCGGCGTCCTTCAGGTCGAGCGCGATCGACCGCTTGTTCCGGTTCACCGCGAGGTAGTACGTCGAGATGCCGTCGCGGACCGGCGGTTGCCAGGACCGGGTGTCGTCACCGCCGGGCGCCTCGACCTTGACCACGTCCGCGCCGAGGTCGGCCAGCAGCATGGTCGCGTACGGCCCGGCCAGGATCCGGGAGAAGTCGGCGACCAGCAATCCGGACAACGGACCCGTCACGCGACCTCCCTGGATTGAATACGGACAGTTGTCCGCAGAACCCTGACGGCCTCAGTCTCAGACCTCCATCCGGACGATGTCAACCGCTCGCGGCGAGACCTTGACAGCGCGATCCGCCGCTTCGATAGTGACCGTATCGCCCTGATGACCGTCAGACGGACGCATGTCCGGGCACTCTTCTGGAGGGGAATCATGACCACTGCCGAGATGCCGGTGGCGGGCCGGCCGGTGCTGCTGCGCGGGGGGACCGTGCTGACCATGGACGACGACCACACGGTCGTCACCGACGGGGACGTGCTGATTGTCGACAATCAGATCGCGGCCGTCGGACGGGCGGTCGACGTCCCCGACGGCACCCAGGAGATCGACGCGACCGGCGGCATCGTGATGCCGGGCATGATCGACACCCATCGGCACATGTGGCAGACCGCGATGCGCGCGTACGGCGCCGACTGGACGCTGACGCAGTACTTCGTCTGGTACTACCTCGAGCACGGCAAGACGTTCCGGCCGGAAGACATCTACGCCGGCAACCTGACGTCGGCCTGGGAGTCCCTCGAGGCCGGAGTCACCACCACGGTCGACTGGTCGCACGGACTGCAGAGCGTCGACCACGCGGAGGCGGCGGTCGACGCGCTGCGCGCCGTCCCCGGCCGCTTCGTCCTTGCCTACGGCAACATCCAGGCCGGGCCGTGGGAGTGGTCCGCCGATCCGGCCGTCCGCGCGTTCCTGGAACGGCTCCGGGACGACTCCAGCCTCGGGCTGCAGCTCGCCTTCGACGTCACCGGCGACCCGGCCTTCCCGGAGCGGGGAGCCTTCGAGGTGGCGCGGGAGCTCGACGTCGGCGTGACCACGCATGCCGGCGTGTGGGGCGCGACCAACGACGACGGCATCCGGCTGATGCACGAGAACGGCTTCATGACGCCGAAAAACATCTACGTGCACGCGGCGACCCTCGACACCGACTCCTACCAGCGGATCGCGGCCACCGGCGGATCGATCTCGGTCTCGACCGAATCCGAGCAGAGCGCCGGCCAGGGCTACCCGCCCACCTGGCAGGTCCGCCGCCACGGCATCCCGGTCTCGCTGTCGATGGACACCAGCGTGTGGTGGAGCGGCGACCTGTTCAGCGCGATGCGGACGACGCTCGGCGCCGACCGGGCCCGCGAGCACCTCGAGGCGCACATGAAGGGCGCCACGGTGACGCACAGCCATCTGCGCGCCGAGCACGTGGTCGACTGGGCCACTCGCGGTGGCGCGAAGGCGCTCGGCCGGGACGACCTCGGCAGTCTCGAACCCGGGAAGACGGCGGACGTCGTACTGATCAAGAACGACACGTCGCCGGTGTCGTTCCCGCTCGTCAACCCCTACGGGCATGTGGCTTTCCAGGCCCAGCGCGGTGACGTGCACACCGTGATCGTCGACGGCCGCGTGGTGAAGTTCGCCAACCAGCTGGTCGGTTGCGACCTGGCGGCCGTACGGCGCGGTGTCGAGGCGACCGTCGACTACCTTCGCGCGTCGCTGGGCGAGGAGGCCTGGAGAAGTGGGATGAACCCGGAGCTGCCGAAGGGCGAGGTGCTCGACAACCCGTACCAGTACACCGAGTACAAGTCCGACTCGACCCGCGAGGCCCGCGGCACCATCTTCGGCGAGTCGGGGTCGTAGGCTCGGGCGTTACGTCGTACGAGCGTTGGAGGTAGGAACTGATGGCAGGACGCGGCGCGGGCCCGGACTTCGTCGAGTCACTGGCGCGCGGCCTGGATGTTCTGGCCTGCTTCGACGCGGACCACCGGACCATGTCCCTCAGCGAAGTCGCGACCGCGGCCGGGCTGGCCCGGCCGACCGCGCGCCGGCTCCTCCTGACCCTGGAGGAGCTCGGCTTCGTCCGCACCGTCGACGGTGCCTTCCAGCTCACCCCGAAGGTGCTGACCCTCGGCATGGCGTACGTCGGCTCCCTCGGACTGTGGGACATCGCCAAGCCGCACCTCGAAGCACTCGTCACCCGCACTGGCGAGTCGTCCTCGATGGCCCAGCTCGACGGCTCCGACATCGTGTACGTCGCCCGGGTGTCGGTGCCGAAGATCATCGCGCTCCGGGTCGACATCGGCACCCGCTTCCCCGCCGCCCAGACCTCACAGGGGAAGGTCTTGCTCGCCGCCCTCTCCCCCGACGAGCTGGCCGACGTCCTCGCGCAACCGAGCCGGGCCGGACTGCCGCCGTACATCGGACGGAGCGCGGAGCAACTCCGCGATCAGCTCACCGAGATCCGGGCTCGCGGCTGGGCCCTGGCCGACGAGGAGCTCGCCCCCGGAGTCCGCTCGGTGGCCGCGCCGGTCCGCGACGGTACCGGCACGGTTCGTGCCGCGATGAACGTCACCGTCCACGCCGCAGAGACCTCGACCGAGAAGCTCCTCCACGATCACCTTCCGCTGCTCCTGCGCACCGCGGGTGACGTCAGTGCCGAGTGGGCGCTCTGGCAGTCCCGTCCGCACGTCGAGCTCGACCAGCCCGGCCGCCAAACGTCCGCTTGAGCCTTTCACTCAGCGGAAGACCGATGTCCTGCCGAGGTTCGCTGTTTCTAGCGTCGATACATGGTGCTGCTCTCGCCCGATCTGTGGGCCGAAAAGATCTTCGTGGACTCCTGGACCCCAGGGTCGGCCGGTGTGCGAGCCGTCGTCGAACCGGCGACCGGCGACCGCCTCGGTGCGATCGGGCTCGCCGCACCGGAAGACGTCGTACGCGCGTCTGCCCGAGCGGCAGCCGCGCAACGCGAGTGGGCGGTCGCCGCCCCCGCTGAACGCGCCGCGGTGCTCCGCCGGGCCGGCCAACTGTTCGAGCAGTACGCCGACGAGATCCAGGACTGGCTGGTTCGCGAGGCGGGATCCATCCGGATGAAGGCGGCGGTCGAGACGGACGGCGCGGCGACGGAATGCTTCGAGGCGTCCGCGCTCCCGACGCATCCGATGGGCCACGTACTTCCATCGAATGAGCCGCACTGGTCGTTCTCGCGCCGACGGCCCGTCGGGGTCGTCTCGGTGATCGCGCCGTTCAACTTCCCGCTGATCCTGTCGATCCGCAGCGTCGCACCAGCGCTGGCGCTGGGGAACGCCGTACTGCTGAAGCCCGACCCGCGGACCGCGGTCTCGGGTGGCGTCGTCCTGGCAAGGATCTTCCAGGAGGCCGGACTGCCGCATGGACTGCTGTCGCTCTTGCCGGGCGGAGCGGACATCGGCGAAGCGGTCGTGACCGCGCCCGAGGTGTCGGTGGTGTCGTTCACCGGCTCCACGAAAGCCGGCCGGCTCGTCGGCCGAGCCGCCTCGGAACACCTCAAGCGAGTGCATCTCGAACTGGGTGGCAACAGCGCGCTCGTCGTCCTCCCCGGCGCCGACCTGGCGAAGGCTGCCAGCGCGGGCGCGTTCGGCTCGTTCGGCCATCAAGGCCAGATCTGCATGACCACCGGCCGCCACCTCGTCCATCAGTCACTGCACGACGACTACGTCGCGCTGCTGGCGGAGAAGGCGTCCAACCTCCCGATCGGCAACCCCGCCACGGAGCAGGTGGCCCTTGGCCCGGTCATCGACTCGGGGCAGCGCGACCGGATCCACGACCTCGTCAACCGGACCGTCAGTGCCGGCGCGACCCTGGCCGCCGGCGGACGCTTCCAGGACCTCTTCTACAGCCCGACCGTGTTGTCAGCGGTGACCCCGGAGATGCCGGCGTACGCCGAGGAGGTCTTCGGACCGGTGGCCCCGGTGGTGCCGTTCGGCTCGGTCGACGATGCGATCAAGCTTGCCGCGGATTCGCCGTACGGCCTGTCGCTCGGCATCCTCGGCGACGTCGGCCTGGCCATGACGGTCGCCGACGCGGTGCCGGCCGGCATCGTTCACATCAACGAGCAAACCGTCGGCGACGAGGCCCACGCGCCGTTCGGCGGCACCCGCGGCTCAGGCACCGGCGCCCGCTTCGGTGGCGCGGAGGCGAACATCGAAGCGTTCACCGAGATCCAGTGGCTGACCGTCCGCTCCGAGATCGCGCCGTACCCGTTCTAGGGCGTGACCCAGCCGGTCAGGATGGTCGTACCGGAGTTGGTCGTGCAGACGAGGCGGTAGGGCGCGGTCGGGACCGGGCGGAGAGCGAAGAAGCCGAGGTCGTCGATCTCGGCTTCGGCGAACTTGCCGCCGTCGCCGCGAGCGCTGACCGTGCCGGCCTCCGGCGGATCGAGCTGGCCGAGCACGCCGTCCGGCGTCAGCTCGAGCTCGATCGTCCAGCCGTCGGAGGCGAACGTGAGCGATCTCAGGGTCGCGCTCTCCGAACGGACCGCCACCAGTTCCGGCGTGTCCCAGGCCGAGTCGTAGGTGAGCGCGGCCAGCTCGGCGTCGATCGTGCGCCACGCGAACGCGGCCTTGCCGGCCTCGACGAAGGCCTGCGGCACCTCTTCGGTCGTGACCAGTGCGTCCCGCAAGGCGTCCAGCAGCTCGTCGTCGGTCCAGTCGAGATCCACCACGCTGCTCACCTCCTCGTCTCGTCGTCAGGTCCCCCGGCGACCAGCAGCGCCAGTGCGGGTGTACGGCGCAACCGGTCCAGACACCGGGCCCGGTTGGGGCCGATGCTGCCGACAGGGATATGCAGTAGCCGGCTGATCTCGTCGTAGGCCGTCGGCGGATCGCGGGTGAGCAGCCTCAGCAATGCCTGGCAACGCTCCGACAACTCACGGAACGCGGCCCGGATCACCTGCCCGCGTTCGTGCCGGAGCACTTCCTCCTCGGCGACCGCCTGTTCGACGACATCGTTCGACTCGGCCGGATCGACAGGCTCGACCCGGCTCGACGCGCGCAGGAGCCGGTAGCACTCGCGCTGAGTAGTGGTGGCGATCCAGCCCGGCAGGGCCGCTGATTCGCGCAGGCCGGGCAGGTGTTCGATCAGCCGCAGCCAGACGCTCTGCCCAATGTCGTCGGTGTCGGCCTGTGCCAGCCGGTATCGGCGGCACACTGACCAGACGAGTGGCGCGTACCGCTCCACCAACTCGTCCCAGGCATCCTTGTCGCCGTCTCTGGCCCGGGTGACCAGGTCGACGACAGTCGGGTCGTCCCGCATGTCATCTCCCTCCCACGCTGGACCGTTCACCTGTACGGAGTCGGTACGGCCTCTGGTGATACATGAGCTCAAGCCCCCAATGCGACGAACGAACGCCCCGCGGCCACCGCCACCGGGTCGTCGGCGGCCGCGGTCCGGGCACCGGCGAACGCGGCTGCGAGTGACTGCCCGGCTTGCAGATTGTCGTGCAATGCCGTCATCAAGGGAACGGTGGCCGGATCATTCACCGGTACGACGCTCGCGAGAATGCCGGCCGCACCGAGCGGGATCAGGCTACTGCTCAACCCGAGCAGCTCATCAGCACCGACAGGCTTCGCCAAGCCGGAGTCGCAACTGGACAGCACCAGCCGGTACGGCGCTCGGTGCAACCGCTCGAAGTCGTACACGGTCAGCGGCCCGTCGTCGAGCCGCAACGACGAGAAGAGCGGGCTGTCGGACCGGAAGGTGCCGTGCGCGGCGATGTGCGCGATCCACGCACCGTCCAGCGCGTGCAACACCTTCTCCGCGGTCGCATCGCCGTTGGCCAGGACGGTCGCCTCCGGGTAGCGCTGAGCCAGCCGCATCACCTCGGCCCTACCCGCGGACAGCCCAGGCCCGAGCACCAGGACCACGCGTCGATCGGACGGCGGTCGCAACCGGCGCGCCCGCAACCAGGTCGCCGCCGACGGCACCACGTTCACCGGCCGGTCAGCCATCGACGGCAGCAGTCCCCACGGCAAGGCCTGGAGCCGGCCCGGCGGCACCATCACCACCGGCCGATCACCGAGCAGGTGCTGCGCGGGTCCGAGGATCGCCTCACCGAGTCGTGAACCAAGCACATCGAGCGAGGGACCACGCTGCGACCGGCCGTGGGCCAGCCACCGCAACCGGAATCGCGACCGCTCGACCTCGACCGCGGCCGTGGCGACCGGCCCGACGGTGTGCCGGCTGATCGTCCCGTCCCGGACCACAACGGCATGCAGTACGTCGTCGACCTCGATCAACTCGATCAGGACGGTCTCCTCCAGCGCGCCGACCAATTCCTCGACATCGAATCGAGTCGTCGACCCACTCAACGGCTGCCCCTGAGCCCGCAGTGCCCGCTCACGGACAGCCTTCTCGAGTCGCCGCCGTTCGCGTTCCAACGCCGCGTCACGCTGCGCGTCGAGGCGCCGTACGACGTCTCGCAGCGCAGCCAGATCGCCGACCAGTTGCTCGTCATCCGACGGACGCACCGGCGGAACAGTGAGCGCGGTGGCTCGCCACCGTTCGCCCCAGACCAGCAAGCTGCTCGCGTCGTCCCGCCGCAGTGCGTCGCGCAGCGCGAGCTCCGCGAGCTCGGCGCCGTGACCGGTAGCCAACGCGCGAAGCTCAGTGGCACCCATCGTCAGCCGATGCTCATCGAGTGCGTCGAGGCCGCGAGCACAAGCACTCAGCATGCCGCGGACATCGGCACGGGCCTCCGACCGCAATGCCTTGCCGAGCCAGGCCGCGCTTCGAGCGAGCGGTGGCGCGTCCTTGCTCCGCCGTCCGGCCAATTCCAGATGGCGATCCGCGGTCCGCGCCCGGCCATCGGCCAGCGCCAGCCGGCCGGCCAGCAGGTGCGCGGACGACGCCTCCGAGGCACCGAGGTCGTCGAGTCGGCGGGCCACTTCACTCACTCGCCGCAGCAAGCGCGGACCCTTCTCACCTGACAGATAGCGGGCCTCCAGTTGAACCATCGACGAGCGCACCGCCCACCACTCGCGATGTTGCGCGGAGAACAGCCGCCGAGCGCGATCAGCCCGGTCCCGCGCGGCAGGCAGGTCGCCGGTCGCCAGGGCCGCGGACGCTGCCGCGAACCACAGCTCGCCGCGTTTCGTTGCCTGCGCACCCTCGGCTTCCATCCGCACGATGGCCTGATCCATCTCCGCCAGCGCTTCGGTGCTGAGCCCGGCCGCGAGCAGTACGCCGCAGCGGTCGATCGCGAGGTCCGGCCAGACCACCCCGACCGCCTCGAACCGCCGGCCGGCCTCGTCGAGATACCCCAGCGCCGTCGGCAGGTCGCCGCGCGAGAACGCGACCAATCCCCTGTTCTGGCGGGCTTCGGCGTACTCGAACTCCTGGCCGGTCGCGGCGTACAGCCGCTCGGCGACGGCGAAGTCGGCGTCCGCCCGCTTGGTCCCGCCGAGCGCAAGCTGGACGAAGCCGCGATAGTTGCGCGATCGCGCTTCCCACACCTGATCGCCGGACCGGCGCAGGCGCGGGATCGCGGACCGCAGATCGTCTAGTGCCTCACGATGCCGGCCCAGAATGAGCAGTACGTCGGCACGCCGCACGAGCACCCGTCCGGTCAACGCACCGCGGCTCAGGTCGACGGCACGGCCGAGGTTGGCCAGGCCCTCCCGGCTACGTCCGGCCCGGCCGAGAGTCGCGCCGAGGGTGGCCAAGACATCCGCCTCGCGATCAGGCCGGCCGGATCGCTCAGCCAGCTGCAACGCGATCCGCAGCTCCCGGATCGCCGCGGTCACATCGCCGAGTTGACGCACCGCGATGGCGGTCGCCTGGTGCGCGAGAGATGCGGCAGCAGGCGTTGGTTCCCCCGACAGCAGGACCTGGGCCGCCGCGATCGCGTCATGCGGGCGCGACAGCGCCAGCGGCAGCAGAGACTCCGGCGCAACCGCCACGTCGGCACTCCCCGCGGGCGTCGGCATTCTGAAATGATAACGGCCGGTTGCACCATTTCATTCGATTCATTCGATCCAGGGGGAAGGCAGGAAATGGCCCAGCAGGGGAACAGCAACGGGGGAAATCAAACGAACGAGCCATCGGAGCGGAAGTTCGTCGCTCAGATCAGACTGATCCTCGAGGCCTACGGCCGCGAGGTAGGGGTCTTCCCGGAGGACTGGGAGAAACGGCCCGAGGGCGCCGAGTACCTGTACCGCACCGGGATCGTCCTGGTCCGCGATGAGGACCTTGCCCGGGTCGTCGAGCTCTTCGGTGGCGGCAGCCCGGCCGACAACGGAATCGGCGGAGTCACCCGGCTGCATCTCCCGGACAAGGTGCCGCCGAACGCACCTGAGGATCCTTCGGTCACCATCCGGTTCCTGAAGTACGCCGACCTGCGGCTCGGCCGCGGCGTGGTCACACCGGAGCACATGTTCTACGTAACTCCCAGCGTCAGCCCGTGTCCCGCGACCGAGCCCGAAGAGGTCGCGCCCGGCATTCCGCCGGACCCGGCGCTGCCGACTCCGTTCCTGTCCGCCGGTGCGGCCGACGGGCGCGGCGTGAAGGTCGTCGTCCTGGACGTCGGCTGGTCCGACGCACCAGGCGCGTACTGGCTGACCGGGGTGACCGGAGACCCGGAGAACGCCTTCGACCCGGCCGGGCGGATCCGGCCGTACGCCGGTCACGGCACGTTCATCGCCGGAGTGATGCGGGCGCTCGCCCGTCATGTCGAAATCGTGGTGAAGAGCTATTTCACCACCGCCGGAGCGATGTGGGAGTTCGATCTCGCCCAGGCACTCGACGAGGTGCTCGGCGAGGCGCCGGACATCATCAGCTTGTCGGCCGGCACCCGGACGCGCTTCAATCTGCCGGCGCTCGGTCTGGACGTGTTCATCAAGACCCGGCTGAATCGCGTCAACGGCCTGGCCCTGGTCGCCGCGGCAGGCAACGAGGGCACCCGGGACTACTTCTGGCCGGCGGCCTTCCCCGAGACGGTCGGCGTCGGCGCCTTGGCCGACAACGGGCGGGACCGGGCGTCGTTCAGCAACTTCGGTGGCTGGGTCGACGTCTACGCACCAGGCGAGAACCTGGTCAACGCCTTCCTCACCGGCACCTACGAGTGCACCGAACCGCCGAACACCGGCCAGCTGCGCGAGTTCATCGGCATGGCGCGCTGGAGCGGTACGTCGTTCGCGACACCGCTGGTCGCCGCACTGATCGCCGGGCGGATGTCGGTGACGGGTGAGAACGCGAAGCAGGCGTCCGACGCACTGCTGGCATTCGCTCTGACGCAGCCGGAGCCCGGCGTGGGCGCCGTACTGCGCGCTGGCGACGCTCTGGCTTCACTCACGGGACACTAAACACGCTGACGCGGTGCGGACTATCGGCCTGACCACCGAGCACCCGCACCACGTCAGCCCTCCCCTGCAGCGCCTCCCGTCGCTCTCCCCCCTGGGCGACTCGGAGGCATCCCCCCATTTGTGCGGAGTCCGTGACGGCTGACGGTGATACACCCCGCTTCCAAGAAATTTCCGGACGTATCTGAAACCGGTACTGGCGACTCCGGAAGTCATCAGGAACTTTCTCGGGGAGATGCACAGTGGCCACCATGGATCTGACGTCCGCGCAGGCCGCGGACAGCAGCCGGCCCACCAAGCCGGACAAGGTACGACGTCGCGCCAAGCCCGCCGCGTCCGCGATGACGCCGGCGGTGCGCCGGATCACCGGATTGGTCAACGCCCTCGAGGGACTGATCGCGTTCGTCTGGCTGGTTGCGTCGTACGGCGTGGCCGAACAGCTCGTCGCCGCCCAGGAAGCCGCGCCCACCGGGACCGTCGCGACACGGCCGCTGAGCTGGTGGGGGCTGGACATCCCGGTCACGCTGAACATGAGCCTGCTCATCGTCGGCGCGGCCGCCGGTGCGGTCGGCAGTGTCGTGCAGCAGGGACTCGCTTTCGCCCAGTACGCCCGGTACGACCGGCTCCGCAGTGGCCAGGTCTGGTGGTACGTGCTGTTCCCGGTGTGGGCCGGACTGCTGGGAGCGGTCGTGGTAGTGGCCGTCAACACCGGACTGATCAGCATCGGCGACGAGACCACGTCGACCGCGGGCGTGACCGTCCTCGTCACGATGGGCGCGCTTTCCGGGCTCTTCACCAACCAGGCCCTGCGACGGCTCCGGCCGATTCTCGGCGGGCCGGGGAGCACCGAGCCGATCGAGGATCAGCCGCCGGCCGGTGGCTGAGGGTTCTCGCAGAGGAACGGCGGGCGGCCGGTGCCGGAGTGGTAGTGGTACTGCTTGCCGGCCACCTCGAGGATCGTGCGGATGCCCGGGATCAGGGCCTGGGTGTAGAACATGCCGGGCTCCGGACAGCCGAGGCTGCCGTCGCGCCAGGTGACCTCGGCCGTGCTGACCACGGTCACCTGCGCCGGATCGACGCGCAGGTGGGCGGCCAGGTCGGCCTTGGCCTGCTCGACCGGATCCGCCGGCAGCGTCGGCGGGGTCGTCGGGCCGGAAGCGGGCGGGGAGGTGGGCGGGGTCGTCGGGTCGGGCGATGCTGAGTTACTGCTCGTGGGCGTCATCGACGGTTCCCCTCCGGCTCCGGATTCATTGCCGCACGCAACCAGAAGGACGGTCGCCGCCACGGCCAGCACGCTTACTCTGCGCATCACGATCACCTCCCACAGTAGACGCCGTACGCCGGGCGTTCGTTGCACCCTGGTTACCAGACAGTTGTTCAGGTGCTGTTTGCCGAGTGTCCGCCCTCCCCGTGAAGGATCACGCTCACCACACGCACCAAGGAGCTTTCATGTCTGTTGCACGTCGTTCCGTCCTACGGGGTGCCGCGGCCGGTGCCGCGGGAGTTGGATTCGCCACCGTCGGCGCCGTACCGTCCCTCGCCGAAGCCGCCCCCGCGGCGCACCACGGGCCGTTCCCGGAGCACCGCCCGTTCCCGCCGCTGCTGGACGACCCGAAGGGCGTGCTCGCACTGCCGCCGGGGTTCAAGTACCGGATCGTCACCCAGGCCGGCCAGACCAAGCTCACGAGCGGTCAGCCGACCCCGGCCCTGCACGACGGCACCGCGGTCTTCGCCGGTAGCCGGCACAACACCTACACGCTGATCCAAAACCACGAGATCGGCGCCAACGACCCGCTCGGCGTGCCGCAGGTCGAGGGCACCGTCTACGACACCGGCGTCGGTGCGGCCGGTGGCTGCACGGTCATCTCGGTCGACGGCGACGGCGCCAACCTCGGCGAGTGGGTCGGCATCTCCGGCACGCTCACCAACTGCGCCGGCGGCCCGACGCCGTGGGGCACCTGGATGACGTGCGAGGAGACCGAGAACAAGGCCAACGGCACCACCCGGCTGAAGGACCACGGCTACGTCTTCGAGGTCTGGGCCGACGGCAAGACCGCGCACCCGGTGCCGCTGAAGGCCCTCGGCCGGTACGCGCACGAGGCCCTCGCGATCGACGAGGACCGCACCCACATCTACCTGTCCGAGGACGCCTCCGGCCCGAACGGGACCTTCTACCGCTGGTCCGCGCCGCGCGGCTACAAGCTCAGCTCGCGCAGCTGGAAGGACTTGCAGGACAAGGACTTCGGCACACTCGAGGCGCTGGCCATCCTGGGTGACGACGGCAAGCCGATCCCGGACGTCGCCTACCTGACCTCGGCCCAGCTGCTCCGGCCGTTCCGGACCACGTGGGTGCCGGTGCCCGACCGCGACGGCGCGACGGTGTCGGTCCGCAAGCAGTTCACCGACGGCCAGATCACCCGCGGCAAGAAGTTCGAGGGCGTCTACGGCACCAGCGAGGGCGTGTACGTCGTGAACTCGTTCGCCGAGGGCGGCACCGCCGACCTGCCGGCCGACGCCGTGCCACACGACGGCATGGTCTGGTTCTACAACTACGACGCCCGGACCATCCAGCTGGTCACCTACTTCCCGGAGAACGCCGCAGCGCTCTCGCTGCAGTCGAAGTACCAGGACCTCAACTTCGACGGCCCGGACAACGTCACCGTCACCCCGTGGGGTTCGCTGATCCTCGCCGAGGACGGCAACGCCGCCAGCCACGTCCTCAGCGCGACGCCGGGCGGACCGACGTACGCGATCGCCCGGAACATGCTGAACGACTCCGAGTTCACCGGCCCGACGTTCTCCGCCGACGGCAAGGTGCTCTTCGTCAACATCCAGACCCCGGGCATCACGCTCGCGATCACCGGCCCCTGGCGCGACTACATCGGCTGAGTGCCGTCAGCAAGGTGATCGAGCGGTCGTCCGGACCGACGCGCACCTCGTTCATCAAGTAGGAATAGGCGGTCTCGCGGCCCGGCCAAGCGCC
>NZ_JBEZYF010000028.1:0-106396 GCF_040638415.1 Kribbella sp. NPDC026596 | reverse complement strand
GCCTCCGCCTGGAACTCGGCCTTGGCCAGCGCGAGCTCCTGGCGCGTCAGTTGTCCCAGGTCGGTGGTCAGCTGGGAGACCAGCTCGCCGACCGAGTCGTCCATCGACAACCGATGCGAACCGCTGCCGGGTGGTGATCCGCTGACGGTCATCTCACAGCCCCGATCCGGGCGTGAACCTGGGCGTCACCCGCGAACCGGGATCCAGATCTGGCGCCACTGGCGGCAGGACCAGATCATCGTCATCGGCCGGTGCCTCGGACAGACCGTTACTGCAAGTCGGCGATCCGTTGCTACTCCGCATCCTGGTGCTGGTCGACGTACTCGTGCCACCTGCGGCCAAGGCACGCGTGAGGCGGCCGGCCACCACACCGGCGGCCGCGGCCACCAGCAGGAATGTGCCGGGCTTGCGCCGCGCGAACCCGCGGACCTCGTCCAGCAGCTCGCCAGGCTCGTGCTGCTGCAGGAAGTCCGCCGCCTGATCCGCGAAACCCGCACCGTGCCGTGCCAGCTGAGCAACCAGCCCGGACTGACCATGCTCGGCCATCCCACGCAGCTCATCGCCCACCGAACGAAGTCCGTCGGCGGCCCGGTCCTTCTGCTGGCTCGCCTGCCCGACCAGCTCGTCCCGCGTCTGACCGGCCAGTCGCCGGGTCTGCTCCCGGACATCCGACGTCACGTCCGATGCCTTGTCCTTGACGGTCCCCGCAACCTGACGCGCGGCTTCGGCCGACGTCTCCTTCAGCTGCCCAGCCTCGTCCCGGGCTGTCCCGGCCACACCTTCTGTGGCGTCCATCCGATGATTCGTGGTGTGCGTCATATGACGGCTCCTTCCAGGAGCATTGCTTGACGTCGCGAGGCCCGCGTCTGATCCGCCGTACGAGAGGACGGCAAGAGGATCTGGAGAGGCGCGGCCTGCTCAGGGCCGAAAGGCGCAGCATCTCTGCCTCGCAACAAGGACTTACCGAAATGGCACTCTTCCGTACCACCACCGAAACTAGCCGCCCGGTACCCGCCGCCAAACACCCAACCAAGCAACTCGACCGGCTACCTCGGCGACCGCCTCGTGCCGGAACTGCTCGAGGCCGGCTTCCGGGTCCGCGCAGTGGCACGGAACCCGGACCAGCTCCGAGATCGGGCCTGTACGACGAGATCGACGTCGTCGAAGCGGATGCCGGGGACCCACGGCAACTGCGGACGGCGATTCACGGCGTTGCCATCGCCTATTACCTGATCCACTCCCTCGGTACCGGCCGGCGGTTCGCGGCGCGCGACCGGCACAATGCCTCGACGTTCGGGACGGCTGCCAGGGAGGCTGGTGTACCCCGCCTCATCTACCTGGGCGGCCTCTATCCCGAAGGCGAGGAACTCTCGCCGCATCTGACATCCGTGCGCGAGGTCGGCGAGATCCTGCTGGCTACGAGGCGGGACACATCGTCGTCCGCCAACGTGCGCTGTTCCATCCGCACGGCCTGCCCGGCCACCTGTACTGGTGGCGATCAAGCCGTTCCACGGCGTCGTCTTCGGCGGCATGCAACGCAACATCGCCTCCGCCGTAGGCGCACCTTGATGAAGCCGAGTGGTGCCGGTGTCTGAGCCGTCGATCAATCGCCGGTCTGATCGTTCGGGGCATGCACAGGCTTCGACTGCGATGAGGAACGCTGGCGCAGGTAGACCGACCCGCCGATGATCGCCGCGACCGCGAGGAACTCGCTCTGCCAGTTCTGGAACGACTCGAACCAGAACTGCGACGTACGCACGTACTGCCAGGCCGTGACGGCCTGGCCGCCGTGCAACTGCTGATCCTGGCTGTACGCCCCCGCGCCGGTCACGGCATGGAGCCAGAAGGACAAGAAGAAGACGATCCCGAAGGCGATCGCCAGCGAGTTCTCGTACAACCGCAGCACCAGCTCCGACCCATGCCGCACCGGCCACGGAGCCCTTGCATCGTTGCGATGGTCCCGCGGATCCTCGTCCTGCTCGGCCGGCTCGTCGATCGGCCGGGACTCCGCCGACCCCTTCTGCACCAGGAACGTCGTGAGCAGCACATACATCCCCATCTGCAAGAACTCCGACTCCCAGTTCTCGAAGACCGTCTCACCGAACGACGACGACCCGGCATACGCGGCCAGCGACTCAGCCGGCTGACCGTGATCGGACAAGTCCTCGTTCTCGTGCGCGTGCCCGGTCAGCAACACGCCCACCAGGAACAACGCGAACAGCCCCAGATTCACCAGCAACAACGCTCGCAGCCGAAGCCAACGCATCAACACCATCCCGATCCACGCCTATGGCCGCCAGGTACCCACCAGTCCTCCGCTCACTCGCCCGAACGACCTCACGCACTACGCCTGATGCGAGTGGCAGGCGGGATTGCGCCGGGGTACCGGGCCCGGCACCAGACCAGGCGAGAGGAACTTGAAATGCCCGCTGATGTTGTCGATCTGATCATGCAGGACCACCGCGAGGTCGAACGGTTGTTCGAGGAGCTCAAGGAGAACCCGGAGAAGCGCCCGAACCTGATTCCGGTGCTCACCACCTTGCTGACCGCTCACAGCAGAGCCGAAGAGGCAGAGGTCTACCCGGTAGCCGCGGCAGAGGCCGGCGAGAAAGAAGAGGTGTCGCACAGCCAGCAGGAGCACATCGAGGCCGACCAACTGCTCGCGAAGCTCGCCACCACCGATCCGACGTCGGCCGAGTTCGACAAGGCCCTGCAAAACCTCGTCGACGCGGTGTCCCACCATGTCGAGGAGGAGGAGACCAAGGTTCTGCCCGGGATGCGCTCGAATCTGTCGGACGAGCGCCGTACCGAGCTGGGCGAGGCCTTCGTTGCCAGTCGCAAACAACACCTCGGTGAACAACCTGGCGACATCACCCGCGACCAGCTCGCGCAGCAAGCGAGCAACGCCGACATCTCAGGGACGTCCGGCTTGACCAAGGACAAACTGCAGAAGAAGCTGCAGAGCGAGGCCGACAGCTGATGGATGTTGCACGAGGCGGAAGCGACCGGAGGCGGTCTAGTTCCGCCGCATGATCCCAGGTCCCCGGTGTTGAGACGACAGCACCAGGGACCGACCACTACTCAACGCGTCAATCCTTGAATTGGTCTCTCCTCTTCTGGTTCCGATGGACAGGACCCCAGGACCCCAGGGCGCCCCGCGCCACACCACCCCATGCACGCCGTACCCCGACCTGGACTCGAACTTGCGGTGTCTTGCTTGATCCGCCGGATGGTGGGTACCGAGCTTGCACCATGCTCGAGACACCGGGTGCCGGTCTCGGGCTGGCGCGCGTGTGTCACGGGTTCCCTGTTGGGCCAACTGCCCACCTGTACGAAAGGCACACCGCCATGTCGATGAATGCATTCGACCCCTGGACCTACCGAAAGACAGCCGGCTACACCGAGGGCAGCGACCTGACCGGGTACAAGATCGCCGCCGTTGACGGCGATATCGGCAAGGTCGACGAAGCCACTGATCAGACCGGTACTCCCGGTCTCGTGGTCGACACCGGACCGTGGATCTTCGGGCGCAAGGTGCTACTGCCTGTCGGTGTGGTCGAGAGGGTCGACCACGACGACGAGAAGGTCTACGTCGACCGGACCAAGGACCAAATCAAGGACGCCCCCGAGTACGACCCCGACGCCGGGGTCAACGACGACTACCGGACCCGGCTCGGCGGCTACTACGACGACACCTACCGCTCCGGCATGTAGCCACACCTGACCCGAGCGTTCGGCGGCCGGCTCGCCACAGATACGGTCCGCACCACCACCGGCCCGCGGCCGCCGAACGCACGGACCGCCCACGATCACCCAACAGCAGTTGCCCGGAGCAACGGTCGTGGACAGCGAGCGTTCGTTTCGCGGCGGGCATGCTCTCAGGCAACCGGGAACCTCGGTGCTGCTTCGCACACCGTTGCGATGCCGCGGCCGGCCAGCAGTAGGAAGTCCGGTCGTACCAGCGCGGCTCCAGCCTTGCCGTCTGCGAGCCACTGATACAGGGCAGAGTCGGGTTTCACCTCGTGCACCTCCGCCCCCGGGGTCGCCGGCACGTCCCGCTGCCCGGGCGTGAGCGGTACGCCGGTCACGAACACCACCCCGCTACGGGCCATGTCGTCAGCCACCGGCATTCGACATCGCCGGGCTCGCGCTCAGTCAAACCGTGTGCCCGCGGCCGCAACCGCAGCGGGAGATTCCGCGAGACCGGGCCGACACAGATCGTGGCGAGCTTCGGTGATCAACCGGACGTAGAACGTCCGGAACCGCTCCTAGGATGAAGGCGAACTTCCGGTGCCGACGAGAAGGATGGAGGGAATCGTGGCCGGTTACATGGTTGCGCATCTGGACGCTATCGAGGAACTCGACGACGCGGGCTGTCACTATCGGCCGATCCGGCACCACCTGGGCATCACGGCATTCGGCGTGACTGCTTGGACGGCGCATGCCGCGGGCGACCTCGTCATCAACGAGCACGACGAGGACGACCCCACCGCCGACCAGGAACTCTTTCTCGTCCTGCGCGGCCACGCCGTGTTCGAGATTGACGGTGACCAGGTCGACGCCCCGGCCGGAACTCTTGTCTCCGCCCCTCCCCGAACCAGGCGAACCGCCTCCGCCAAGCAGGCAGGGACGACTGTCATCGCACTGGAAGGCACGCCAGGACGAGCGTACGACGCACGAGGATGGGAACTGTGGGCTCCGCTTGCCCCGCTCTATCAAGCCGGCAGGTACGCCGAGGTCGCCGACCGTCTCGGCGATCTTGTCGCAGCCAGTCCGCAGTACCCCATGTTGTTCTTCAACCTCGCCGGCTGCGAGAGCCGCGCCGGCCGGACCACTGACGCGCTCAATCACCTCCTGCACGCCATCGATATGTCAGCGGAGTTCCGCGCATCCGCAGCGACCGACTCCGACCTGGACCCGATCCGCAGCGAGCCCGCCTTCAAGCAACTGATCAAGGGCTAGACCTCAATTCCGGATCGCCGCGTGGCCCTTTTGGGACTCCGGTCGGCAGGCGCAGCTGGCACATCGCGTGACTTTTCGCTTCAACTTGCGCGATTCCGGTCCGCGGGGTGCATGATGTCCGCAGGTTCGCTCCAGAAGGCGGGCGCCTCGGTAATTGGCGACCCCATGCGCTCACCGACCCGAATTTGCCGAGCTCTACCATCAGGAGATCGCTGCCGGCTTCGGGCCTGTGCTGACCGTCATCGAAGCCGGCGAAACACTGCTGATCCAAGACGTGGCTACCGAAGGCAGGTGGTCACCGCAGTCGAGCGAGCGGGTCAGGGCGGCGGGCGCCCGATCCGCGATGCACCTGCCCTTGATCGTGGCCGGACGCGCCGAGGCAGTGCTGAGCCTGTACAGCGAGCACGCCGATGGATTCGATACCGACGACATCGCCATCGCGCTCATCCTTGCCAGGCACTCCACAGTCGCGATCGCAGCAGCCAGGAGCGGCGCGTCCATGGCACAGGCTGTCGACGCCAGAAGACTCGTCGGCCAGGCGATGGGCATCCTGATGGAGCGCTACGACCTGGACAGCGACCGCGCCTTCGAAGTCCTCAAGCGCTACTCCCAAGACAACAACCGCAAGCTCCGCGACGTCGCCCTAGAGCTGATCGACACTCGAAAACTACCCCGCTAGAACTGAGTATTCTGCCTGCGCTGCGGGCACATGGCCTCCAAGGACGGCGCGATCTCGAGGTCAGAGCCGTCCCAGGTTCCGGGTGTTGAGCCGACAGCACCAGGGACCGCGCAAATTCCGAAGGCGTCAAATCCTTGAACGGATCCTGCACCTTTGCCGGCCTGCGCCTGCATGAGGCAGCTTTCGCCCCAGTTCGATTCGAACCACCTTGGACCGAGTCCAGCCGATGCAACTGCCGTCCTTCTCGGCTACTGCGTGCTGGTCAGCTCACTGCTTGCTGAGTTCGGTGATGGTCAGGCCTGTCACAGTCGTTCGGTGAGGGGTGAGCAGGTCGTCCTGGTCGATGGTGAAGGTGACGGTCAAGACCGGCGTCGAGGGATCCGTTTCGTCGATCTCGTCGACCACACCCGGTGTGCCAGCTGGGATCTTGCCCTGCCAGAAACCGCCGAGGTCCGTCACCGCGGCTACCTCGTCACCGCGCTGGAAGCTCATGTCGCCACTCGGGTACGGCCAGTCCGGACGCTCGTCACCCCCGGTGGACATCGCCTCCGCCATCGCCTGCTCCCCTCCCGATCAGTCACTTACACGCCCCAGGTACCCATCAACACCTCGCCCGAGTCAGGTCACGTGACGCGGGGTACCGGCAGTGGACGCGCAGCTACAGCGAAGCCGGAAGCCAGTAAAGGAAATCTTGATGACCGCGAGTCTTGCCGCGACCGTTCTTGGAACACCCGATCCGCCTGCGCTGGCCGACTTCTACCGCGAGCTCCTGGGCTGGATCGAAACCAGCCGGGTGCCGGCGTGGGTTCGGTTGCGCCACCCTGACCACGAACGCCCCGGACTGAACTTCCAACTGGAATCCGACCACATCCCGCCAGTCCGGCCGCAACGCCCCGATGCGCAGCAGATGCAGGCCCATCTCGACATCGAGGTCCACGATCTCGACCGCGTGGAGCGTGCCGTGAGCCTCGGCGCGACCATGGAGCAACACCAGCCACAACCCGACGGCGTACGGGTCATGCGCGACCCCCACGGACACCTCTTGTGCCTCTTCCTTCCAGGCCACTGAGTGGGGTACCTCAAACATGAACATGAAAGCTGCAGCTCGTGAGTGGTGTCGTTGTTGTTGGTGCCGGGCCGAACGGGCTGGTTGGCGCGAATTTGCTGGTCGACACATGTCACTGGGACAGCATCCTCACCAGCGGAAGCCAGCGCCGCTGGCAACGGACAGGGTCTCCACGGATCAAGGCCATCTCCCCTCGTCCCGCCAATACCGGCAGCGCCAGTCGAGGATCGTCAAGAAGCCGGCCAGGCGGTTATCCAAAGTCGTGGCCTGGGCGGACGAGACGGTCGACAGCATCGTCGAGGCACACCCCCGAGCGGTTCAGACTCATTCCCATCATCGGATCGGCAGCAGGTCTGCGTCAGGGCGAGATGTTCGGACTCTCGGTCGACGACTTCGACTTCGAAGAACAGGTCATCAGAGTTCGGCGTCAGGTGAAGCGGCTCGGCAAGGAGTACGTCTTCGCGTTGCCGAAGAACGACACAGAACGCTTCGTTCCGATGTCGGCGTTCCTGGCGAAGATGGCCAAGGAACACATTGAACGTTTCGGAACGACGACAATCTCACTGCCCTGGAGCGCCTCGACGGCGAGATCCAGGACCACGCCCTGATTTTCACCTGGTCGGACGGCAAGCAGCTCCGCGCACGGTTGTACGACCTGACGGTCTGGAAACACGCACTCGTAATGGCTGGTGTCATCCCGCCACCCGTCAAGGACAAGCGAGGTCGTCGCCGCTACAAATCAGACCGCACGACGGGTCTGCACGCGTTGCGCCACTACTTTGCCAGCATCACCCTGGCGGACGGTGTCAACATCAAGGAGCTCTCCGAGTACCTCGGTCACTACGATCCGGGATTCACGCTACAGATGTACACCCACATGCTCCCGTCGTCCTACGACCGCGCCCGGCAGGCAGTGGATCGCCGGCTTGAGCGGCTTGAGGAGCAGCGGAAGTGGCGGGATTCTCTTATGGGCAGGCCTATTTCAGCTCGGCGGAGGTCTTGCCGAGGAGCCGGCGGGCGACGATCAACTGCTGGATCTGCTGGGTTCCTTCGAAGATGTCGAGGATTTTGGAGTCTCGGGACCATTTTTCTAGGAGGTGGTGTTCTGAGTAGCCGAGGGTGCTGGTTAGTTCTATGCAGCGGAGGGTGATGTCGTTGGCGGAGCGGCCGGCTTTGGCTTTGGCTATGGAGGCTTGGAGGGAGTTCGGCCGGCGGTTGTCGGCCATCCAGGCTGCCTGGAGGGTCAGGAGGTAGGCGGCTTCCCAGTCGGCTTCCATGGTGAGGTACGACGCTGCCGCGGCCGGTTGGAGGTGGACGGGGCGGTCGTAGTCGACCTCGACGCCGGCGTCGCGCAGCAGGTCGCGGGTGAGTTCAAGGGATGCTCGGGCCACGCCGACGGCCATGGCGGCGACCAAGGGGCGAGTGTTGTCGAAGGTCTGCATGACGCCGGCGAAGCCTTTGTCGGCGTCGATGTCGGGTGAGCCGAGCAGGTTCTCCCGCGGTACGCGGCAGTTCTCGAAGCGGATCGTCGCGGTGTCCGATGCGCGGATCCCGAGCTTGTGCTCGAGGCGTTCCACGCTCATGCCAGGCGTGTCCTTCGGTACGACGAACGACTTGATCGCAGCCCGCCCGAGCGACTTGTCCAGCGTCGCCCACACCACGACGGCGTCGCAGCGCCCACCGGCCGTGACGAAGATCTTCTCACCGTTCAGCACATACACGTCGTCGTCCAGCCGAGCTGTCGTCTGGATGTTCGCCGAGTCCGAGCCACAATCGGGCTCGGTGATCGCCATCGCCGCCCACACGCCGTCGAAGCGACGCAACTGCTCCTCGGAGGCGACGGACGCGATCGCCGAGTTGCCGAGCCCCTGCCGCGGCATCGACAGCAGGAGTCCGACGTCGCCCCAGCACATCTCCATGATCGACAGCACCGACGACAGGTTCGACCCGTTCACGACCCCGTCGACGGCGTCGGCAGTACGTCGTACGCCGGAGGCACCCGCACCCGAACCGGTGCCCGAGGCACCTAATCCGTCGACCATCGCCGCGAGCATGTCGAGCTCGACCGGGTACTCGTGCTCGGCCAGGTCGTAGCGGCGCGAGTTCGGCCGCAGCATCTCCGCGGCGACCTGGTGTGCCTGATTGACGAAGGCACGGAACTTCCGAGGCGTCTCGAGGTTGATCATCAGACGAGCACCGCACCTTCCATCACGCCGATCGCCCGCAGATCGCGGTACCACCGTTCCACCGGATGCTCCTTGACGAAGCCGTGCCCGCCGAGCAGTTGGACGCCGTCCGTCCCGATCTGCATGCCCTTGTCGGTACACAGCCGCCGCGCCAGCGCGACCTCGCGAGCGAACGAGAGCCCTTGCTCAGCACGCGATCCGGCCCGGTACGTCACCAGCCGCATGCCCTCCAGCTCGATCCCGATGTTCGCCACCATGAACGCCACCGACTGCCGGTGACTGATCGGCTCGCCGAAGGCAGTCCGCTCGTTCACGTACGGCGTGACGTAGTCGAGCACCGCCCGTGCCGTACCGAGGGACAACGCGCACCACCCGAGCCTCGACAACCGCACACATTCGGCATAGTCCTCAGGGGTTCCGAGTTGTACGGCCGGCACCTCCGTGAGAATCACCCGGCTGAGGGAGGCCGCCCGTAAGCCCATCGACGGCTCGGCCTCGATCGTCACGCCGGGATGGTTGGACTCGATCAGGAACAACGCGGGCCCGGAGGACTCCACGTCTGCGGCGATCACAAACAGTTCGGCCTCGGCCCCGCGCGGCACCAACGACTTCACGCCGTTCAGGAGGTGACCGGTTCGTTGCCGCGTCGCCCTGGTTTTCAGCGTGAACGGATCGAACAGCGGTCGCGGTTCGAGGATCGCCAGCGCTGCCGGGGGTACGGACGACCCCGTGAAAGCCGGCAGGTACGTCGCCTGCTGGGTCTCATCGCCCCACAGCGAGATCGCCGTACTCACGGCTGCCGGCGCCAGGCACGCGACCGCCTGTCCCATGTCGCCGTGCGCCATCGCCTCGGCCACCAGGACGCCGGTCATCGCGGATCGTTCGGTCACGATGCCGCCGAGTTCCTCGGGAACCTCGATCAGACTCAGCCCGAGGTCGGCGGACGATGAGAGAACCTTCTCTTCGGTCGCGCACGCGGTGTCCGAAGTGGCGGCAGCTGGGCGGAGCACCTCGGCGGCGAACTCGCGCACGACCTCGACGACCAGCTGCTGATCCTCGGTCGGGGTCAGGTCGAAGCGGCCGGTCCCCCGGGCCGCCGGCAACCGCGACGGCTTGCTGCGCTTCGACGCCGCCGAGAAACTCCGAGAGAGCGCTCCCGCCGTGCGGAAACCGGTCTTCGTCGCCTCGAACACCACCCGCTCGGTCTGCTTCCGCAGCCCGAACCGGTCGATCGCGCGCGACTTGGCCAGCCGGTTCAGCAGTGCGACGCCGACTCCGATCGCGTCCCGCCTGCCTCGCGTTCGCTCCTGAAGGCTCATGGCGCTACTGTAAACCGAAGTTACAACCCAGGTCACGTCCCGGCGCTGCAGGGCGGCGGTGATAGCCTGACGACCCGTTCGAAGGGTGGACACGTAGTGGCCGTGAGCATGTCGGATGTGGCCCGCCACGCCGGGGTCTCGCAGCGGACGGTCTCCAACGTGGTCAACAACTACGTCCACGTCTCCCCCGCAACTCGCGCGCGGGTGCAGGCAAGCCTCGACGCGCTCGGATACCGGCCGAACACGGCCGCGCGGCGGCTCCGGACGGGCCGCACCGGCACGGTGACGCTGGCTGTCCCGACCTTCAGAGAGCGCTATTTCGCCGATCTCGCCGAGGCCGTCATCGCGGCAGCCCAGCGGCGCGGTACGACGGTCCTGGTCGAGACGACCGGCGGACGCCACGAGGCCGAACTGGAACTCCTGCACGGCGGCGGCGAGATCCTCACCGACGGGCTCATCATGAGTGCGGTCGCGCTGAGTCGCGTGGACGAGGGGCAGGCGGAGGACCGGAAGCATCCGGTGGTGCTCGTCGGCGACCGTGAGCCCGGCAGCGAGATCGACCACGTCGGCATCAAGAACCGGGAAGCGGCGCAGGCGGCGGTCACTCACCTACTCGACACCGGACGGCGCCGCATCCTGCTGCTCGGAGCGAACAACGGACCCAAGCGCTCCTACCAACTCCGCCGGCAGGGCTACCAGGCCGCGCTGAACAAGCACGGGTTCGAGGTCGACCCGAACCTCCTGATCGACTGCGGCTGGACGACCGCCGAAGCCGCCGATGCGATCGCCCGAATCATCAGTCAGAGGGATCTGCCTGATGGGATCTTCGCGATGAATGACTCGGCCGCGCTCGGGGCGATCCGGGCGCTGGTTCGCGCCGGGATCGACGTGCCGGGGCAGGTCTCGGTGATCGGATTCGACGACATCGTCGAGTCGAGCCTGTCGACGCCGACGCTCAGCACGGTGGCCCCGCTGCTCGACGACATCGCGAGCATGGCGCTCGACCTGCTCGAGGAGCAGTTCGGCGCGGAGGAGCCCCGCGTCCCCCAGCACCGGATGGCCGGCTACGAGCTCCGCCTCCGCGAGAGCACCACCCTCTGACAAGCCGGACGACGCGCCACAACCTCTTGTTTTCCGAGTTTGCTACGTAGTAAATTTCGCGACCATGACGCGCACAGCTCTCGCCCCCGTGTTCAGTGGAGATGGCCGGATCGAGTTTGCGGACCGCTCCTACGCCGATCCCGGTCCCGGGCAGCTTCTGCTCGGGGTCCAAGCGAACGCTCTCTGCGGCACGGACCGCGACCAGTACTTCGGCGGGTCCAGCGTTGTGCCCGGTCATGAGGCCGCCGGCACCGTGATCGCCGCGGGAGAAGGCACCGGCGTTCCGGTGGGGAGTCGCGGGGCCGTGTTCCTGATGGACTTCTGCGGCGAGTGCAGGAGCTGTCGGCTCGGGGCGACCAATCAGTGTCTGGCCAAGCGGGCGGACATGGGGTTCACCCACGACGGCGGGTACGGACCTTACGAGTTGGTCCACGAGACGAACTTCTTCCCGGTCACCGATGACATCGAGATCGGCAACGCGACCATGTTGCTCGACGTGATGGGTACCAGCCGCCACGCACTCGGCCGGGCCGCGCTGGTTCGGCAGGACGTCGAGAGTGTCTACATCGCCGGCGCCGGGCCGATCGGCCTCGGCTTGGCGGTGATGAGCAAGTTCCTGCACGGCGCCGACGTACCGGTCTACATCTCCGACATCTCTCAGTGGCGCCTCGACTTCGCCGAGAGCTTCGGTGCGATCCCGGTGCTCGCAGACGATCTGAAAGCCGTCGGGGACCCGGACATCGCGTTCGATTCGTCCGGCAAGGAGGTCGCCCGGCGCGCGGCACTGGACATCCTCGGCAAGCGCGGTGCGCTGATCTGTGTCGGCCACGGGGAGACCGTCACGATCGACGTCTCGAGTGACCTGATCGCGCCCGAGCACGCGATCCTCGGCAGCGAGTACTTCCGGTACGACGAAATGACCGCCAACCTCGAACTCCTCCAGGCCAACCAGGAGCTGATCGGCCGCGTGATCAGCCACCGCCGCCCGGTCGCCGACATCCGCGAGGCGTTCGCGCTGTTCCTGGCCGGCGAGACCGGCAAGGTCGTCGTCACCCAGGAGATCGCCTCGTGAGCGAACGCCTTCGCGTTGCTGTGGTCGGCGCCGGCGGCTGGGGCGAACAGCACGCCCGCATCTTCTCCCGCCGCGAAGACACCGAACTCTGCGCAGTCGTCGGCCGCACACCGGACAGGACGCAGAAGAGAGCCGAGCGGTACGGCGCCACCCCGTACACAGACCTCGCCCTCATGCTGCAGCGCGAGCACCCCGACCTGATCACCGTCTGTCTCCCGAACGAAGACCACTTCGACGTCACCCTGCAACTGGTGCGGACCGGCGTACCGCTGCTGGTCGAGAAGCCACTCGTCTTCGACCTCACCGAGGCCGACACCCTCCTCGCCGAAGCCGGCGACCAGTTCTTCGCGATCAACTTCAACCACCGGTACGCCGAACCCGTCCAGCGCGCCAAAGCCCTGATCGATGCCGGCGAGATCGGTGAGCCGGTGTTCGCCACCTGGCGCTTCGGCGGCGAAGCCAACCACGGCAACTCGCCGCACGCGAATCTGATCGAAACCCAGTGCCACGGCTTCGACATGCTCGAGCACCTCGTCGGCCGGATCGCCAACGTCTCCGCACACATGACCGACAAGACGTACGGCGACTTCAGCACCCTCGCGCTGGCACTCGACTTCGAGAACCGGGCGGTCGGCACGATGCTCGGCAGCTACGACTCGTCGTACGCGTACCCCGACTCACAACGCGTGGAGATCAACGGGACCGAGGGCCGCCTGGTCATCCACGACACCGTTCGCGCGCTGACCTTCTCCCGCGTCGGCGACGATGTCGAACGCCGCTGGCACTCCGGCTACTTCGACGACGAGGCCCGCTACTTCTCCGGCACCTTCGACCGGCACGTCGACGCGATCCTCGACGCCCTCCGCGCCGGAACCAAGGCACCCGTACACGCCGAAGCCGGCCGCCGAGCCCTGCAACTGGCCCACGCCGCCATCCAATCCCACGAGACGGGCCGCCGGATCGCCGTCGTGAGCGCCGCCTCAACACCCGCGTGAGCGCCGTACGACCCGCGTCGGCGACCGCCGAGCGCCGTACGATCCCTCCATGGGTACGACGGACGACCGGACCACCGCACTGGCCGATCGGCTCTTCCGCGACGCGGGCGGCGCGCTCGAGCTGTACACGATCTACCTCGGCGAACGCCTGGGCTTGTACCGGTCGCTCGCCGACCACGGCCCGTCCACGTCGGCCGAGCTGGCCGACCGGACCGGGACCGCCGAGCGCTACATCCGCGAGTGGCTCGAGCATCACGCCGCCAGCGGGCTGATCGACGTCGATGACGTCCAGGCGGCACCGACCGAGCGGCGGTACCACCTTCCGCCCGAGCACATCCCGGTCCTGGCCGATCCGGACCACGTCGACTATCAGGCGGCCAAGGGGGTGGAGCTCGCCCGCGCGGCCCGGCAACTTCCGCACCTCGTCGAGGCCTTCCGGACCGGTGGCGCACCACCGCACCAGCCCTGGGAGCCGGAAGGCCGCGCGGAGTTCAACCGGCCGATCTACCTGAACCGCTTGGGCAAGGAGTGGCTGCCTGCCATCCCGGAGATCGATCGCAGGCTCCGGGACGATCCACCGGCCCGCGTGGCCGACTTCGCGTGCGGCACCGGCTGGTCGTCGATCGCGATGGCCCAGGCCTACCCGCGGATCACCGTGCACGGGTTCGACCTCGACGAGGACGCGATCATTGCGGCCAGCCAGCACGCCGACGAGGCCGGCCTGGCCGATCGCGTCAGCTTCTCGGTCGCGGACGCGGCCGACCCCGCCCAGGCCGGCCGGTTCGACCTGGTCACGATTCTCGAGGCCCTGCACGACCTGCCGCGGCCGGTCGAGGCGCTGCGCAGCGCGCGGGACATGCTCGCGCCCGGCGGGATGGTCCTGGTCGCCGACGAGCTGGTCGAGGACGAGTTCACGGCACCCGCGTCGGACCTGGAGCGGTACCACTACGGCTGGAGCCTGATGTCCTGCCTGTCGGACGCGATGGGCGATCCGGAATCAGCGGCGACCGGGGCGCTGATGCGTCCGTCAACGCTGCGCGGCTACGCCACCGCCGCGGGCTTCCAGGAACTACAGGTTCTCCCGTTCCACACCGAGTTCTGGCGTTTCTACCGACTGGTCCCCTGACCGGAGATCGCATCGGCCTTGGCGGTCAGGTAGCGCTGCTCGGGCAAGCTCGTCGTACGGCGAGCCGCCGCGAGGTAGAGCTCGTGCGCTCGAGACAAGTCTCCGGAACGCTCGTACAAATGCGCCCGTACGGCGTCCAGCCGGTGTGTCTCGGTGATGTTCTTGTCGTCGTCCAGCGTGGCGAGCAGCTCGAGTCCCGCGGCCGGACCCTCCACCTGGGCGAGCGCGATCGCGCGGTTGAGCGTCACCATCGGGTTCGGGGCGAGCTTCTCCAGCAGCAGGTACAACGACAGGATCTGCGGCCAGTCGGTCGCCTCGGCACTCAGCGCCTCGGCATGGATCGCCGCGATCGCCGCCTGGATCTGATACGGCCCGACGGCTCCCCGGGCGAGCGTGCTCAGGATCAGCTCGGCGCCCTCGGAGATCTGCGCGCGGTCCCACAGCGTGCGGTCCTGCTCGTCGATCGGGACCAGGCCGCCGTCCGCGGTGCTGCGCGCCGTACGCCGGGAGTCCGTCAGCAGCATCAACGCCAGCAGACCCGCCACCTCACCGTCGTCGGGCAGGGCCGATCGCAGCATCCGGGTCAGCCGGATCGCCTCGGCGGTCAGCTCGACCCGCTGCAGTTCCTCGCCCGAACTCGCGGTGTAACCCTCGTTGAAGATCAGATACAGCACCTGGAGTACGACGCGCAGCCGGTCGGCCCGCTCGTCCTCGGGCGGCATCACGAACCGGCTGCCGGCCGCCTTGATGCTCTTCTTCGCCCGGCTGATCCGCGGCGCCATCGTTGCCTCCGGCACCATGAACGCGCGGGCGATCTCGGCCGTGGTCAGACCGCCGACCGCGCGCAACGTGAGCGCGACCTGCGACGCCGGCGTGACGGCCGGATGACAGCACAGGAAGAGCAGGGTCAACGTGTCGTCGGCCTCCGGCGGACCGTCGACATCGGCGCCTGGGGCAACCAACTCCTCCGGTCCGGCCATCGCGGCGACCGAGTCCTCGCGCCGCCGCCGCGCGCTCTCGCTGCGGAACTGATCGGTCAGCCGCCGGGTCGCGACCGTGATCAGCCAACCCCGCGGGTTCGCGGGTACGCCGTCGGCCGGCCACTGCGTCGCCGCCGCCAGCAACGCCTCCTGTACGGCGTCCTCACACAGATCGAACTGCCCGTGCCGCCGAGCCAGGAAGCCCAGCACCTGCGGCGCGAGCTCCCGCAGCAGACCCTCCACACCGGCTCCGTCACTCATCTGCGAACCCCCTCACGCATAGGACCAGCCTGACCAACCGTCCACGCGGATGGCGATCACCGGCCCCCGCGGCGGATCAGCCTCGTACTGCGGATACTTCGCCGCCAGCAACTCCACGGCCGCCGGTGCCTCGGTCAGCACCCGCGCGACCCCGTCGACTCGTACCCACCACAGATGCGTCCAGTCCTCGTCGTACTCGTCGACGAGCACCGCCACCCGTGGGTTCGCCGCGATGTTCCGCAACCGCTTCAAGTCCATTGTCGTCTTCGGCTTCTGATCGACTCCGATGAACAACTCGTCCCCGTGCACCGCATACGTCACCGGTACGACATGAGGCCGCAGGTCAGCACCCACCGTCGCCAATCGTCCGACTCGCGCCGCCGCGACTCGGGCTCGGCAGGTGGCTTCATCCAGTTTCAACGCTGCAGATGCCGGAGGGCCGCGGCCGGGAGAGTGCGAGTGAGCGGACCGATGACGGACGCGTCGCGCAGGGCAGTGCGGGCGGCGAGATGACCGCAGGCGCCGTGGACTCCACCGCCGGGATGAATCGCGGAGCTGCCGAGGTAGAGGCCGGTTACGAAGGTCCGGGGGCTGCCCAGGCCGATCGTCGGGCGGAAGACGAGTTGCTGGTGAAGTTGCATGGTGCCGCCGCCGAGCGCACCGAAACCGAGCGCGGCGTTCCCCGACTCCAGCGCGGACGGACGCTGCAGGTCGCGGGCCAGGATGAGCTCCGAGAAGCCGGGCGCGAAGCGTTCGATCGCACGTTCCATCCGCCCGGCCAGCTTCTCCGCGGACTCGTCGTCGGAGATCCCGCGCGGGAGGTGCGAGTAAGCCCAGACCGCCTCGGTTCCTGCCGGCGAGCGGGTCGGGTCCGACTTGGTGGTCTGGCCGATGAGCAGGAACGGCTGGGACGGCAACCGGCCGGTGTCGAGGTCGGCGGACAGGTGGACGAGGTCGTCGGCCGTTCCGCCCAGGTGGACCACCCCGGCGGAACGTGCCTCGGGCGATCTCCACGGGACCGGGCCACTCAGCCGGAAGTTCAGCTTGACCGTCGGGTAGTCCCACTCGAACCGCTCGTCCAGATCCCGCCGCAAACCGGCCGGGATCGTTGCTTCTGGCAACAACGAACGGTAGAGCGCCGGCGCGGACGTGTCCGCGATGACGGCCCGGCTGACCGCGACCGTCTCTCCGGACGCCGTGCGTACGCCGGTCACCCGGCCGGATGACACGTCGATCCCGGCGACCGGAGTACCGGAGACGAGCAGGGCGCCGGCGCGTTCGGCCCGGCCGACCAAGGCACCGGACAGCGACGACGACCCGCCGGCCGCGACCGGGAAGCCGACGTCCTGCGCCAGCATCGCGAGCAGCCAGCCCATCGTGCCGCTGACGCTGCCCGACATCGGCGAGTCGGCGTGCATCGCGTTGCCCGCCAGCAGAGCCGCACCTCGCGGACCAGTGAACAACTCCTGGCCCATCCGGTGCATCGGCATCGCCATGAACCGCGCGAACCGCAGCAACTCCCCCGCCGACCCCAGCTTCCGCGCGAGCTTGATCCCCGGCACGACCGGCGGCCACGCGGTGAGCAGCGACTTCAGCAGTGGCTCACGGATCGCGACGTACTGCTGGTAGAGCCGCAGCCACGCCTCACCGTCACCGGGGTGGTCCACGCCGATCGACTTCGCGGTGTCCTCGGGATCCGGGTGGACGGCGACCGACGCACCGTCCTCCGCGTCGAGGAGGTGCACGAGCGACAGCGGCGCGTTCGACCATTTCAGCCCGAACTTCTCCAGCTCGAGCGCACGCAGTACCGGGGACGCCACGCCGAGTGGGTAGTTCGAACTGAAACGATCGCTGACCCATCCGTCGCTCTCGACCGACCTGACTGCCCCTCCGAAGGTCTCCGCGGCCTCCAGCACCAGGACGTCCCAGCCCGCGTCGGCGAGGGCGATCGCGCTCACGAGCCCGTTCGGCCCCGAACCGATCACCACGGCATCAACACTGCGCGGCAGCATGCCTACGACCTTAACTCGATCTCCCGCATCAGGTCTGTGACCTCGCGGGCGCGCCCTACCATCGCGGGGTCGACCATCCGGCCGTCCGGGAGGACGATCACACCGCCGGTCGAGACTCCGGTCTGCTCGACCGCGGCGAGTAGCGCTTCGGCTTCGGCCACCTGTACGGCGCTCGGCGTGAAGCACTCGACGATCGTGGCCAGCTGTCGCGGATGGATCGCCGTACGGCCGACGAACCCGAGCTCGCGTCCTTCCAGCGACGTCCGTCGCAACCCTTCGACATCGTTCACGTGCGGGAACACCGACATCATCGGAGCACCCAGGCCGGCAGCCCGCGACGCCGACACCAACCGTCCGCGAGCCCAGGCCAACCCCACGGACCCGTCCACGCCCAAGGCACTGGACAGATCCGCCTCACCCAGCCCGATCGCGACCACGCGCGGATCCGCCGTGGCGATCTCGAACGCTCGCTCCAGCCCGAGCGGCGACTCGATCAGCGCTGTGATCCTTGCCGACGGCACCTGTTCGAGAACGGTGTGCACATCGGCCGCGCTCTCCACCTTCGGCATCCAGATCCGCACCGACGGCACGACGGACACCGCGGCCAGATCGTCCTCGATCCACGGCGTTCCGAGCCCGTTCACCCGGACCTCCACCGGCCCGTGCGCGTTCGCCGCGATCCACGCGACCGCCCAGCCCCGCGCGTCCGCCTTGTCGTCGACGCCGACCGCGTCCTCCAGGTCGAACACGACCACATCGGGGCCCGCGGCAACCGCCTTCGCGAACCGATCCGGCCGGTTGGCCGGAACATACAGTGCCGTCAGCAACCAACGCCCCCTCGAACGAAAGTGTCAGACCACTCCGGCGGCCCGCAACGCTGCGAGCTGCTCCGGCGTGACACCGATCTCCGCGAGCACCTCGTCGGTGTTCGCACCGTGCGGCCGGCCGGCCCACCGAATCGACCCAGGCGACTCGGACAGCCGGAACAGCACATTCTGCATCTGCACCGGTCCACCCAGCTCCTCGTCGTCCACGGCCACGATCGTGCCGAGGGCGGCGTACTGCGGATCGGTCATGATGCCCCGGATGTCGTGGACCGGGCCGACCGCGGCCTCGGCCTTCTCGAACTCGGCCATCACCTCGTCCAGGGAGCGCTCCGCGATCCAGGACCCGACCGCCTCGTCCAGCTCGTCGGCGTGCTGGGCACGCTCCCGCCCGGTCGCGAACCACGGCTGCGCGACCAGATCCGCCCGGCCGACCAGCGTCACCACTCGCTCGGCGATGCTCTGCGAGCTGGTCGACACCGCGACCCACCGGCCGTCGGCGGTCTTGTACACGTTGCGCGGAGCGTTGTTCGACGAGCGGTTCCCCAGTCGCGGCTGGACGTACCCGGTCTGCTGGTACGCCGTGATCCCGCCGCCGAGCATCATCAGGATCGGCTCGATGATCGCCAGGTCGATCACCTGACCGGCCCCGGACCGATCGCGTTCGCGCAGCGCGACCAGCACCGCGTACGCCGTCGCGAGCGCGGTGATCCCGTCCGCGAGCCCGAACGGCGGCAGCGTCGGCGGCCCGTCCGGCTCGCCGGTCACCGCCGCGAACCCGCTCATCGCCTCCGCCAGTGACCCGAACCCGGGCCGGCCGGACCACGGCCCGACCTGACCGAACGCGGTCACCCGGGCGATCACCAAGCGCGGGTTCGCCTCCAGCAACACGTCAGGCCCGAGACCCCAGCGCTCCAACGTCCCTGGCCTGAAGTTCTCGACGAGCACATCATGAGAGCGAACCAACTCGAGGAACACCTCACGCCCGCGGGACAGGTCGAGCGTCGCCAGCCGCTTGTTCCGACCGAGCGTCTTGAACCACAGCCCGACGCCGTCCTTGGAAGCACCATGCGTCCGCGCGGCATCCGGCCGGGCAGGATGCTCGATCTTCGTGACATCGGCCCCGAAGTCACCCAGGAACGTCGCCGCCAGCGGCCCCGCGAACAGCGTCGCTGCCTCGAGCACCTTCACGCCCTCAAGCGGAGCGGATCTCATCCCGCGCACCTGAAGCCGATGGTCTCGGAGCGATCGAGACCACCGCCGGTCAGCACCAGTTTGAAGCTCACGTCCGGCTCCTGCGGTCCGCCGTCGGCGTACCAGTCGGAGCCCTCGGCAACATAGTGCGAACCGCCCTTGAGAATGCAGAACCGGCTGCGTCCGTCCCGATGCTCGCTCTCGGTCAGGTTCCACACCAGCGGTTCCGAGCGGGCGAACTCATCCAGCCCGGCGGCCACCTGCCATTCGTCCTCGGTCGGCAACCGCCCACCCCGCCAGGCCGCGTACGCGCGCGCGTCCGGGAGGTCGACGTACGTCACCGGGTGGTCCTCGGCCCCGGCGACCGGTGCGCCCTCGACCCAGTGCGCGAGGAACCGGTTGGCCACCACAGGTCGATACCCGGTCGCGGCCAGGAACTCGGCGTACTGCGCGTTGGTCACCTCGGTGATCGCGACCGAGATCCCCGGCAGCGACACCTCACGCTTGACCGTCTGGATGTCGTGCAGGCGTGGCGGCAGCGGCTTCCACTCCTCCACGTACGGCGCCTGGTCGTACAACCCCGTCTCGCGCCGCCGGTGCCGAACGGTCAGCGTCCGCTCCCCCGCCGGTACGGCGACCACCGGGCCGATCGACGCATCACCCGAGACGGCGGGGACCGGGACCAGCTCGGCCGGTGCCATCGGGAACGCGGAGTCCTTGACGTGCGGTCGTGGCATCGTGCCGAGCCGGCGCGCGGTCGCCCGGCAGGACGAGCCGGCGGTCGCGCCGACCCGGATGATGCCGGCGACACCACGTCCCGGCACGACCAGGTGAACGCCGTCGTCGTCGGCGGTGATCGGCACCCCGGACGTCACGTCGTACCAGTCGCCGACCTGATCCTCCGAGCGCAGCACGATGCCGTCGAAGTCCTCCTCGCCGCGGTTGATCAGCGTCCAGAAGGTGATGTCGGCCAGGTCGAACCGCGAAGCGTAGACGCCATGGTCGCGCGCCTTGTCGGGAATCTCCGGGGTGAGCTGGATCCAGTCGCCGTTGATCAGCACCGGCGCGAACGCGCGCTGCGCGGCGACCATCCGCCGCAACGTGGCGCGGTCACGCGCGTTCCAGCCGACCCAGGCTGAGAACACCGACTCCCAGACCAGCATGCCGACGCCGTTCACCCAGGCCGACTGCAACTCGTCGCTGTGGTCACGGTTCCACCGGCGGGTGTGGTGCATCATGTGCCGGCGCTCGAACAGGTGCGCGCGCAGCACACCCGGCGCGTGGGTGTCGGCGAACCACTGCGCCCAGGACAGCGCGTGGTCGCCGATCCTTGCCATCGGCAACCGTGACTCACCCTCGAAGGCGATCGCCGGATTCGCCGTGCGCAGCGCGCGGGTGAACGCCGGGTCGCCTTCCTTCAACGTGTCCAGGAAGACGCCGTCCACGTCGTACTCCGTCACCAGGTCGGAGAACTCATGGGCGTCGGAACGCGCGGACCGGCGGGTGCCGACGTCCCACGGGTTGTAGTCGAAGAAGACCTTCAGGCCGAGCCGGTGCAGATCGTCGATCAACGGACGCAGGCCCGGGACGTCGCGGTAGAAGTCGAACTGGTTCCGCGAGTCGATCCCGATCACCGGGTAGGCGTGCCAGAGCACGATCGCGTCGTACCCGCCGAAGTCGTCGACCCCGTGCTCGACGAACTTCTCCGGCGTGAACTTCCCGGTCTCCACGTCGTACAGCTGGTCGTCCCAGAGCCAGACGAGCGCCACCGAGTACGCCGTCTGGGTCCACTCCCGACCGGGGACCTCGTAGTGGGACCCGTCGTACGGCGTCCGCTCGAAGGCTCCGAACCGCCACTCGGCGACCTTGGCGCGCCAGCGCGGCAGGTCGGCCGGATCCTCCGGGGCGCCGAGGATCTTGGCGTCGTCGAGAAAGGAGAGGTCGGCCCGGAGCCCCAGATCCACCCGGGCGGGTAGGTCGATGGGCCGCGGTTCGAGCGGATTCACAGGTACACCTCCGCGTAACGCGCGTCGATCGCATCCCCGTGAGGCACGGAGGAAATGGCTCCCGCGGCCTGAACACTCAATGAAGCAGCAACGTTAGCGCGTCGGACCGCATTCGTCAGGTCGCTTACCGTAATCGCTGACGCGGCAGCCAGTGTCGCCGCGAGAACGCCGCAGAACGTGTCCCCGGCGGCGGTTGTGTCGACCACCTCGACCGGTACGCCGGGCACCGCGATCTCGTCGTCACCGCGGGTCAGGATCACGGCGCCGGCTGCACCCAGGGTGACGACCGCGGCCGGCACCTTCTTCAGCAGCGCCGACCGGTCCGCGCCCGCGATCGTCTCGGCCTCGGACTCGTTCACCACGAGCAGGTCGACCTCGGCCAGCAGGTCGTCCGGCAACTCGGCGGCCGGGGCCGCGTTGAGGATGAAGTACGAGCTCGCCGCGGCCGCCCGCCGGACGGTCGCGAACGGGATCTCCAATTGGGAAAGAACGATTTTCGCTGCCCCGACGACCGCGGCCGCCGCGTCGGACAGGGAGAGCTCACCGTTCGCACCGGGAGCGACGACGATCGAGTTCTCGCCACTCTCCTCGACCGTGATGATCGCCGTACCGGTCGGGGCGTCGCTCGATGACACCAGCGCGAGGTCGACACCGGAGCTGCCGAGGGCGTCACGGAGCAGGGCACCACCGTCGTCGGCACCGAGTGCGGCAACCATCGCGGTGCGTGCACCGGCCCGCGCGGAGGCGACCGCCTGGTTGGCGCCCTTGCCGCCCGGTCCGCGCGTCATGACTCCCGCGAGCACGGTTTCGCCGGGGCGCGGGATCCGCTGGACCGGGAGGACCAGGTCCACGTTCGCGCTACCCACGACGACTACTTCAGGCTTCACGCCGGGCCACCTCCACAGTCCTCCGCGCCAGCTCGGTGATCGCGATCTGGTCCATCCCCGGGAGGCTCGTGGCCATCCGGTTGTCTAGTGGTGTAGACCACTCTGCCGGAACTCCGCGCACTGCGCCAAACACCGCACCGACGGTGGCGCCGACGGAGTCCGTGTCCCACCCTCCCATCACCGCACGGCCGACCGCGGTGCCGAAATCCGGAGCGGTCAGCGCGTACGCCGTGAGCGCGGTGTTGTTCACCGCGTGCACCCAGTGCAGGTCGCCGTACTCCCCGTGCAGAGCGTCGAGCGCGTCGTCCAGGTCGAGGTCTGACAGCGCCAGCCCGAATCTGACCGCGCGCCCGATCGCACCGTCGGCCGCGATCACGTCAAGTCCGGCGAGGGCGACCTCGGTCGGCGAGTCCAGCACCATCGCAGCGGCCGACATCGCGGCAACCCAGAGTGCGCCGTCGACGCCGGCGCCGGTGTGGCTCAGCCGGGCGTCGACCAGGGCGAGTTGTGCGGCCGCGGTGCGGTCACCCGGATGCGCCCAGCCGTACGCGTCGGTGCGGATCTGCGCGCCGATCCACTCCCGGAACGGGTTGCCGACCACGGCGGCCCGGGCGGGCTCGACGCCGTTCAGAAGATTGCGGTAGGCAACGCGTTCGGCGGTGAACACGCGGCCGACCGGCAGGTCGTTGAGCCAGGCCTGCGCGACGTCGTCGGTGGTCAGCTCCGACCCGTGCCGTTCCAGCAGTTGCAGGGCGAGGATGGCGAAGTTCAGGTCGTCGTCCTCGGGCATCCCGTCGATGACCTCGCGCAGGCTGGTCGGCTTCGACCGCTTGTTCCACGGCCACCGCTGCTGCACCTCGTCCGGTACGCCGATCGCGGTGACGTACTGCCGCAGCGGCCACTGTCCGGACGTGTCCAGGATCTCCCGGATGCCCTCGCGCGGGATCTTCTCCACCGGCTTGCCGAGCAGATTCCCGGCCGCCCGCCCGAGCCAGGCGTTCAGCGTCCGCCGCTCGAGATCCGCCGGCTGACCCAGCAGCGGCAGATCGGGGATCTCCGGCTCCTGCCAGGGCGTCGTCCGCGCATCCAGTACGTCGAGCAACTCGCGGGCCAGCGCTCGCAGCTTGGGTGACGCCGGCTGGTCGGAGGCGCCCGACGCCGGGGCGTCCGTCGTACCGCCGGCCGTGAGCCAGCGCGCCTGGACGTCGGTGACGTCGACTCCTTCGGACCGTGATTGGACCAGTTGGTGCGGCAGCAGGTCCTCCGGCTGCACCCAGGTCATTCTCATCGGGCTTGTTCCTTCCCTTGTTGCGCCAGGCGAAACGCACATCTGGTTCGTTGTCTCATTGCAGTCCGATACTCCAGCGCATGATTCCGGCAGCAGTTACTCGCCGCAGCTTCCTGACCGCCACGGGCGCCGCCGCCGCGCTCGCTCTCACGGGCAACCTCCCCGACCTCGCCGATGCGATAGGAATACCGCACCGCACCGACAAGCGCTACGCCCACACCGTGCATGTCGACGTCCGCGGGCTGCGTCCGTGGCGGCACTACTTCTACCGCTTCTGCGCGGCCGGCCAGATCAGTCCGATCGGCCGCACGCGGACCGCGCCGGCCCCGACCGACGAGCCCGCGGTGACGATGGCGGTCGCGTCCTGCCAGGCCTTCTACGACGGCTTCTACACCGCGTACCAGGACGTCGTACGCCGGGACCACGACGTCGTACTGTTCCTCGGCGACTACATCTACGAGGTCGGCGTCGGTCCGACAGCCGGCGTCCGCAACCAGGCCGTCCCGGTCGACTTCGCCGGCGAGATCTTCACGCTGGACGAGTACCGCGCCCGGTACGCGCTGCACAAGACCGACCCCGACCTGCAGGCCGCGCACGCCGCCGCGCCATGGATCGTCACGCTCGACGATCACGAGGTCGAGCGCAACTGGGCCGGGTACATCTCCGAGGACGGGCTCCCGCACGACGAGTTCCTGGTACGCCGGGCCAACGGCTTCCGCGCGTACTGGGAGCACATGCCGCTGCGACTCGACCAGTCCGCCGACGGACCGTCGATCCGGCTGCATCGTCACCTGCGGTACGGGCGGACTGCCGATCTGAGCGTTCTGGACACCCGGCACTTCCGCGACGACCAGACCAGCACGGGTGGCTGGCTGCCGCCGGACGCCGTGTCGACGGATCCGGCCCGGACCATCACCGGCGCCGAGCAGGAACGCTGGCTGCTCGACACGGTCGGCCGGTCCAGTAGCCGGTGGAGCGTCGTCGCCCAGCAGGTCGCGATGGCTCAACTCGATCGCAAGACCGGTCCGGACCTGGAGCTGCCGATGGACACGTGGAACGGCTACACCGCGTCCCGCGACCGGGTCCTCACCGGCGTCCGCGATCGCGACGTGCGGAACTTCGTCGTACTGACCGGGGACTTGCACCGCAGCGTCGCGTCGGACCTGCGGGTGAACTTCGCCGATCCCTCGACCCCGGCCGTCGGAACCGAGTTCGTCACCACGTCGATCTCGTCCGGCAAGGACGGCGTCGACGCCGATGCCACCGGTCGCGCGCTGCTCGCCGAGAACCCGCACGTGAAGTACCAGAACGTCCAGCGCGGCTACCTCAGCTGCCACCTCGACCCCAAGCTCACGCTCGGCATGACCAACACCGGCCGCGAGCCGACGATCGCCGACCTGCGCATCAGCGGTGACTCCTCGCTGAGCCTGTCCCGGCATCAGTTCTCCAGCTACCTGCCCGTCGATCAGTTGGTGAAGGCGCCGCTCGACGTCACCGTCCCGCGCGGGACGGCGCCCGCGACGCACACCGTCGATCTGACCGTCGGACGAGAGCACTTGAGCGTGCCGGTCACGATCCAGCCGGTGCCGGTGCGCGACAACCTGCTGCTCGGTGAGCAGGCCGTCGCGTCCTCCACGAACGGCAACATGCGCCTGTGTGGCGGGGTCGACGGCAACGCCGACTCCGCGCAGTGGGGTGCCAGCGGTTGGCACGACAACACCAAGGGCGTCTTCCCCGACACCTACGGCGTCGACTTCATCACGCCGACCACCGTCGGCCGAGTCGTCCCGCAGACCCTCGACTCGACCACCTACCCGGCGGCGGTGATGGGGATCCGTGACTTCGACGTGCAGGTCCGCGTCGGCAGCACCTGGACGACCGTCGGCGAGATCCGTGGCAACGTCCTCGGCAAGGTCACCGTCAGCTTCGAGCCCCGCGCGGCCGACGCCGTCCAGCTCGTCATCCGCGACTCCAACGACCACGGCTACTCCCGCATCGTCGAACTCCAAGCATTCGGGAATTGACATCACACCAGGTCATCCAGCGCGGCCGTGCGCGTCGCCCACCGCTTCGCGTCGGCCGCTCGGATGTCCAGAGCCACCGAGGCCATCACCCGGCCCGGTCGCTCCAGATCGGTCTTGCTCGCCTGGGCGATGTCCGTCGCCCAGTCCGCCGGTACGCCGCTCAGTCCGTTGAGAGCACCCGTGATCGCGCCGGCCATCGACGCGATCGAGTCCGCGTCCCGGCCGTAGTTCGTGCCGCCGAGGACCGCCCGGCGTACGTCGCCCTCCGACACCAGGACGAACCCGAGCGCGACCGGCAGCTCCTCGATCGCCTTGGTCCGGCTCGGCCGCCGGGCGTCCAGGGACTGGTCGCGGTAGTCCGGCCCGACCGTGTCGTAGGGCCCGATCGCCTTGCGTAGCAGGGGAATCGCCTGCTCCCACTCCGTCACACCGTCCGCCGCCGCAACGACCGCCTCGACGGCCCTCCGAGTGCCGTCCTTGGCCAGGGCCAGCGCCGCGCCGACCGCCGAGGCGGCCGTTGCGCCCGGCGCCATCGCGGCGGCGACGGCGGCCGCGAACACGCCGGCCGCCTCCCGTCCGTAACTCGACTGATGCGCACCGGCCAGGTCGATCGCCTCGGCGTACGCCCCTTCCGGGTCGCCCGCGTTGGCGACGCCGACCGGCGCCACGTACATCGCCGCACCGCAGTTGACGATGTTGCCGACGCCGGCCTCGCGCGGATCGACGTGCCCGTAGTGCAAGCGGGCGACCAGCCACTTCTCGGCCAGGAACACCCGCTGTAGCAACAGCGCGTCGGTCTCCAACTCGGGCACCCACCGGCGCCCGTTCACCATCTTCGGCACCAGGACGTCGGCGATCGCGTAGGCATCCAGGTGCGTCCGGCATTCGTCGTACACCTCGACCAGCGCGTGCGTCATCAAGGTGTCGTCGGTGATGTGCCCGTCGCCCTTGTGGTACGGCGCGATCGGCCGGGCCGTGCGCCAGTCGTCGTACCACGGACCGACGATGCCGGTCACCCAGCCGCCGTGCCGCTCCCGGATCGCCTCCGGCGTCCAGCCCTCGACGGCCCCACCGATCGCGTCACCGACCGCGGAGCCGACGAGGGCACCCGTTGCTTTCTGTTCCAGCAAGGACGTCACTGGTTGACCTGACCCCATCCGTCACTCAGTTTCTTGCCCAGCGCGGCCAGATCGGTCTTGTTCGCCAGGTACTCCTGCAGCGCCGGCGTCGCGATCTGGTCCTTCCACTTCGGGTAGTTCTCCACGCTCTGGAACGGCGCCTTGGTCAGGTCGTTGCCACTGGCCAATGTCTGCTCCCAGCCGTTCTTGCCACCGGTCGCCTTCAGGATCGCGTCCCGGGCGGCCTGGGTGGTCGGGATCAGCCAGTCGCCCTGACCGACCGCGGCCAGGTTCTCGGCCTTCATGTAGTAGTCGATGAACTGCGCGGACTGCTTGATGTGCTTGCCCTCGGCCGGCACCGACAGGGTCTGCGGGTTCGCCGCCTGCTTGGTGCCGATGCCCTTCAGCGGCGGCAGCACCTCCCACTGGAAGCCCTTCGGCGCCTCCTCGAGGATCTGCTGGGCGGCGAAGTTGCCACCGACAACCATCGCGTACTTGCCGGCGTAGAACCCGGGCAGTACGTCGGAACTGCTCTGGGTCAGCGACGTCGGGTCGATCGACTTGTCGGTGTAAGCCATGTCGTGGATCCGCTTCGGCACCTCGAGCTCGGGATCGCCGATCTTCGCCGTCGCGTCCTTGCCGGAGCCCTCGAAGAACTGCGCGTCGAAGTTCATGCCCAGGTTGAGCACGGTCGCGGTCGGGCTCTTCAGACCCCAGCCGAGGCCGTACTTGCCACTCGCGGTCAGTTTCTTCGCGTCCGCGGCCAGGTCGTCCCAGCTGAGCGAGTCACCGGTCGCCGTGATCCCGGCCTGCTTGAGCAGCGCCGAGTTCGCGAACACGACGTACGACTGCAGCAGCGTCGGAGCGGCGTACACCTTGCCGTCGTTCGACACGCTGTCCCAGACGCCCTGCGAGACGGCGTCCTTGGTCTCCTGGCTCAGGTACGGCGAGAGGTCGGCGAGGTAGCCCTGGTTGATGAAGCCGGTGATGTCGGCGGACTCGTCGTGGATGATGTCCGGCGCGGTCCCGCCCTGGAACTGGGTGACCAGCTGGTCGTGGACCGAATCCCAGCTGCCCTGGACGTACTCGACCTGGATGTTCGGGTTGGCGGCGTTCCAGTCCGCGACGATCTTCTTGGTCGCGTCGACGGTGGTCTTCTGGAAGGCGAGGCTCTGGAACTTCAGCGTCACCTTCTCGTTCGACGACCCCGAGTCACCAGAGCTGTCGTCACTGTTGCTCCCACAGGCCGCGAGTGCCACCAGTGCACCCGCCGCCATCAGGGCGGTTACTGCTTTCTTCATGTGTCTCTCCTCAGGGGATGGGGCTAGCCCTTGACTGCGCCGCTCAACAGACCGGACGTCAACCGGCGTTGGAGGAAGGCGAAGAAGATCAGGCTCGGGACGGTCGCGAGGACCGACGCCGCTGCCAGGGGACCGAACTGCACCTGCCCCTCGGCCCCGACGAAGCGGGCGAGGACCAGCGGCAGCGTCTTGAGTTGGGGGTCCTGGAGCAGGACCAGAGCGAAGAAGAACTCGTTCCACGCCGAGATGAAGGTGAACATCGCGGTCGCGATCAGCCCGGGCCGCAGCAACGGCATCACGATCGACACGATCGTGCGGACCCGGCTCGCGCCGTCCACCGACGCGGCCTCCTCCAGTTCGCGCGGCACGGCAGCGACGTACCCCTGCAGCATCCACAGCGCGAACGGCAGCGACCAGACCATGTACACGATCACCACGCCGGGGATCGTGTTGGTCAGGTGCAGCGGCCGCAGGATCATGAACAGCGGGATCACGATCAGGATCACCGGGAACACCTGGCTGACCAGGATCCAGCCGTTCGTGACCGGCCGCAGCCGGCTGCGGAACCGGGCCAACGCGTACGACACCGGCAGCGCCACGATCAGCACCAGGATCGTGCTGGCGATCGAGATCTGCAGGCTGTTCATCAGCCCGCGGACCAGGCCCTGCTCGTTCAGAGCGTCGCTGTAATTCGAGAAGTCGACGTTCTTGGGCAGGATCGACGGCGTGATGCTGGCGAACTCCTGCGGCGACTTCAGCGAGCTGGAGATCAGCCAGAGCAGCGGGAAGCCGAGGAAGACCAGGTAGCAGACGACGGCGACGTACTGCAGGAAGCGGGCGGCCGGTCGCGTTCTCATGCTTCGCTCCTCAGCCGGTTCCGCAGGTAGAAGAACAGGAACAGGATGATGATCACGACCATCACGTCACCCATCGCGGCGGCCATGCCGAAGTTCCCGTACCGGAACGCCTCGTTGTAGGCGAACAGCATCGGCAGCATCGTCTTGCCGCCCGGGCCACCCGCGGTCAGCACGTAGACCAGGCCGAACGAGTTGAAGTTCCAGATCATGTCCAGGCTGGTGATCGCGACGATCACGGTCTTCAGCTGCGGCAGCGTGATGTTCCAGAACTGGCTCCACGCACTCGCGCCGTCCACCGCCGCCGCCTCGTACAGCGAGCGATCGATGCCTTGCAGGCCAGCCAGCAGGGTCACCGTGGTCATCGGCATGCCGACCCAGATCCCGACCACGATCACGGCCGGCAGCGCCGTACTGAAGTCGCCGAGGAAGTTGATCGGGTGGTCGGTGAGGTGCAGCTTCTGCAGGATCTCGTTGACCGGGCCGTTGGTCGGGTGCAGCAGCAGGCGCCACATGATCGCGACGACCACCGGGGGCATCGCCCACGGGATCAGTGCGAGCGTACGGGCGACGCCGCGGAAGCGGATGTTCGTGTTGAGCAGCAGGGCGAGTCCGAGCGCCGCGACGAACTGCAGGATCGTGACCGACAGGGTCCAGATCACGCCGATCCGGAACGAGTCCCAGAACAGGCCGTTGTGCAGCAGCTTGGAGAAGTTGCCGAAGCCGATGAAGTTGGTCTCGACGTTGAGCCCGGCACGCGCGTCGGTGAAGCCGAGCGCGATCCCGCGGATCAGCGGGTAGACGCTGAGCAGCAGGACCGGCAGCAGCGCGGGCAGGAACAGAAAGATCGCTTCCCGATTCTGCTTCGGCTTCCCGGCCTTGCGGACCGGAGTCGGCGCCGGCGCCGTCATCGTCGCGGTCATGGGGCCTCCCGGCCTGGACTGAGGAGCGTAGGGAGCGCAGCGACTGGAGCGACGAGGGAAGGCCGGGAGACCAAGCCCCATGACCATGCCGGCGCCGAAGGCCCGGCCAAAAGCACAGTCATGGAGTGGACCTCCGGACACTCAGCCTCGGCTGTACGACGATCCGCCGCGGTGTCCTGGTGTTGTCCTCGATCCTTGCCAGGAGCAACTCAGCCGCCCGCCTCCCCCGCTCAGCCGACCCGAGGTTCACACTCGTGAGCGGCGGGAAGCTCTGCTCGGCGAGCTCACTGTCGTCCATTCCGATCACCGCAACGTCCTTGGGGACCTCGAGTCCGTAGGCGGCGAGCTCGTGCATGACTCCGACGGCGAGCAGGTCGTTGGCGCAGATGACCGCGGTGGGACGGTTCTTCTTGAACAGCGTCTTGCCCGCGTTACGTCCGGCGGCGAAGGTGAAGTCGGCGGCCTCGATCTCCCCCGCCGACTCGAGCCCGAACTCCTTCATCGCGTCGGCGAAGCCTTTCGCCCGCGCCGTACCGGGCACGGTGTCCGCAGGTCCGTTGACGAACGCGATCCGCTCGCGTCCCCTGGCGGTGAGGTGCTCGACCGCCAGCAGGATGCCCTTCGGGGAGTTCGCGCGGACCGTGTCGACGCCGGCTTTGGCGGGGACGTTACCGGCGACAACCACCGGGACCTCGCACTCACGGATCGACTTGATCAGGTCCTCGTCGACGCGGAGCGGGCTGATCACCAGGCCGTCGGCGTACCCGCGCGCCATCCCCCGGACCAGCGCGACCTCGTCCACCACATCCGGCCCGGTCGTCGTCACCACCAGCCGATAACCGGCCGCGGACACGACCTCCTCGACCGCTCGCATCATCGTCACGTAGACGGGGTTACCGACGTCGGCGACCGCGAGGGTGAGCTGGAAGGTCCGCCCGACCTTCAGCGACCGCGCCCGCGCGTCCGGCACGTACCCGAGGTCCTGGACCGCCCGCTGCACGCGCTCGACCATCTCCTCGGTCGCCGGCAGCCCGTTCAGCACGCGCGACACCGACGCCACCGAGACGCCGGCTGCCCGAGCCACCCCAGCAATCGTCGGACGACTCACGCCGGCCTCCTGTAATCGTTCTTGTAATCGTTTACAGAGCAGAGACTAGGGCGTCCCCGCCACGCGGTCAACCTCGGGTCGCGGACAACCACCACACGCAACCGGACCGTGACCCACGGGGAGGTCACGGTCCGGTCTGGACTACGTTCGGGCGCTAACCAGCCCGGTAGAACAGCCAGGCATCGCCCATTCGCTGGGCCTGGCCAGGGGTGAACTGCGTGTAGCAGGAGTCGAAGGAGTAATCCATGTAGTTGTGGATCGGGTCGAGACCCGGCGCCGTGCAGGTGTCCTTGCCGGCCGGACAGCCGCTGGTCGGCGTCTTCTCCGCGGGGGTGTCGGAAACGAAGTCGCCCTTCGCGCTGCACCCGCCGAAGAAGGTGTGCTCGAGGTTCAGCCAGTGGCCGACCTCGTGCGTCGCCGTCTCGCCCTGGTCGAACGCGCCGGCGTACCTGGTGGACGTGCCCAGCATCGACTCCCAGTCGATCACCACACCGTCGAGATAGGCCTGCCCGGGCTTGGTCACGATGTCCGGCAGGTACGCCCAGCCGAGCAGACCCTCGCCCGCCGTCGTCGAGTACAGGTTCAGGTCGCCGGGTCCACCGGTGTGCAGCGCCCGCTTCATGCTGTGCTCGGGCTCGCCACCCGCGCCGGCATAGAACCAGGTGGCGTTGTCGGTCCGGGTCACCCCCGCCAGCGCGAAGCTGAACCCGGTCCTGGCCCCACCCTCACCGCCCGCATAGGTGTTGTTCAGTACGCCGATCTGGGCCCGGATCTGGGCCGTCGTGAGCGATCCGATCGAACCGTCCGTGACCACGTGGAAGTAGACCGGCACAGTTGCCCGGAACCCCGGCTTCGCCTTGCCCTTCGCCGCAGCCGGAAGATCCTGCGCGACCTGCCCGAGATCAGGTTCGCGGCCACCTCGCGCCTGGACCACACTGTCCTCGGGCACACACGGTCCGACGCGGTCGGGACCTGGCGGAGCGGCCTGACTCTGTGCCCCGGTCAGTCCCGCACTCACCAGCACCGCAACGCCGGCGATGCCGGCAATCCTGCTCCACCTCATGACTGCCCCCTGCCGATCCGGCCCCCAGGCAGTCCGACTCTAAGCAGGCAGACAGGTGTGGCGGAAGGGCTACTCGTCGGCCTCGTCGGCGCCAGGACGTTCGGCCCAGGGGGTTTCCTTGGCGGGGCGGACGACGATGAGCTTGTCGCCGGCGGCCAGAACCGAGACGTTGGAGTCGTAGTAGCGGTGCACCTTTCCGTCGCGAACGACGGAGACGACGCGGTCGGGCACAGCGGACGGTGGCTTGCCCACCTCGCGGCCGAGCACCGGGCGTTCGGCCACCTCGAGGCCCTCGCCGTACGTGAGCAGGTCCTCCATCACCTCGCCGAGGTTCGGGCTGACCGCGGACAGGCCGAGCAGCCGCCCGACCGCCTCCGACGAGGTGACGACCGCATCCGCGCCGCTCTGCCGCAGCAGCGGAACGTTGTCCTCCTCGCGGACCGCGACCACGACGTGCGCGTTCGGGTTCAGTTGCCGCACCGCCAGCGTGACGAGGACCGCCGAGTCGTCACGGTCGGTCGTCACGATCACCTCGCGGGCCGTCATCACCTCGGCACGGCGTAGCACCGTGCGGTTCGTCGCGTCGCCGTGGAAGGCGGCCATCTGGTCGTTGCCCGCGTCACCGATCGCCTGTGCCCGCGGGTCGATCACCACGATGCTGTCGCGCGCGACCCCGTTGCTGATCAGCGTCTGTACGGCGGATCGGCCCTTGGTGCCGTAGCCGACGACGACGGTGTGGTCCTTCATGCGTTTCCTCCATCGTGTGTCCCGCATGATCCGGCGACCCTCGTTGGCCAGGACTTCCAGTGTCGTGCCGACCAGTACCACCAGGAACGCGATCCGCAGCGGTGTGACGATGAAGGCGTTCACCAGCCGGGCAGTGGGCGTCACCGGAGTGATGTCGCCGTACCCGGTCGTGGTGAGCGTGACAGTGGCGTAGTAGATGCTGTCGATCAGATCGACGTGACCGTCGTAGCTGTCCTTGTACCCGTCACGGTCGACCACCACGATCAGCACCATCACGGTCAGCAGCCCCAAGGCCACCAGGAAGCGGCTGAAGAGCTGAAAGAGCGGCGAGCGCGTGCTCGCGGGCAGGTTGACCAGCAGACCGTGTGGGTTGCGACCGGTGGGGAGGGGTGGCACGTCCCTGACGATATTGCACCGGCGGCCGATCCACCGCATGCGACAGGCTCTGGTCGGACAGGGCGACGGTCACCATCAGGCTGTCACCGTCCCGGATCACCCTCGATCGCATCCGCAGCCGCTCGAGCGTCCGCAGCATCGCGTGGTTCTCCGGCTGCACCATGCACACGACCCGGTCGGCACCGAGCGCCCGCGCGTCGAGGACCACCTGGCGCAGCAGGCGCAGCCCCAGACCCTGCCCCTGCCAGCCGTCCTCGACGAGTACGGCGACCTCCATCGTCGTACTGCCGAGCTCCTCCCACGGCGCGGCCGTCGCCATCCCGATCACGGCGTCACCGACTGCGGCGACGACCGAAACGCCACCGGCCGGTGCCGACAGGTGCCGCGCGGTCCGGGTGGTCAGCTTCGGCATCGGCACGTGGTAGCGCCGGGTGCGGCTCTCGTACGAGCACCGCTCGTGCATATCGACCACAGCCTCGGCGTCCTCGACGCTCGCCTTCCGCAACTCGGGTACGCCGCTGCCCGGGCGCGGGCCCTCGACCACGGAGCCGTCGAACCGCTCGGCGAGCCGGCCCGCGATCTCCACGAGCACGTCGGCCCGGGCCCACTCGGCGGGCGTGTACTCCTCGAACCCCTGCAGGTTGCCGAGCTCCTCGTCGACCGACAGCGGGTCGTCGATCAGGCGCAGTACGGCGCGCAGGTAGCGGGTCGGCGCATCACTCAGTACGTCGGCCTGGCACGGGCGGACCGTCGTACGCATGCACCCGGCTTCGGCCGCGAGGGCGGTCAGGTCGTCCGCGGTCCAGCCGACCCCGGTCGAGACCACCAGTTCGTCGACGGCGCCGGACTCGGCGGTGAACACCTCGAGGCTGAGGATGTTGATGTCGTCCGCACCACACCGTGCAGCGAGTTCGGCCAGGGCACCGGGCCGGTCGGCGAGTTCGGTCCTGATCTTCCAGAGCATGCGGACGCCCTCCCTCGTGGAAACGTCCTTCCACTGTGCGTTCCGCCTGTTGCCCCATCGGGTCCGGAATGTTACGCCCGCGTCAACCTTCAGCGCGGGCGCCGGATCTTGGGCAGGTGCGGGGCGATCTTCGGCTTGCGGGCTGCGAGGACGACGGCGGGTTCGCGTTTGTCCAGGTCGGCGTGGCGGAGGAGCTCGGGGTAGGTGTTCTGCGGCACCGGCGGGTAGGTGGTGACGATGGCGTCGCCGGAGAAGACGAAGAAGATGGCCTGGCCGTCCTTGATGACCTTGAGCAACGAGCCCTCGCGGACGGTGAGCGCGTGTTCGAGCGCCTTCTTCCGCGCCGACCGCTTCGCCAGTGCGGCCTGCATCGCCTGCTGAGCCGGTTCGCGCCCATGCCTGATCGCCTCGACCGCCAGCGGCCCGTACCGCACGCCGTACTTGATCAGGTTCTTCGCCAACTGGCTCTGCCCCTTGCCACCCGCCATAACCCGAGCGTACTGAGCCCACCGGCCTGCGGTCGGCCTCCTTTTCAATCAACCTGACGAATTCCTGCCGGGCCTTGAGCTACTTCTCCGTATCGACTCGGATGAACGGCGCGGGGAACGGGAAGTTGGCGGCGCCGTCGACGAGCGTGTTGCCGTCGAAGACGATCGTCGCCGTCGCGGTCGCCGAGCGCTCCTTGCGCATCGACCCGGGCCCGTTGACCGTAGTCATGATCGGTCCGGCCCCGATCCAGCGGGCGTCAGTCGAAACGGTGTGCAACCCGCCCCGGTTGTCCCGCACGTTTGCGAACGTGCCGCTGACGCTCACGTTCTTGAGGTCCGGGTCGAACCGCGTCGCCGCCGCCTGTACGAAGCCCCAACTGAAGGTGCCGTCCGGACACTGGCCGACGAACCCGACCCTGAGGGGCGGGTTGAGGTCAGGCGTCGTCCCCGCCTCGATGAAATTGTCCGTCTCCACGATCAGGCGGCCGTCTGCGGCCGCAGAGCCATCCGGGCACTGGAACGGGGTCGACCAGCGGGCAGAGGCAACTTGCTCTCTGAAGCCGTTCGCGGCCGATGCGACGGCCGGTACAGCAAGCAACGCCAGGGTGGCGAGCAAGGAGACGACGTACCGGTACGGCCGCGAAGGTAGGTGAGCGGATTCGGTTCGCGGCAACCGCAGACCACGCATGAGCGACTCCTTTCCGAGGGTTCGAGCCGTTGGACACAGCCAGCCTGCTTGATTCTTGTAACGTGAGCGGTCCGCGAGAGGTTCACGATCGTGACCGTGATTGCGCAGCATCGCGCCGGGCGAGTGCTCCGGTTCCGGTCAGCCTGGGCATCGAGTCGACGGCGCCTACCCAATGGGATCCCCTGCGTCGTGCCCGACCAATTCGATCAGCGCCGCTCGGAGAGCCTCCAGTCGGTCCTCGCCGAGCTGGTCGGCCCAGGTGCGCTCGACACGGCCTCCCGCCTTGCGAGACATCGGTCGGATCGCAAGCCCGGCCTCGGTGAGTACGACGAGCCAGGCGCGCCCGTCGTTGGGGTCTGGACGGCGCTCGACCAGGCCGGCCGCGATCAGTTGTTCGACGCTGCGGGCCATCGTCTGCTTGCGCACATTGGCCTTGGTGGCCAGCGTCTGGACGCTGACGCCCTGAGGCGGTACGAACGGGATCACTCGTGCGTGTGCTGCGGTGAGGTCCCGGACACCGAGCTTCTCGAGCTCTGCGTCCATCTCCGTGGACCAGCGCTGGTTCGCCAAGCGCAGCAGCAACCCGACCAGTGGCTGGGGATGATGCCCGGTCATATAGACAGCCTCCTGTCTTTCGATTACGTTAGACAGCTACCTGTCTATCCTAGGAAGGAACATGACCGTGAACGCACCGACACTCCCCTTCGGCACCGCGATGGCGCTCGCTGAGCGCAACCTGCGCGGTCCACTGACCCAGATCCTCACCGAGGAAGACCTCGAGCCCGGCGCGTGGTTCACGCTCAACGCCCTCGGCCTACGAGGGGCTACCCCGGCAACGACCATCAAAGAGCTGCTCTCCACCAATGGCTACGACCACGCGAGCGTCGACGCGCTGCTTGCGCGCCTGGCCGCCGTTGGACTGATCGAGGACGGCGACGAGTTACTCCGCCTCACCCCCGCAGGAGCCGAGCGCTACGCGTCGGTCAGCGACCGGATCGGCACGGCGACCCGTCGGGTGTTCAGCCTCTTCGACGCGACCCAGGTCGAGACAGCCCGCGCCCTTCTGCAACAGGTCGCCGAGACCGATCCGGCGACGATCGCCGCGATCGCGTTCGACGAGGCGCCGGCGTGAGAAGGCCCACGCACACGGCGCCCCCGCCACACGGCGTCGACGAGGCTGCGAGCGCCGGTCGCCGAGGATGGCCCTGAGGTCGACTCAGACCCTCAGTCGTCGGCGGCCGATACCGCGGCGGCGATCGGCTCGAGCCCCGCAACCAGCTCGTCGAGCTCGTCCGCGCTGAGCACGTCGTACGCCGGCGCCGCCAGCTCGTCGGTGAGAGCCTCGATCCGCTCCTTGGTCCCCCGGCCGGTGTCGGTGAACCCGCCGGCGGCGTCCACGAGGCCGCGGACGCGCAGACCGTCGACGACAGCGGCCACCTGTGCCTTCGGTAGGTGGTGGATACGGCCGAACTCCTCTGCCTTCATTCCGAGGGAGAGAGCCATCAGGACGTGGGCCTCCGAGCCGCCGATGCCGTGGGCGACGAGGGCGACGTTGTGGCCGTCCCCGCGGTGCTCCCGCAGCAGTGTCGCCGCGTGCCAGAGCCTGGCTACCGGCTGCTTGGGGACGTCGAGCGCCCGGAGCCCGGCGTACAGCGCTCGGCCCTCGGTCGGCGCGCTGACCGCTGCTCGCGTGGCGAGGTCGGCCACCCGCACCAGACCGGGTGAGTCGGCGAGCTCCCCGATCATCTGCCGCAGCGCGGCGGCGCTGCCTCGCTCGCGCACGGCGATCGCCTCCTCCGGGGTGATCTTTCCCCAGACCCACGGGATGTGGCGCGCCACCTCGCCGTCGGCGAAGTTATAGAAGATCGCGTGCACCACGCCGGCCGGTGCCGGCCCCAGCGGCGCGGCCCGGCCCGCGAAGTATCCGTCCCAGTAGTTGCGCATGCCGACGGCCAGGAACGCGTCGTTCGGCACCTCGGAGAAGGTGACGGTGGCGATCGGCTCGACGAGCTCGAACATGCGGTGGACCTTGGCCCGTGGGTGCGACACCATCGGAATCTCCTTCGGTCGTGACACCGCCCTCGTGGACGGCCTCTGACCCTAGCGACGAACAAGCTCGCCCGGATTCGACACTTCCGGTCGATGTTCAGTACGACGCTCACGGTCCGCGACCGGCCGACGCCCCACTAGGCGCCCGATCAGGCTGCCTCGGCGATCATGTGGGGAAGGGTTGTGACCAGGACCGGCGTCTGATAAGCCAATGCCGCCGGAATGGAGGAAGTATGTCGGACCCCGCAGACCGGATCGACTTCGCCAATCTCCCCGCGCCCGACGTCGGCATTGTGGTGACGTTGTTCATCACCGTCCGCGAGGTCGCGCGCTCGCGGGACTTCTACTCGCGTGTCCTCGGCGGCACGGTCGTCCTGGACGAGAATCCGTGCATGGTCAAGCTGTCCAATTCGTGGATCATCATGAACCCGGGCGGTCCGCCCACCCCCGACAAACCAGGTATCTCGGTGGTCGACTACCAACCCGGCGACACGACCTCGATCTTCCTCAACCTGCGGGTCGCTGATATCCGGGCCTGCTACGAGGAGTGGAGGGCCAAAGGCGCAGAGTTCGTTACGCCACCGATCGACCGCGGAGCAGAGATCCGCTGCTACATGCGGGACCCGGACGGATACCTCATTGAGGTCGGCCAGTCCACCGGACTGCTGCACGGCGAGCTCGCCGCAAAGCGCGCGGAGGACCTCCCGGGCTGAGCTTGTCTCACCCATACGGCGTCGTGCGCACCTGGGCAACGTCTTTACCAAGTTGGGCCTCACCTCACACAGGGACCTCCGCTGACGCCGCCGCCGCGATCGTCCCCGGGCACAACCCCGGGAGTCGCCCTGGGACTACCCCCGGGGACGACACGCGCCGCTATGCGCGACAGTGAAGGCATGAACGAGACCTGTGACCGGTGCGGACCGCGAGTCCGCGCGGCGGTCCGCGCGGCGTACCGCACCGAGCGCGCCGGCGAGCTTTACCTGTGCCGACACTGCGGCCACCGGCTATGGCCGGCGCTGAACGCACGCGGCTGGACCATATGGCCCGCCGGCGAGCACGCATTCGCCCCCCAGGCGACCTAGCCCGACCGCCCGATCCCAGCGGGCCACGCCGTCACCTCGCGCAGCGTCTGCTTCGAGCTGGCACGCCGAGGCCAGTACTCCGTCAAAGACGGCGTGCCGCGCCACGTCTACAGCGGCCGCGGCCAGGTCCGGAGGATCACCAGCGACCTCGACCCCCGCAACGGCTCCGTCACGCCGACCGTCGGCCCCCGGCGAAGGGTGCCCGCGAACGATCCACACCGGGGGTGCCGGTGCTGTGGAGCGCGATGAACGCCTGGGCTTGGGATACTGCGACCGTGGACTTCACGACCTTTGATGTCGAGTACGACGGGGTGCTGAACCGTGGGTTGTCGATGCCGCGCGCCGAGTTCGCGGTCGAGGTCGAGCGACTGCGTGCCTTGGCCGACGAGATCGAGCCCGCCTCGGACCAGGACAACGCCCACCGGCTCGTCGCGAAACTGGACACGATCCTGGCGCAACACCAGCCCGCCGCGTCCGAGAGCATGACCACCGCGATCCAGATCCACCGCCGCGCACGCAACGCGAAGGGCACCCTCCAGCAGCGCATCGACCAGCTCCACGCGGGTATGGACGAGATCGGACGTATCGCCGACGGCGCCGATCGCGAAGAACAGAGCCAGATCCGCCACCTGACCGAGTCCCTGGGGATGCTCGCCGAGTCCTTGCAGATCACCGCCTCCGAGCCACGCGACTGACCACACCGCTCCCCACCCGGGCGAGGTGACCGAGCGACCGCTGATGCGCGGAGGTGATCGTTGTGGCCAGGACGTATGACGAGCTGCTCCAGGAGCAGGCGACGGCGGCGGTGCAGGTCCTCGGCGCGCACCACACGTCGTGGAACCGCACCGTCGAGATGCTCCCGCTCGACGATCCGCGCAGTGGGCTGGTCACCTGGGACCACACGATCAAGCTCCACCCCGACCGGGTGGTCAAGGACCTCCGGGAGATGTTCGACACCGCTGGTCAACAGCACGACGAATCCACGCTCCGCCGATATCGGAAGGCGCTGCGGGTCCTCCTGCACGAGAACGTCCACCTGCTGGCCGCGGCCGGGACCTCCCACGGCATGGGAGCCGATGCCTATCAGGAGCCGGCGAAGGAGATCCTCGAGGAAGCCACCACCGAAATCGCCACCCAACAGAACCTGAACGAATACATCAAGGCACTCGATCTGGAAGCGGTCGCCCCCGGCATCAGCCGCGAGCGGACCGAGCCGGCGTACGGCGAGTACGTGCCGGCGGTCGAAACCTTCGCCGAGGAGATCGGGGACGCGAGTGGGCACTCGGGCCGGGAGGTCATCCGCCAGATGGCGGTCGTGAACGCCGAGAACAAGTTCTCTGTGGCCGCCGGCCTGCTCTACGACCAGAAACTGGCGAGCCTGGCGCCGGCACAGGCCCGCGAGGGCTCAGTCCAGGCGATCGCGCAAGCGATGCAGCCCGCGTTCGCCGCGGTTCACGGATTCGACCCCGACGATCCCCAAGACATCCAGATGTCCGAACTCGCCGGTCTGATGGCCGCCCGCGTCGGCGGGAAGAAGGCCGACGAACTGACCAAATACTGGCAGGCCAATCAGGATCTACGCCGGAGCATCGACGCCGGACTCAGCGCGAGTACGCCGCTACGCGGTCCCCAGACACCTGGCCACGGGGCAGCGCCAGGACGGTCCGAGTCCCCCGACCGCGACGGCCGCCGCCCGGAGGCCGGCTCCGCCCGCCCAGCCAGCCACCGCACTCGCGGCGACTGACACGAGGGCCTTCGGTGCGGGCGTGCGTACGGTGACCGGCGTACGGGTGGCGCTGCGTTGACCGATCGGGATGAGCGACCTCTTCGGCGCGCGCTGACCTGGTCGACTGGGTTCAGCTCTCCCCGAGGCCGAGGGCGGTGAGTAGGACCAGCACGATGGTCGCCACAGCGAACAAGCCGTGGGTGTAGACGACAGGCTTGGGCAGACTGGACTCGACCGTGCTCGACGATTGCCCGCTGCGCCAGCGCAGGAACAGTAGATCCCCCAGGACGGCGATGGCGATCAGGAACACGAACGCCACCCAAGTCAGTGCCTCGGTGTCGGCGATCACGTAGACGATCCAGAGGATCAAACCTGTCGCCGCGAGCGCGAAGTGGCCGAAGACCAGTCCGGGCGCGAATCGGCTGGAGCGCTCGGTACCGCCTCGGGCAGCCTGAACGCCGCCCTTGGAGATCCACAGGTAGAGCATGCTGAATCCGAGTACTGCTGTGACCACCCAGGTCACCAGAGCCGCAACTGCCATCAGGTCTCCTCCTTCTCGATGGCCGGTGAATCCTGATACCCCTCGAGCTGAGTCGTCTCGTCAGCAACCCGGACGCCGTAGCGGTAAGCAAGCTTGCCGCCGAGATAGCCCGACACCGCCAGTACAGCCAGGCTGACCAGTGACAGCGCGATCAGTCCCCAGCCCACCCGAGCCGTGGCGCGGTGCCGGAGCAGGTAGCTGACGGTGTACGACGTCGTCACGGCGAGGTTCAGCGACATATGCACCGCCGCGGTACGGAAGGCCCGTGTCCGAGGCGGGATGGCGAAGAAGTCCAGAAAGCCGAGCATTGCCGCCGCAAGAGCGCCCAGCACGCCGAGCGCGATCAGCCAGCGGGACCCGCGTACCAGGAACGCGCCGTCAGCGACGACCCGCGAGGCCAGGTCGAAGACCAGGCTCGCCGTCCAGCACCCAATCGGGATCGCGACGGCGGCCGGGTGCAACGGGTGACCGTACGCGCCGGCGAGCCGCGTCACCGGCCGCTTGGCCTGTCGCATCGGTTCCACGCCGCCTCCGATCACCGTCAGAGCTGGTGCGCCTGCTACTCACACGTCGGCGAACGGATAGCGGTTCAAGGCCCTGAACTCCCGAAGGCGCGCAGAGCCGCCGAGTGACCGAGGAGCGTCCAAGGACCGTTAGCCAAGGTTCCGGGCCGGCCGCCGGTGATGAGGAGCCGCACCCGGATACGACCAAGCCGAGCTCGACCAGTACGACGAGCACGTGACCGGGATCTGGTCCAGGATGACCGCCGATGCCGGCGCGGGTTGTAGTCGGACTACGCGGTGAACTTCTCGTGCGCGGCCATCGCCGCGCCGACGATGCCGGCGTTGTTGAGCAGCTGAGCCGGCTTCACCGGTGTGGAGAGCTCGAGTAGCGGCACCCACTTGTCGGCGTGCTTGCTGACCCCGCCGCCGACCACGAACAGGTCGGGGGTGAACAGGTTCTCCACGTGCCGAAGGTATCGCTGCACCCGCTTGGCCCACTGCTTGAACGACAGGCCCTCGTTGTCCTTCGCCGCCGAGGAGGCCTTGGTCTCCGCGTCGTACCCGTCCAGCTCGAGGTGACCGAGCTCGGTGTTGGGCACGAGCTGGCCGTCGAGCAGCAGCGCACTGCCGATACCGGTGCCGAAGGTGAGCAGGATGACCACGCCGTCGACGCCTTTGGCCGCGCCGAACCGGGCCTCGGCGATGCCGGCCGCGTCGGCATCGTTGAGCACGGTCACGTCGCAGTGGGTGATGTCGGTGAGGACCTTGTCGACGTCGGTCCCGATCCAGCTCTTGTCGACGTTCGCGGCGGTCTTGGCCACCCCGTTCTTGATGACGGCCGGGAACGTCGCACCCAGCTCACCGGTCCACCCGGCCTCCTTGACCAGCCGGGCCACGACCGCGGCGACGGGCTCCGGGGTGGACGGATCGGGCGTCAGGTACTTCACCCGCTCCGTGGCCAGGTCGCCCTTCTCCAGGTCGACGATGGCGCCCTTGATCCCGCTGCCGCCAATGTCAACCCCGAAAGCGGTCGACGTCCTCATCCTGGGCACCTGATCTCTCCCCTCGCCCGCAGTTGCCGCACCGGGTCAGCGTCCTCGCCAAGCGTCGAGCAGATCGGCACGGCCGGCCGCCGACGCGTATCGACCGCACATGCTCGCCAGCATGCCACGCGCCTCGGACGCCGTCAGCGATGCCGGCGGAATCACTCTCGACCGGCGCCTCCGCGCTCTGGGACAACAAGCAGCGATTCGCTGGTCATCCGTCTGCGGCCTACAGCGGCCGGCTGTTCCATAGACGTTTGCGGGACAGTCGAGCCGGGCGGTCATGACCGACGCCTAGATGGTGGCGCACTGGGCCGAGTCTGAGCGCGAGTGGCCTGATCTGCCGGGCTACGTCGCCGGCGTGGCGGCTACGTTCGCTGGACGTGGCGGCGCTCGGGTCGGCTGCCGATCGAAGTCCCGGACCAGCTCGCCGGCTGATCCTGCTCCCTCACGGCTTCCTCGGCCAGTTGGCGCCGCCGGACCCTACCCAGCGATGGCTGCCGTGGATCTCGGGGCGGTAGGCGAGCGGCCAGCAGCAGATTCGTCCGGGGTGCGCCCCAAGCGTTCGGCCGCGCGTCGCACCTCTTCCCAGTCGGTGGCATAGAACACCTGACGATCCCACGGCCCACCAGCGAGGGTGATCACCGGCTCGCGCTGTGGCCCGGACATCAGCTAGCGCCTTGCTAGCGTGCCGGTCGAATCTCGTTCTGGTCGATGAAGGAGACGCACCCGTCGGCCGCGATGGCGGGCCGCGCGATGGTATTGCCGAGGTATCCGCTTCCGATGAATCCCACAGTCGTCATGTTTTCCGCGTCTGTCCAGAAGAGCCTTGTCCTCGTCATTTGCCGGACTGGTTGCGATTGGGTTCCAGCCGTCAGCTGCCGGGGAAATAATGGCCGTTGTCCAGATCGGCAAGCAGGCCGGGCTGAGCGGGTTTCCAGCCGAGGGTCCGGCGCGTGATGAGGTTGGAGGCCGGGTAGTTCTGCGTGATTATGTTCGCGAGGAACCCGAAATATCCCGGCACCATCAGTTCGTCCGCGGGAATGCTCACGGTGGGCAGGCCCAGGTGGCTGCCGATGGCCTCGGCGATCTCGCGGAGCGGGATGCCCTCGTCCCCGACCGCGTGCCAGTATCTGCCGGCCGGTCCCTTCTCCAGCGCCAGGCGGAACAAGGAAGCGACATCGCGGACGTGCACGGCGTTCCACAGGTTCGCGCCGTCTCCGGGGTAGCCGGCGAAGCCCTTCTCCTTCGCGAGCGCGATCAGCATGGGGAGGAAGCCGGCGCGATCGGTCGTGCTGTGCGCGATGTTGGCGATCCGCACGACCGAAGACCGCACTCCCCGCTCGGCGAGGCCGATGACGGCGGTTTCCACGACATTGCGAACCCGGAGGGTGCCCTTGTGCTCATCGCCGACGGGAAGGGCTGGGTCTTCCTCGGTGGCCGGCCGGCCCAGGATCCCCCCGGTCCCGGGCGAACCTATGCTCCCCGCCGCGACCAGCGGCTTTCCGGTTCCCGCGAGTGCCTCGCCGTACGCGAGCATGACCGGGAGCTCCGCGGCGGACACGGCGTCCATCCCGCCGGACGGAAGCAGGTCTTGCCTGTGCGCGACGTGGATGACACCGTCGGAGTCGGCGGCTGCCTCCTTGAGCCCGTCGAGGTCCTGGAGGTCGCCGCGGCGCGTCTTCGCGCCAAGCGCGGACAGCGCCGCTGCGGCCGTGTCCGACCGGGCCAGGCCGGTGACCTCGTGCCCGGCGGCGATGAGCTCGGAGATGATATACGAACCGGAATGGCCGGTCCCACCAGTGACGAAAACGCGCAAGCTACTGCTCCCTGTGAGGATGCGGCGGAAGAAATGGCGGTGCGAGTGCACTCAGCCGGGGACGTCGACGCTGAGGGCGACGTCGAAGCTCCCCGCGCCGTGGCGGGCCAGGCCCATCAGCAGCGGCCCGACCCCTTCCAGCCAGCGGGCCATCTCCAGGCCGCCGACATCGAGGGGACGCAGTCCGAGGCTCTCGATGAACGCCAACACGCTGGCCTTGGCCTGTGCGTCATCTCCGGCGAAGAACACGTCCAACGGACGCCCCTGGGCCAGGACGTGGCCGAAGACGGTGTTGAACGCCTTCACGACGTGCGCGCTCGCGGGGGCGGCCTTGGCGATCTCCTGCGCACCGGAAGTGCCGTCAGGGATGACAAGCCCGGTGGCGTCGGCGTTGAAGGTGTTGGAGATGTCGATGATGACCTTGCCGGCCAGTGCATCCCCGTACTGGGTGACGACCGGCACGGCGCTGGTGTACGGCACGGCGAGGACGACGACGTCGCCAGCAGGGACGGTGCCGAATGTCCCAGCCGTGGCCCCGCTGCCGAGCGCGGCGGCCAGGCCCTTGGCCTTGGCGGCGTCGCGGCCGATGATCTCGACGGAGTTGCCGCCCGCGACCGCGCGAGTGGCTATGGCGCGGGCCATGGCCCCCAGGCCGATGAAACTGATGCTGCTCATGGGTGAGCACTCTCTTTCTCTAGTCTGAATCGAACGGCATGCCCACCCGTCGTTGTTAACGGTTGAGCGAGTCGGTGATCCATCAACCGTTGTCAGGGCGCACGGCGCCCTGTTCGCCGACTGCTCGGCCGCGGGGCTCAGCCGGCAAATTCGTTGACGCCGAGGGCGAAGTCCCAGTGGCCAACCCCGTTGCCGGCGAGGCCCACCGTGACCACGCCCATTCCTTCCAGCCAGTGCGCCATTTTCAGGCCGCCGACGTCCAGCGGGCGCAGCCCGAGGCTCTCGATGAATGCCGCCACGCCCGCCTTGGCCTGCGCATTGTCGCCAGCGATGAAGACGTTGGGCCGGCCCTTCTCCAGGACATTACGGAAGATGGTGTTGAACGCCTTCACCACGCTGGCGCTGGCCGGGGCCACCTTGGCGACCTCCTGCGCGATCGAGGTCTCCTCGCTGTGGGCCAGTCCGTCGAACGTGGCGTTGAAGGGGTTGCTGATGTCGACGATGACCTTGCCCGCGAGGGCGTCTCCGTACTCGGCGACGACCGGAACGACAACGTCGTACAACAGGGCTGTGATGACGATGTCCCCGGCCGGGACGGCGCCCCACTTGCCCGTCGTCGCGCCGCCGCCCAGAGCCTTGGCCAGGTCATCGGCCTTGGACTGATCGCGTCCCATGACCTCGACGGTGTTGCCGCCCGCCACCGCGAGCGTGCCGATGGTACGGGCCATGTTCCCCGTACCGATGAGGGTGATGCTGCTCATGAGGTGTGCTCTCTTCCTGTTCTCGACGTGTCGCGCTGTCTCGTTCGTGCCGGGTCAGGCGCAAGCGTCGGTCGCGACGGTTTGGCCAGCGGCATTCCTGGTGTGTGGTTCAGATGGCTGTGGTGCCGCCGTCGGTGACCAGTTCCAGGCCGTTGACGTAGCTGGAGTCGTCCGAGGCGAGGAACAGGGCCACGGTGGCGATTTCTTCGGGGCGGCCCATCTTTCCGCGGGGGATCAGGGACTCGAATGCGGCCTTGGTTGCCTCGTCGAACAGTTCTTCCTGCTTGGCGGTGGCGACCTGGCCGGGGGTCAGGACGTTGACCCGGATCTTGCGGTCGCGCAGTTCGTTGAGCCAGACGCGGGCCCAGGCCTGCTGGACGGCTTTGCTTCCCGCGTAGAGGCTCCAGCCGGGGAAGGCGCCGAGGGACGCGTTGGATCCGGTCATGAAGATCGAGCCGTTGTCGTTGATCAGCGGCAGTGCCTTCTGCACGGTGAACAGGGTGCCGCGCGCGTTGAGCCAGAAGGCGCGGTGGAACTGTTCCTCGGTGATCTCGCCGAGGACGGCGGGTTCGCCCATCCCGGCGCTGGCCCACAGCACGTCGATCCAGCCCTTTTCCCGCTTGACGGTGTCGTACAAGCGGTCCAGGTCGTCCAGTTCGGCCGCGTCACCCTGGACGGCGGTGACGTTGCGGCCGATCAGCTTGACGGCCTCGTCCAGTGTTTCCTGCCGCCGCGCCTGGATGAAGACGTGCGCTCCTTCCTCGACGAACAGTTTGGCGCCGGCCAGTGCCATGCCGGTGGATCCGCCGGTGATCACCGCTACCTTGCCATCGAGCTTTCCCACGATCACTCCGTTGAATTGATGGGCATCCGAAACAGTTCGGTTCTTATATAAACCAGACTCGTCGTCAACGCCGTCGAATGACGCGATGGACGGGCCCATTACTGACGTGCTCATTCTGGTTCTGGGCCCTGCTACCAAATACCGATGCCGAATTCTTATACCGAATTCACTCGGGCCCCATGAACGATGCCATTGGCTTGAGCTGGTGTCCAAGACCCTTTTCAGCCGTGGTGATACCTTGAGGGCATCGCCGGACCGGGAGGCTCCATGGATCTGGACCTGCGCAAGTTGCGCTACTTCGCCGCCGTCGCCCACCGGCTGCACTTCGGCCGCGCCGCCGATGAGCTGCACATCGCACAGCCGGTGCTCAGTCGGCAGATCCGCGCACTGGAACAGGATCTCGGCGCCTCGCTGTTCACCAGGGACAGCCACGGCGTAGCGCTGACCGACGCGGGCCGACAACTGCTGGACGACGCCGGTCCGCTGCTCGCCTCCGCGCACGCGGTCCGGCGCCGGGTGTCCGTAGCCGCCCGCGGCAGCCAGCGGCTGGTGGTCGGATTTCGGGCCGGCATCCCGGTCATCCCGGCGACGCGGGAGTTCGAGGCCCAGCATCCGGACGTAGTCGTGGACGTGCAGCGAATGGAATGGGACGACCAAGCCCTGATGCTGCTCGACGGCCGCGTCGACGTCGGCTATGTGCGGCTGCCCATCGACGAGACCGGCCTGCGCCTGACTCCGCTCTACACCGAGCCGCTCATGGTGGTGCTGCCCGCCGGTCACCGGTTGGCCGGCAAGGAGGAGGTCACCGAGGCCGACCTGGCCGGTGAGCCGCTGGTCTGGCATGCCGACGCGAGCACGCAGCCCACCAGGCGCCCGCACCCCGACTCCGGGCTCCGGGTGCGCGGGGTGGAGGAGAAGCTCGAGCACGTCGCGGCCGGCCGTGGTATCTCATTCGTGGGGCGTTCGGAGACCGTGTTCTACTCACGTCCGGACATCAGCTACGTGCCCGTCCCGGATCTGGCGCCCGACCAGGTATTCGTCGCGATGGCGGCGTCGCGCACCTCGCCGATGGCCGACGACTTCTTCACCGCGGCGCAAGCGACGGCCGAGATCACGGCAGAATGTGGGAACTATGAGGCTTATCCAGGCGGTCGAGTCTAAAGCTGCTGTGGACTGCCGAAATGGGCTGCAAGCGGTCGGCCCGCGATCATGCCCGGGAAGAGCCATCGGGCCAGTCCGGTCGCTGCGCTGATCGACCAGCGATTCCGCGGGCGCGAAACCCCGCGGCCTGCTGTAGGGCGCGGTGTCTCGATCGGAGACCCCGCCCCGCGCCCTCGGATCGAGCCGGCGCCAGGCTCTTCGGGGTCGTGCCGACCGAATATCGGCAGACCGGTAGTCCGCGCGCCCGCATCGCGACAGGGGCATGCCGTAGTTCACTGGAGCGAGACATACCTGCGTTCTTTCATCGTTCACATCGCGTTTCCGGGAGCCGAGGTGGCGGCTGAGTTCGTGGTCGACGAGGCGGTCGGGCCTTCGTGCGTCGAAGTGCTGACCGGCGCGCTGCAGGTGCGCGTCGACGTCCACCACACCGAGCGCAGAGTCTGGTTCGACACGCATGACTGGCGGCTGTTCCGGGCAGGGCTGCTGCTCGAGCACCACGTGCGGAAGCGCGAGTCGTGGCTCGTGCTGAGCGACCTCGAAGGGCAGCGGATCTCCCGACAGCCGACCGGCCGTACAGCGGTCACCGCGCACTCCCTTCGGGACGGTGTGACGCGAGACCGCGTCCTCGAACTGATCGGTGTGCGGGCGCTGCTGCCGCGCGTCGTCGCGAGCGGTCCTGTTCAGATGCTCTCGGTGCTCGGACCCGAGGAGAAGACCGTCGCCCGGATCGTCGTCGAAGGTCCCACAGAAGTCCGGGACGGCGCGGCCGTCGGCCTGCGAGCCAGGATCGAGTCTCTCCGCGGCTACGACAAGGACGCGGCCAAGGTGTGCCGAACACTGGACGCCATCCCCGGGTTCGGGTCGGCCAAGGAGCCGCTCTTCGAGTCGGTCTTCCGGGCCGCCGGTCTCCATCCGCGCAGCTTCCGGTCGAAGCCCGACCTGGAGTTCACCCGGCGGGTCCCGGCCACCCAGGCGTTCGCCGGCACGCTCACGCAACTACGAGAGATCGTCCTCGACAACGTCGAGGGCACGCTTCGCCAACTGGACACCGAGTTCCTCCACGACCTGCGGGTCACGGTGCGCCGTACCCGTGCCGTGCTGAAGTTCGCGCACGGAACGATCGACGAGGACATCCGGGCGAGGTACGCCGTCGAGCTCAAGTGGCTCGCCGATCAGACCTCGTTGAGCCGTGATCTCGACGTGTACCTGCTCGGCTTCGACGACCTGGTCAGCCACGTGTCCGCATCGAGCGAGCTCGAACCGTTCCGCGAGCAGGTCACGCGGCACTGCACCAGGGCGCACGCCGCACTCAATCGCGCACTGAGGTCCGAACGATTCGCCGCGCTGCTCGACGGATGGCACCGTGAGCTGGCGGTCCCGGGGCCTATCGAGCGCCCGGTGATCGAGGTCGCCGACGAGCTGCTGAGCCGCGCTTGGAAGCGAGTCGCCAAGCGCGGCGACGCCATCACCGAGACCTCTCCGGCAGAAGCCGTGCACGACCTCCGTAAGCGCTGCAAGGAGCTGCGCTACCTGCTCGAGTTCTTCGGCAGCTTGTACGGCGCCGATGCCCGAAGCGAGGCCGTGAGTGAGCTCAAGCTCTTGCAGGACATCCTCGGCGAGTTCCAGGACGCCGAGGCCCAACGCATGAGCGTCCACCAGTACGCCGTCGAACTCGCCAAGGCCGGGACGCCCCCGGCGACGCTGATGGCGATGGGTCGCCTCGAACACCACCTGCAGCTTCGTCAGGACGCCGCTCGTGCCGAGGTGGCGGACCGCTGGCATCGGTTCAACCGGAAACACAACCAGCGTCTCTACGCCAGGATGGTGACCAGCCGATGAGGATCATCGCGTCGTACAGCATCAAGGGCGGTGTCGGGAAGACGACCGCGGCGGCGAACGTCGCCTGGCTGGCCGCCGAGAGCGGACACCGGGTCCTGTTGTGGGACCTGGATCCGCAGGGCGGTGCGACGTACCTGTTCCGGATCCGGCCCAAGGTCAAGGGCGGCGGCGAGGCGCTCGTTTCCGGCAAGCGTGACCTCCGCGACGCCGTCAAAGCGAGTGACTTCGACAACCTCGACCTGCTGCCGTCCGACTTCTCCTACCGCAACCTCGACCTGCTGCTGGACGCGCAGAAGAAGCCGACCCGCCGCCTGGGCCGGCTCCTCGACAGCATGGCCGACGAATACGACGTCGTCGTACTCGACTGTGCGCCGAGCGTGTCGCTCGTGTCCGAGGGCATCGTGCGCGCCGCGGATCTGGTCCTCGCTCCGCTGATCCCGGCTCCCCTGTCGGTGCGCACGCTCGACCAGCTGCGGTCGTTCATCGACGAGGCCAAGGGGCCTGCGCCGGACCTGCTCGCGTTCCTGTCCATGGTCGACCGCCGTCGCCGGCTGCACCGCGACCTGTCCGAGCAACTCCCGAAGGAACACCAAGACGTCGCGGGCACCACGATCCCGATGGCCTCGGTCGTCGAGCAGATGGGCGTACGCCGCGCCCCGGTGGTGGCCTGGGCCCGCACCTCCCCGGCGTCGGTCGCCTACCGCAGCCTGTGGGACGAAGCCCGGGTACATGCGAAGGTATGAGCCCCCGTTGAAGTCGAGCACGGTCCCCGTCGCGAACGCGGCCTCCGGAGACGCCCGATAGACGATCGCCGCCGACGTACGCCTGTCACCGGCCGCGCCTTCTGCCAACCTCAACGTCCCCAGCCAGCACAACACGGGTGACGTTAACCCGGCTGGAGGGTTTGGCGGAGGGTTCTGCGGCTGCGGTGCAGGCGGGACATCACTGTGCCGGGCGGGACGCCGACCATCGCAGCGATCTCACGGACGCTGAAGCCTTCGATCTCGAAGAGCAGGAGCGCCTTCCGATACTGCTCCGGCAGGGACGAGAGTGCCTGGCGGAGCTGGTCGTCGAGCATCGAGCCGACAACCGTCGCTTCGGCCGACGCCTCGGCATGCCGTCGATCCACGGCGTGGTTCGGCCAGGCCTCCGGAATCGTCGTCGGCTCGTGCAGACGCTTGCGGTAGCCGTTGATGAACGTGTTCCGGAGGATCCGATAGAGCCAGGCAGTCAGGTTCGTCCCGGAGCGGAACCGGGAGAACCCGCGGTAGGCCCGCAGGTAGGTTTCCTGCAGCAGGTCGTCCGCATCGGCCGGGTTCCCCGTGAGTCGCAGCGCGGCGATGTGAAAGCGCGGCAGCAGCGGTATCGCCTCGGCTTCGAACCGGGCCTTCAGGTCTTCCGGGGTTAAGGACATCACACTCTGAGACTCTTCCTGGCCGGCCTCTTTGTCGTCGCGGCGAGCCTCCATCCGCCCCTCCCACTGACCTGACGTGGGGCTACCTGCTGGCAGGCATCCCGTCACCTCGGTTAGCGTTCGTCCAGGGAAAGTGTGGTGACATGGACCGTCGCCGGGCGAGTTCAGTGGTCGTCCACCGGCTGACTGGATTGCTCGCAGCCGGCCTGCTGGTTGCTGCCGTGACCGCGCTCATCAAGTTCGGCGAGCCGCACGTTCCGACCCTCAGCCTGCTGGTGCTCTACCTGCTCGCGGTACTGCCCATCGCGATCTTCTGGGGTACTCCACTCGCCGTCATCACGGCCGTGCTCAGCGTGTGGGCCTACGCGTACTTCTTCGTCAGCCCACTGCACTCGCTATTGCTCGCCGATCCCGAGAACGCGGTCGGCTTGGGTGTGTTCCTCGTGACGGCGGTGGTCGTGGGCGAGCTCGCGGCTCGGCTACGGCGGGCGGCGCTGGAAGCCCAACGGCTGTCCGCCGAACAGTCCGCGCTCCGGCGGGTCGCCACTCAGGTGGCGCAAGGCGTGTCGCCGAGTGTCCTGTTCACCGCCGTGACCGAAGAGGTGGGGCGACTCTGCGACGCCGATCTCGCGCGCATGGAGCGCTACGAACCGGACGGAACGGTCACCGGTGTCGCGGCCTGGAGCCGGGTGCCCGTCCACCTGGTCATCGGGGAACGGTTCGACCTCGACGGGGTGAGCATCGCCCGTGAGGTACGCCGCCGCGGCGAACCGATCCGGCTCGACAGCTTCGCCGGTGCGTCCGGCATGATCGCGCAGGAGGCGCAGACCCTCGGAATCCGTTCCTCGATCGGCTGCCCGATCACTGTGGGCGGCCGGCTCTGGGGCGTCGTCGCCGCCTCCACGACCAGGGAGACCCCGTTCCCGGCCAACACCGAGGCGCAGATCGCGGGCTTCACCGAGCTCGTCGCGACCGCGATCGAGAACGCGGAGGCCCGGGCCGAACTGATGGCATCCCGCGCCCGCGTCGTGGTCACCGCCGACCGGACGCGCCGCCAGATCGAGCGCAACCTGCACGACGGCGCACAACAACGACTCGTCTCACTCGCACTCCGGCTGCAGACAGCTCAGCGTAAGGTGCCAACTGAGCTGGTCGAGCTGACCGCGGAGCTGGACCAGCTCCACGGCGGACTGACCGACGCGCTGGATGAGCTCCGCGAGATGGCGCGCGGCATCCACCCGGCGATCCTCGCCGAGGGCGGCCTCACCCCGGCACTGAAGTCGCTGGGCCGCCGGTCGGCGATTCCCATCCGCCTGACGCTGCGCGCAGAGCCGCGCCTGTCGGAGCGGCTCGAGGCGAGCGCCTACTACTTCGTCTCCGAAGCCCTGACCAACGCGGCGAAACATTCGCGCGCCTCGCTGGTCGCGGTCACCACCGATATCACCGGCGACGCACTCCGCGTCGAGATCCACGACAACGGGCAGGGCGGCGCGGACTTCAGCCGGGGCACCGGGCTCCTCGGCCTCCGTGACCGGGTGGAAGCGCTCGGTGGCCGGCTGAACCTCGACAGTCCCCGCGGCGCCGGAACCACCTTGACAGCGGAATTCCCGCTGGCCGGCAGCTGACCGTTGAGTGGCCGAATGGCCAGAGAGGTCGCGTTAGCTGGAATGCGCCGGAGCACCCGGAGCGTGATCCTGGTGACATGGCGTTGCGCTGCTTCATCGTCGACGACAGCACTCATTTCCTCGATGCTGCCCGCTCGCGCCTCGAAAGTGACGGGCTCACCGTGGTCGGGGTCGCCTCGACGATCGAGCAGGCTCTGCGGCAACTGGACGCCGCTGAGCCTGACGTCGTACTCGTCGATGTGAGTCTTGGCAGCGAGAGCGGCCTCGACCTGGCCCGGCGGATCCAGACCGAGACGAACGTGGACCCCGCGCACGTCATTCTGATCTCCACCCATGCGGCGGACGACCTGATCGATCTGGTCGCAACCGTGCCGGCCGCGGCGCTCCTGTCCAAGACCAGGTTGTCGGGAAGCGCTATTCGCCGGATCCTCGACGTCACGTAGGTCTACCGTGAACACATGACGATCGAGTCGGCCGGCGAGAGCGGTGGGGAGCGAACCCGCGTTCTCCTGGCCGAGGACGACGTACTCCTGCGCCAAGGGCTGGCCAGCCTCCTGGAGCAGTCGGGGTTCGAGGTCGTCGGGCAGACCGGCGACAGCGTGTGGATCCTCCCGCTGGTGCGGGAGCTGACGCCCGACCTGGTCGTGGTGGACATCCGGATGCCACCGACGAACACCACCGAAGGACTGGACGCCGCCCGGGAGATCCGGCGCGAGTTCCCGGCCACCGGAATCCTCGTGCTGTCGGCCCATACCGAGGTCGAGCACGCGATGGAACTGCTCGCGTCCGGCCAGCGGATCGGCTACCTCCTGAAGAGCCGGGTGACGGATGTCGGCGACTTCATCGAGACGCTGGAGCGGATACTCCGAGGCGGCTCGGCCATGGACCCCGCCCTGGTCCAGGAACTGGTCAGTGCCCGCCGCGCCAACCATCCGCTCGCCGAGCTGAGTCCGCGTGAGCACGAAGTGCTCGCCCTGATGGCCGAGGGGCGCTCCAACGGCGGCATCGCACGCCAACTGTGGGTGACCGAAGCGACCGTGGAGAAGCATGTCCGGCACATCTTCGCCAAACTGCGGCTCCAGGAGACCAGCGGCGACCATCGCCGGGTGCTGGCCGTGATCACCTACCTCGACGCCAACTGAGTACCGGTCAGCCAGCCGTGCAGATTCCGGCTAGCCGGTACTAGGTCTGGACGCTGGCCGTGCAGACGCCCGCCGCCCGATAGCGGATCGTTTCACTAGATCACCGGCCTGGGGACCCCACAGGCAGGCGGGCTTGGCGTCTTGAGAACCCCCTCCAACACCTCGGCGCCAGGCCTGCCCTCCACAGGAGTTCTGATGCGACAGATTCGGATCGCGAAAGTCAATCGCAGAAAAGACCGACGGTACGACGACGCTGTGCTCCCGCTCGATGTCAGGGACCCGGACATCGTCAGAGCCAAGCAAGCCGTCGCAGCCGCACAGCAGCGGGTGCGGAGTTCGGGCGACCAGGACTGACTGCGCCGGGTCGGCGTGCGGTGGTTCATGGCGTCAGGCACCATGGAGCGCGTGAGTACGCCCAACCCGCGCCGGCCGATCATGCCGGGCAACAAGCTGTTCGAGTCGCTGCCCGGTGCTGCCGACCCGGCCACCGTCACCGAGGTCGCGCACCGGACCGCCGAACTGCTCGTGCGTGGTGTCCGTAACTCCGAGGACGCCGAGGTGCATGCGCGGGTGGTCAAGCTGGCCGACGACTACGGCCTGGACGAGCTCGCCGAGCTGTGGTCCGACGCGCCGGCCGACTCGTTGCCGGGCTCGTTGTGGCGGCTGTACCTGCTGCGCTCCTGGGTGCACACCAACGCCGAAGAGGTCTCCCGCGAGTTCGCGGCCGGTCGCAAGTACGCCGAGGTGCACGCGGTGGTCGCGGGGGTCGCCGAGCCGCCGGGGCCGGCCGAGGTGCGGGACATGGTCGACGCCGTACTGCGGGGTGTCGCGACCGGGGACTTCGCCACGACTCTGGACCGGGCGGCCGCGTTCGCGCGGATCGTGGCGACCGGCCGGGCACACCTCGCCGACGACGGTCACGACCGGGTGCTGTCGGCCTCGAAGCTCGTCGAAACGGCCGATCAGTTGCAGGCGGCGGCCCGCTCCGAACGCGCCGGGCAACTCTGGTAGTTGCGCGCTTCCAATTCGGATGCTATAGCGTCTTGCTGCCCGAGATCCCTACAGGACAAGGGGTTTGGGCACCGGTTACACTGTTCGAGGTGTCGGGCCGGTGCAAGCCCCGGGTCCCAAAATTAGCCGCTACGAGCGGCCACGCGCCGTGAGGCGCTTCCCGGTCCGACGCCACCTAAACCAAGTGAAGAACACCCCCCGGTCGCCCAGGCCGGGGGGTGTTCTTCGGTTTCTAGCGGATTCCGTAGAAACGGGTCAGGGTCTGCGTGACGGACTTGCCGTTGGTGTCGGTCAGTTCGACCTTCAGGGTGACGAAGTCGGTCGCCTTGGTGTTGTTGACCAGGGCCACAGCTTTGGTGCCGAGGTTGACCACCGGGACCTGGGTCCAGCTGGTGCCGTCGTCGTACGACGTCCAGACGCGCGCCGACGTGAACCGGCCGGTTTTGTACCACTGGCCGGACTCAGCTGTGATGGTGATCGGGTAGAGCGGTACTCGCGGTGCGCGGTCGTTGAGGTCGACGGCGAGGGCATAGTCGGGGAAGAGCAGCGGCAACGGCTTGCCCGCGTCGGCGGCCGAGCTCGTCCACCTCCAGCGCGTCTCGACGTTCGACGGCGACTCCCACTTGTAGTCGCCGCGCTGCCACCGGTTCAGCTTGTAGACCAGCTCGAGATTGGTTGCCGCGGCCGGCACGTCCCACACCCCCTGGCCGTAGTACCCGTACTCCCCCAGCGATACCCCGTCCGCGAGAAGTTCTGTCCCGCCCAGGTCGAGGAATCCTTGCCGCGAGAAGTGTCCCGGTTCGGTGTCCGCCCAGCTGGCGAAGTTGCTCCAGACCGTGTTCCCCGCCCGCGCGGCCGGCACGAACTTCAGCCCGGTCGTCTGGTCGGTCACCAACCCCGGCCGCAGCCCCGCCTTGAACCAGCTCTCGCTGTGCCTACTCCCGGGTTCGTACGCCGTCGCCGTCGACGTCATCAGCGTCGCGAACGGCCAGGCCATCGCGTCCGCATGCCCGACCATCTGCGACACCTTCGTGTCCTGGTCGGCCGTGACCAGGTGCTGCACCCGCGTCGGCCCCGCCACGGTCCCCCGGTCCCCGGTCGGGATCAGGTTGAGGCTCCACGGCCGCCACACGTCGACGTACTCGGAGTAGTTGTAGGCCTTCCCTGGCGTGTAGTACGTCGCATCGATCGTGGCCAAGTCGCGATCGCGGACCCGATGGGTGGGTTTGCCCGTCACCTGCTGCTCGTGCGTGAACGCCAGGCTGTACAGGTACGGCGACTTCGCGCCGGCCGGCGATCCGAACTGCCACCCCTCGACCACTTCGAAGGTCCCGCGGCGAGCCTTCGGTGTCGTGCCGAGGTAGATCGATTTCACCCCGGTGCCGTAGCTGCGGCTCGACGAGAGGATCCAGTTGTCGACAATCCGACCATAGGTCAGGCTGCCGCCCTTCGGTGCGCTCGGACGCTGGGTCGTCACCGTCGCCTGGGACGCCGTCCGGGCGTCGTAGGTGATCGTGGTGTTCTGCGTCAGCGTGATCTCAGGGTCGCCGAGGAAGGCGTACGAGTCGACGAACCCGTCGGCGCCGTCGTGCGCGATCGACGCCGCCAGTGAGTACGTGCCCGCGCGCAGGTGCAGCGTGCGGTCCGCACCCTCGAAGCCGACGCGCTGCGCAGCGATGCTGTCGAGGTCGAACACGTCCAGGCTGGAGATCGACGAGGCGGGCTTGCCGTCGCGGTCGATCAGCTTGAAGGTCACGTCGACGTACTGCGGCTCGAGGTAGAAGCCGAGCGGGGTCACCGTTGTGCGCCCGTTGCCAGTAGCAACCACGCGCGCGCTGACCGCGCCGTACAGGCCGTAGTCCAGGGCGGCGGACGGGTCGACGGTCACCGGTAGGTCCGCGGTGCCACCTGCCGGTACGGTCAGCGAGCCGGCGCCGAAGCTGAGGAGCGACGACGGCAACGGCTTCCCGTTGTTGCCGCGGGCATCGGTCGCGAAGGTCAGCGTGACCGGTTGCGTCCCGCTGTTGTGATAGGTCAGCTGCTTGGTGATCTTGTCCGACGAGGTGTGCGGCCAGGCGAACGTTCCGAGGTCGATCGTGCCCGGCCCGGTCACCTGCTGCGTGACCGCTTGCGCGACGTCGAGCTCGCCGGCGCCCTGCTCGTAGATCCCGACCGTGCTGGCCGAGCGCACCGAGTTCTGCAGGGTCGCCTTCAGCTGCTGACCGTTCCAGTCCGGGTGCTGCTGCTTCAGGATCGCCGCCGCGCCGGCCACATGCGGCGTCGCCATCGAGGTGCCGCTCATGTCGACGTACGCCGAGTCGCCGCGCCCGCCCGCCCGTGCCGCGGTGATGTCCACGCCGGGCGCCGCGATGTCGGGCTTGACCGCGTGGTTGGCCATCACCGGACCGCGACTCGAGAAGTCGGCGGTCGTCTGGGTCAGGTCGGTCGCCGCCACGGTCAGTGCCGACGCCGCACACCCCGGGCTGGTGATCGCCTCGGCCGGTCCGCCGAGGTTGCCAGCGGCAACGACGACCAGGACACCGGATTCCTTGCTGATCCGGTCGACCGCCGCGGCCATCGGATCGGTGCAGTCGACGGGTTCCGACGTACCGATGCTCATGCTGATCACGTCGGCGCCCTCGGCAACGGCCCATTCCATCCCGGCGATGATCCAGGAGAGGTCACCACTGCCGTAGTCGTTCAGGACCTTGCCGGCCAGGAGTTGTGCACCGGGCGCGACGCCCTTGTTGCGACCGTTCGATGCGACGCCGCGACCGGCCACTGTGGACGACGTGTGCGTGCCGTGACCGTCGTGGTCGGCGACGTCGGGGCTGTCGGTGAAGTTCTGCTGGGCCTTGACCGCGCCAACCAGGTCCGGGTGCTCCGCATCGACACCCGAGTCGAGGACGGCGACCGTCGTACCGGTGCCGTCGTACCCGGCCTGCCAGGCCTGCGGCGCGCCGACGTACGGGACGCTCTCGTCGAGGGTCTTGTGCACCTTCGCGTCGAGCCAGAGCTTCTGGACGTCAGGACCGCCAGAGAGCGATAGCCAGGTTTCCCGGGCGCGTTCTTTGTCCGTCCGCAGCGCGGTAGCTCCGACAGAGGACAGTGTGCGGGTGCGGGTGGATCCGGCGGGCACTGCTTGCTGTGCGGCGCGGGCAGTCGGTTTGTACGTCGCGATGACGGGGATCTGGTCGGTGGACGCGTCGTCGTACCCCTGCCGGATCAGACCGCTCACGTTGAAGAGCGCCTGGTCCACCTTGCCGCTGTTCACCAGGCGGGCGGCGCTATCGGGGACGACGTACAGGTCTTTGCCGACCGTACGAGTCTCATAGCCGCCATGGGCGGCGTCGGCGGGGACGAACCGCACACTGCTGCGTCCAGAGCCGGCTGGGGTGACCTGGACCTTGTCACCCGTGAGGAGCGTGACGACCTTCGCACTGTCCACCTGCACCGGCAGAGTGGGCTGGGCGGTGGACACCGGTGGCGCTGCGGTGGCGGGAACGGCGCTGCCTGCGACAAGAGCAGTCAGAGCCACGCCGATCAAAGCTTGACGGGCCAGATGCATGGGGAGAACCACCTTCGGGACGGTTGACGGGTAGTCCATCGCAAAACCGCCAGCGAAGGAGCCGTCACTCCTGGCAAGATTGCGACAATTCGCCTACCCGCCAGGGCCGGGCCGCCACATAGCCGACTGCTGGGAGGCATCGTGCTCGACGTGCTCGGACTGGATGACTCCGAAGAACTCGCGTATCGCGCCCTCGTCGAGGTGCCGTCGTACGACGCCACCGAGCTCGCGACCCGGATCGGCTGCCACCCGGTCGAGGCCGCGCGCTCCCTGATCGCCCTGGAGACGCTCGGCCTGGCCGCGAGGTCCAGCGGCGGCACCGATCGGTACGTCGCCTCGCCGCCATCGGTCGCGCTTGCGGCACTGGCCGTGCAACGCGAGGAGGAGCTGCGGCGGGCGCAACGCGAGATCGAGTCGCTGGCCGAGGTTTACCGGGGTACCGACACCGAGCGTTCGGTCAGTGATGTCGTGGATGTGGTCCGCGGCGCGAAGGCGGTTGGCCAGCGGTTCGCGCAGCTGCAGATGTCGGCGCGCGAGGAGGTGCTCGGGTTCGTCCGGGCCGAGATCGCGGTGGTGCCGCCTGAGGAGAACAAGGAGGAGGACGCCGCGGTCACCCGGGGAGTGCGCTACCGCGTAGTGATCGAGCGCAGTGCCTTCGACCGGCCGGGGTTCTTCGCCGCCGCATCCGACTCACTCCAGGCGGGTGAACAGGTCCGGGTGGTGCAGGAGCTTCCGATGCGGTTACTCATCGTGGACCGCCGGATCGCCCTGGTACCGCTGCTGTCCGGATCCGGCGGCAGCATCGGTGCACTGATCGTGCACAGCAGCGGCATGCTCGACGCCTTGCTCGCCCTGTTCGACCGAGTCTGGCGTGACGGACTCCCCCTCGTCCTGGGCGCCAACGGCATGGCCGAGGGCCCGACTGACGGATTGCCGGAACTCGACGCCCGCATCCTCGGCCTGCTGCTGGCCGGGCTCACGGACCAGGCTGTCGCCAACCAGCTCAATCTCTCCATGCGCACCGTCCAGCGCCGGGTCCGCGCCCTGATGGACGTGGTGTCCGCCGACACCCGCCTGCAGCTGGGCTTTCACGCCGCCCGCCGCGGCTGGATCTGAGCCGGTCAGGGTTGATCCGGGGGAAACCCCCTATCGATCTGGCCCGAACGCGGGCAGACTCGTTGGAAGTCGTTGGCCGGTCTGCTAGGGGGTGGGCCGCTGATCAGCCAGGGAGGGCGATCGGCCATGGAGGGGACAGTTGCTAGTGTCATCGAGGTCGTGGACGCGACGGACGTAGTCCGCGTCTATGGCGAAGGGGACACCGCGGTCCGGGCGCTGCGCGGTGTGAGCGTGCAGATCGAGCCCGGCCAGCTCACCGCGGTGATGGGACCGTCCGGGTCGGGCAAGTCGACGCTGATGCACATCCTGGCCGGTCTGGACCGTCCGACGTCGGGGTCGGTGAAGATCGACGGTATCGAGATCACGACGCTCGGTGACGACGCGCTGACCAAGCTGCGCCGTCAGCACATCGGCTTCATCTTCCAATTCTTCAACCTGCTGCCGATGCTCACCGCCCGCGACAACATCCTGCTGCCGCTGACGATCGCCGGGGTGAAGCCCGACCAGGGGTTCTTCGACGGTCTGGTCGAACGGGTCGGTCTGGCCGACCGCCTCGAGCACCGGCCGGCCGAGCTGTCCGGCGGCCAGCAACAGCGTGTGGCGATCGCGCGCGCCCTGGTGTCGCGACCGACCGTGGTGTTCGCCGACGAGCCGACCGGCAATCTCGACTCCCGGACCAGCGGCGAGATCCTCGCGCTGATGCGGTCGTCGGTCGAGGAGTACGGCCAGACCACGGTAATGGTGACGCACGACGCCAAGGCTGCCGCGATGGCCGACCGGGTGCTGTACTTGGCCGACGGGGAGATCGTGAAGGAGACCGGCAGGTCCAACCAGCACGAGATCCTGCAGATCATCGACACGTTGGACCTGCAGTGATCCGGTTCGCGTTACAGGGCCTGCTGGCCCGCAAGCTCCGTACGGCGCTGACCGCGATCGGCGTCGTCCTCGGGGTCGCGCTGATCTCGGGCACCTATGTCCTGACGGACTCGATCACGTCCGCGTTCGACTCGATCTTCACCGAGAACTACAAGAACACCGACGCCGCGATCACCGGGAAGACCGCGTTCGACGCCGCCGAGGACGGGACCGTCACCGCACCGCCGTTCGACGCGAGCCTGCTCCCGAAGGTCCGCGAGCTGCCCGAGGTCGGCGCGGCCGGCGGCGCGGTCGGCGGCGAGGCGCAGTTGATCGGCAAGGACGGCAAGGCGATCGTCTTCGGCGGCGCCCCGAACCTGGGCTTCAGCGTCGATCCCTCGCTGCCGCAGTTCAACTCGCTGTCGCTCGTGTCGGGGTCCTGGCCGACCGGCGACGAGGTCGTGATCGACACGAAAACCGCCAAGGAGAAGGGATTCGCGGCCGGTGACCCGATCAGGGTCCAGGCGCGGGGCCCGGCCCAGGAGATGCGGGTCTCCGGCCTGGTCGAGTTCGGAGCGGTGTCGTCGATCGGCGGCGCGACGCTGGCCGGCTTCGACCTCGAGACCGCGCAGCGGCTGTTCGACAAGACCGGCAAGCTCGACCAGATCCTGATCGCGGCCAAGTCCGGCATCAGCGACCAGCAGCTGGTCGACGCGGTCCGGCCCATCCTGCCGGAGGCGACACAGGTCCGGACCGCCGACGAACAGGCCAAGGAGGACGCGGCCGGAACTTCGAGCTTCCTGAGCTTCCTGCAGACGTTCCTGCTGGTGTTCGGCGGGATCGCCTTGTTCGTCGGCTCGTTCGTGATCGCGAACTCGCTGTCGATCACGATCGCCCAGCGGACGCGTGAGTTCGCGACCCTGCGCACGCTCGGTGCCTCGCGTCGGCAGCTCCTCAGCACGGTGGTGCTGGAAGCGCTCGTCACCGGGCTCGTCGCGTCGGTGGTCGGACTGTTCCTCGGGCTCGCGATCGCGACCGGGCTGTTCAAGCTCTTCGACGCGGTCGGCTTCACGCTGCCGAACAACGGGCTGGTGTTCCGGACCCGGACGATCGTGGTCGCTTTGATCGTCGGCGTCCTGGTCACGGTCATCGCCAGTCTGCGTCCGGCGTGGCGGGCGACGCGCGTACCGCCGATCGCGGCGGTCCGCGAAGGCGCGACCCTGGTGCCCGGGCGGTTGCACCGGTACCGCCCGATCGGCGCGGCACTGCTCGCCGTCGGCGGAATCGCGTTGGTGCTGGTCGGATTGTTCGCCGACGGATTGTCGACAACCACGTTGCTGTCGCTGCTCGGTGCCGGCGTGCTGTTGCTGTTCATCGGCATCGCACTATTCTCGGCGCGCCTCGTCCGCCCGCTGGCAGCGATCTCGGACCCGATCGCGCGCTGGTCGGTCGTCGTACTGACTGCTGTGATCTGGCCGTTCATCCTGCTGCCGCTCTACCTCTTGCGGCGGCTCTTCGGCCGGCATCCCGAATTCCCCCGGGTCCTCCCGGACCGGCCGGCCGTGGCGATCGGCGGGCAGAACAGCAGGCGGGATCCACACCGGACGGCGTCGACGGCGGCCGCGCTGATGATCGGGCTGGCCCTGGTCACGCTGGTGGCCACGTTGGGTGCCGGCATCATCAGGCCGTTCGAGCAGGCCGTGGACGGGATCTTCAGCGCCGACTACGCGATCACCGCGCAGAACAACTTCAGCCCGTTGCCGCCGCCGGTCGCCGCGGCGGTCGCGAAGGTGCCAGGCGTCGAGCAGGTCACCAGCGTGCGCGGTGGTCAGGCGAAGGCCTTCGACAAGACGATCACGATCACCGCGGTCGACGACGAGGCGCCGGACCTGCTCACCTTCGACTGGCGCTCCGGCTCGCAGGCCTCACTCGGCGAGCTCGGCGCCGACGGCGCGATCCTCGACGCCGAGTACGCCGACAACCACGGGCTTGTCCAGGGGTCGCGGTTCGCGATGGAGACGGCGACCGGGAAGACCCTGCAACTGCAGGTGAAGGGGATCTTCCGTCCGCCGGCCGGTGGCTCGCCGTTCGGGAACGTGACGATCTCGACGGCCACGTTCGACGCGACCAGTTCCCAGCCGCTGAACCTCTACACCTTCGTGAACATGAGCGGCGGCGTCACCGCCGAGAACACCGCGGCCCTGACCAGTGCGCTGAACTCGTTCCCGAACGCGAAGGCGCAGACGCGGGACGAGTTCAAGAAGGCGCAGACCGACGGCATCAAGAGCATCCTGAACGTGCTCTACGTCCTGCTGGCGCTGTCGGTGCTGGTGAGCCTGTTCGGCATCGTCAACACGCTGGTGCTGACCGTCTTCGAGCGGACCCGTGAGCTCGGTATGCTGCGCGCGATCGGCCTGACCAGAGGGCAGGTGAAGCGGATGATCCGGCAGGAGAGCGTGATCACGGCTCTGATCGGCGCGGTCATCGGAATCGTCCTCGGCCTCCTGCTCGCCTCCCTCCTGGCCGCACGGCTCGACGAGATCTCCTTCACCGTCCCGGTCTCCCAGCTGGTGATCTTCGCCGTCGTGTCGGTCATCGTCGGCATCTTCGCCGCGATCTGGCCGGCCCGGCGGGCTGCCAAGCTGAATCCACTCGAAGCGCTGCAGTACGAGTAGTTGTACGCAGGCTTGCTAACCCTGGGCGGTGTTAGCTTCGCTGGCTGTGAAGCGAATCGCCGCCCTCGCTGTCGTACTTGTGCTCACTGGTTGTTCGACCGTCGAGTCGAAGGACATCCGGACCAGTGGGATCACCGCCAACCTCGTCGTCACCCTGCCCGAAGGGACCGACGCCGCGGACGTGAGTGCGTCGCTCCGGGTCGGCACGCTCACCTTCGTGGAGCTCGGCGACGGTGAGGAGATTAGCGCGTCCGGTGGCGGGAAGGACGCCGTACTGCGGCATCACCGGGCTGCCGGGGTCACCAGTTACAGCAACCGGCTCGACGGTGTGGTCGCGGCGGGAACCGAGATCACGTTCGGCCTCAAGCGTGGCGGCGCGGACGGCTCGGCGCCGACGTCGACGGTAGGGCTGCCTGAGCGGGTTCGGCTGGTCGCGCCTGCGGCTGGTACGTCGTACTCGCGCCGGCGGGACATCGCCGTACGGTTCGAGAGCGAGCCGTCGCAGCTGCCGTCGGTGCTCACGTGGGCCGGAGAGTGTGTGCAGGAAGGCAGCCTCCAGCTCGAGCCCGGCCGTACGTCGGCGACGATCGCCCGTGGCTCGATCAAGCAGGTCACGACCACTCCGACGCCGGGCAAGGACGTCTCCCGGTGTCAGGTCAGGCTCACGCTCACTCGCCGTACTGAAGGCAAGCTCGACTCCGCCTTCAAGGACGGAACGGTGACCGCGGAGTCGCAGTCGGCCCGGGAGATCAGCTCCGTTCCGTAGTCGGGTGGCGACACGCGGCGGTCACCCGTTGGCCTTGAGTCGGCTACCTTCACGAGGACACAGGTATCCCTGGGCCAGCCAGCCTCAGGGGCGTCCGCCCATACCCCTCCGGAAGGAACCCCTCATGCGACGCCTTCCGCGCGCGCTACTTCCGTTTGCCCTCATCGCGGGTCTGCTGCTCCCAGCAGGCCCCGCTGCCGCCAGCCGCGGCGACTTCGACGTCCAGGCCCACCGCGGTGGTCTCGGACTCACCGTGGAGAGCACGATCGCGTCGTTCTCGCACGGCCTCGAGCTCGGCGTCAGCACACTGGAGCTCGACGTCCAGATCACCCAGGACGGGTACGCCGTCGTGACGCACGACCGCAAGGTCACCGGCAGCAAGTGCCGCGACACCGCGCCGTACACACCGAACGACCCCGAGTACCCGTACGTCGGCAAGTTCATCAACACGCTGACCCTCAAGCAGGTCAAGCAGCTGGACTGCGGTTCGCTGCCACAGGCCGGCTTCCCCGGCCAGCAGCCCGACCCGGGCGCCCGGATGCCGGAGCTGCGCGACATCTTCTCGCTGGTGCATCGCTACCAGGCGTACGGCGTGAAGCTGAACATCGAGACCAAGGTCGAAGCCGGCGCGCCGTCGGAGACCGCGCCACGGGAGCAGTTCGTCCAGGTGGTCGCCCAGGAGATCCGCAAGGCGCGGATCGCCCGCCAGGTGACCATCCAGAGCTTCGACTGGGGTTCGCTGATGCGGATGCACCAGGTCGCGCCGGAACTGCCGCTGGTCGCGTTGACGAACTACGACTTCCTGCAGGTCGGCCAGCCCGGCAAGTCGCCGTGGCTGGGCGGGATCGACATCGACGACTTCGGCGGCGATCTGGTCAAGGCGACCAAGTCGTTCGGTGCGTCCGCGATCTCACCGGTGCACGGCTTCCCGCAGGACGGGAAGGTGACGGATCCGGCGTACAGGCCCTATGTCACCGAGGACATGGTGAAGTCGGCGCACAAGGCCGGGATGAAGGTCGTCCCGTGGACGGTCGACGACCCGGCGACGATGCAGTCGCTGATCGACAAGGGTGTCGACGGGCTCATCACCGACTACCCGGATCGGCTGCGTTCGGTCGTACTGGACAACCGGTTCAAACTCCCGAAGGCATACGATGCTCCCGCCGTACGAGCGCTGCCGTCGGCGCACGCGCACAACGACTACGACCACCGGCGACCGCTGCAGGACGCACTGGACCGTGGCTTCAACAGCGTCGAGGCGGACGTCTGGCTGGTGGACGGTGAGCTGCGGGTCGCGCACGATCTGGACGCGGCCCAGCCAGGGCGCACGCTGGAGAGCCTCTACCTGAAGCCGCTGGCGGACCGCGTCCGTGAGAACCACGGGCAGGTCTACAAGCACGGTCGGGACTTCCAGTTGCTCATCGACATCAAGAGCGACGGACCATCCACGTACGCCGCTATCGACAAGGCGCTGGAGGAGTACCGCGGCATCAGCACGGTGTTCGTCAACGGACGGGTGCTGAAGGGCGCGGTGACGTCGGTGATCAGCGGCAACCGGCCGCTCGACGTACTGAAGGCGCAGAAGATCCGGTACGCCGGATACGACGGCCGGCTCAGCGACCTGGAGTCCGGGATGCCGGCGTCGCTGATGCCACTGGTGAGCGACAACTGGACGAACGTCTTCACCTGGAACGGTCTCGGCCCGATGCCGGAGACCGAGCGGACCAAGCTGCACGACATCGTGGCGTCCGCCCACCACGCCGGCTACCGAGTCCGCTTCTGGGCGACGCCGGACGCACCGGGCGCGGCTCGCGAGGCGCTGTGGGGCGAGCTAGCCGCAGCGGGTGTCGACTACCTGAATACTGACGACCTGCACGGTCTGGAGGATTTCCTCCGCGGTTAAGGCGTCACTTCCGTGAGGGCGAGGACATCTCTGCCCTCACGGAAGGCCTTGCGTTGTTTCACCGCGCCGTTCCCATCCACCAGTGCACGTTGGATGCCGTCGTTCACCAGTTCCACCGCGTCGAGCTCCTGCAGCGCCGGCTCGACATGCCGGCGCAGTCGCTCGATGACCTCGGCCATGGGCAGTGGCTCGCCGCTCCGCGCGTCCAACCCACCACCGGTGAGGCCATCACGCGCCGCCAGCCAGTGGGCGGCCCGTAGTACCTCCGGCTCGAGCTTCGGGCCCCGGCCGCCGTCGTCCAACGCAGTCATCACGAGCGCACGGATCAGCGTGGCCAGCAGCACGGTCTCGTCAATGGTGCGCGGCACGTCGCTGACTCGGACCTCGACCGTCGGCAGATGTGTGGACGGCCGGACGTCCCAATAGACCATCCGTTCGTCGATCAACGTGCCTGCCGCCACGTGCATCGCCACCAGCGCGTCGAAGTGCTCGAACGACTCCAGGTACGGCGGCGGGCCGGCACACGGCCAGCGCGTCGTCATCAACCAGCGCCAGCTCGCGAAACCGGTGTCCTGTTGCCGATAGATCGGTGAGTTCGCGGTCAGTGCGAGGAGTGCCGGCAGCCACGGCCGCAGGTGGTTGCTGACCTTGGTACCTGCCTCTTTGTCAGGCACGTCCACATGCACATGGCAACCGCAGACACACTGCTCGCGCGCCAGCAACCCCCACTGCTCGGCCAGCTCCTGGTAGCGGGGCTTCTTCGTGATCGGCTGCGCCGCCTCACCGTGCGGAAGGACGCCGATCGCCAGCAGCCGGGCGCCCTGCTCCGCGGCGGCCTTGGCGAGCTTGGACCGCATCTCCGCCAAGTGCACACGCAACTCGGTCGACGTGTCACAGACCGGAGTGTTGATCTCGACCATGGCTCGCGTCAGCTCGAGCTCCACGTCCTGCAGGTCCGCCACGACCGCCTTGCTGCGCGGGAGCGGTTGGCCGGTGGCGGACACCAGCAACAGCTCTTCCTCGACTCCGAACAAAGGATGCCTCACCCTCGGCCGGTACCCGCTGACAAACCGGCGGCGGCTAGGCTCTGCGGCGTGAGTCTGCCGATCGTCACCGCGACCCGCTACGTGCTGCCGTTGCGGGAGGGCGGCTCGTTACCCGGTGTTGTCGAAGGCAACGATCTCGGCACCTACGTGATCAAGTTCCACGGCGCCGGACAGGGCCCGAAAGCGCTGGTCGCCGAGGTGATCGTGGGCGAACTGTTCCGCCGCCTCGGCCTGCGAGTGCCCGAGCTCAAGCTGATCCAGCTCGATCCGGCGATCGGCAAGTCCGAGCCGGACTTCGAGATCCAGGAACTGCTGATCCGCAGCGCCGGCCTGAACCTGGCCGTCGACTTCCTGCCCGGCTCCTTCGGGTACGACGGCTCGGCCGGCAACCCCGGCGACGACGCCATGGCCCGGATCCTCTGGCTGGACGCGTTCGTCGCCAACGTCGACCGGTCCTGGCGGAACACGAACCTGCTGGTCTGGCACAAGAACCTCTGGCTGATCGACCACGGAGCCGCGTTGTACTTCCACCATTCCTGGATGTCCGCGGAGAAGTTCGCCGGCCTCCCGTACGACGCCTCGGACCACGTGTTCTCCGTCGCCACACCCGGCGTACGCGCGGTGGACGAGGAGCTGGCCGCGGCGATCACCCCGGCGCTGCTGACCGAGGTGATCGGGCTCGTGCCGGACGAGTGGATCGAGGACGGGGACAGAGAGCGCTATCTCGGCCATCTGACCGCACGACTGGCAGACCGGTCGGCCTGGCTGCCGGGAGGTGCGCGATGACCGAGCGGAGCGAGGGCATCAAGACAACACAGCGCGTTTGTGCCTCATCGGCGCCCGGAGCGAAGCGAGGACGTCGATGAGTTCGGACCTGGTGCCTTTCGACTACGTGATCCTGCGCGCGGCGCCGCGGATCCAGCGCGGTGAGTTCGTCAACGTGGGTGCGGTGCTGTACTGCCGGGCCATGGACTTCCTCGGCGCGGCCTGGGACGTGGAGCCGTCACGGCTGAAGGCACTCGACCCCGCGGTGGACGTGGACGTCGTCTGCGCGTCGCTTGAGCAGATCCGGGCCATCTGCGCCGGTGACCCGAACGGTGGACCGGCTGCGGCCACCCGGATCGGTGAGCGCTTCCGCTGGCTCGCTGCGCCTCGCAGCACCGTCGTACACCCCGGACCGATCCACAGCGGGCTCACCAACGACCCCGCCGCGGATCTGGACCGGTTGCTCGACGCCTTCGTCCGCTAGTGTCCTGACACTAGGCCAGCGCGGCCGACACGACGTCGCGAGCCTGCTCGAAGACCTGCTTGAGGTGGTCGGCGCCCTTGAAGGACTCGCCATAGATCTTGTAGAGGTCCTCCGTGCCGGAAGGGCGCGCCGCGAACCATGCCGACTCGGTGGTGACCTTGAGCCCACCGATCGCCGCGCCGTTGCCCGGCGCACTCGTCAGCCGGTCCACGATCGGCTCACCGGCCAACTCGGTCGCGGTGACCGCATCCGCGGACAGGGCCGACAGTTTGGCCTTCTGCTCACGCGTGGCCGGCGCGTCCACCCGTGAGTACGCCGATGCGCCGAACCGCTCGACGAGGTTGGCATGCGCCTGTGACGGCGTCTCACCGGTCACTGCGGTGATTTCACTGGCCAGCAACGCCAGCAGGATGCCGTCCTTGTCCGTGGTCCACACCGAGCCGTCGAAACGCAGGAAGCTCGCCCCGGCCGACTCTTCGCCACCGAAGCCGACCGAGCCGTCGATCAGCCCCGGCACGAACCACTTGAAGCCGACCGGGACCTCCCACAGCCGCCGGCCCAGGTCGGCCACCACGCGGTCGATCAGGGACGACGACACCAGCGTCTTGCCGACGGCGACGTCCGGCCCCCACTGGCGGTTGGCGAACAGGTAGGAGATGGCGACGGCGAGGTAGTGGTTCGGGTTCATCAGGCCGGCGTCCGGGGTGACGATGCCATGGCGGTCCGCGTCCGCGTCGTTGCCGGTGGCCACGTCGTACCGGTCCCGCTGCGCGACCAGCGAGGCCATCGCGTACGGCGAGGAGCAGTCCATCCGGATCTTGCCGTCGTGATCCAGCGTCATGAACGACCAGGCCGGGTCGATCCTCGGGTTCACCACGGTCAGGTCAAGGCGGTGCCGCTCGGCGATGGCAGCCCAGTAGTCCACGCTCGCACCGCCCAGCGGGTCCGCGCCGATGTGCACGCCGGCCGTCCGGATCGCGTCCAGGTTGAGCACGGCGGGGAGGTCGTCGACGTAGTGGCCGACGAAGTCGTACTCCCCCGCGTGCTGACGGGCCTGCTCGAACGGCTTCCGCCGTACCTCGCGGTTGCCGCCGGCGATCAGCTCGTTCGCCCGGGCCGCGATCCAGCCGGTGGCGTCGGAGTCGGCCGGGCCGCCATGCGGCGGGTTGTACTTGATACCGCCGTCGCGCGGCGGGTTGTGCGACGGTGTGATGACGATGCCGTCCGCACCGGCGCCGGCACCGCGGTTGAGCCGCAGGATCGCGTGGGACACCGCAGGGGTCGGCGTGAGCCGGTCAGCGCTGTCCACCAGCGTCTGTACGTCGTTGCCCGCCAGCACCTCGAGCACCGTGCGCCAGGCCGGCTCGGACAGACCATGGCTGTCCCGGCCGACCAGCAGTGGGCCCGTGGTCCCTTCACCGGCCCGGTACTCGCAGATGGCCTGGGTGATGGCCAGGATGTGCGCCTCGTTGAAGGCGCCGTCCAGGCTCGAGCCGCGGTGGCCCGACGTACCGAAGACCACCTTTTGGGCTGGGTTCTGCACATCCGGGGTGATGTCGTCGTACGCCTTGAGCAGCGCGTCGACGTCGACGAGGTCCTCGGGCTGTGCGGGCTGGCCTGCGCGTGGGTGCATGACCTCATGCAACAAGCCCACGCCCCAGATCACAACTCCCGGGACGGGTATCTCAGCTCTCGTACGGCGTGAGCAGCTGTTCGACTGGTGCGTAGTCGTCGGTCAGGACCGGCGCGTCGCCGACGAAGTCGGTCGGCTGGTCCCGGACCTCCATCTTCGGCTCCAGCCGTGAGCCGATCGCCGCGACGTCGATCGGCCGGTCCGACCCGACCAGCACGAAGTTGCCGCCGGTCTGCCCGGAGAACTCGTCCTTGCGCGCGATCACCGCGACGTACTCGAATTCCGCCTGAACGGTCTTGATCTCGGCCTTGGCGAACAGAGCCTTGCCGTGGTCGATCACGTTGACCAGGTAGACACCGTCCGGCCGCAGTACCCGGCGGATGTCGGCGATCAGCTCCCGAGTGGTGAGGTGCCAGGGCACCGACAGCCCGCTGAAGGCGTCCATGATGATCAGATCCCGGCTGTCCGTCGCTTCCGCACGCACTCCGAGCCGCCCGTCCCGGACCGTCACCGCGAGGTCCGGACCGGTCTGCACCCCGAGCTCCCGCTTGTCCAGCTCGACCACCGCCGGGTCGATCTCGTACACCTGGTTCTTGGTCCCCGGCCGGGTCGCGGTCAGGTAGCGCGGCATGGTGAGACCGCCGCCGCCGACGTGCAGCGCGTCCAGCCGCCGTTCGTCGGCCCAGCTGCTGTTGATCGCGGCCGCGAAGCTCTTGATGTACTCGAACTCCAGATAGGTCGGGTCCTTCAGGTCGACGTACGAATGCCGGAGCTCGTCCAGGTACAGCGTCCGTCCGCTCTCCCGATTCGGGTCCACGCCGACACGAGCACAGTGGTACGCCGTCTCCACCTCACAGGGCCGTGGTGCGACCAGAGTGAGCGTCGCGCCGACCAGTGCGAGGGCCACCGGCTTCACGGCGGCCTGTACACCTCGCAGTACGACGGTGAGCGCCGCTCCGGTCACCACGAGTACAGCGCCGAGCGTGAGCACGATGGCGCTGATCGGGGCGGTCGCGACGAAGAGGAACCCGGTCAGTACGGTGCCGACGATCCCGCCGACCGTGGCATAGGCGGACAGCCGGCCGACCACGGTGCCGGTCTCGGCCAGCGTGGACAAGCGCAGCTTGGTCACCATCGGTGTGACGGCGGCCAGCAGTGACGCGGGTGCGAACAGGGTCAGCGCGAGTACCGCGAACACCAGGTCGTTCGCACTTCCCCTCACCGCATCACCGGTCCAGCGGACGACGGGGAGGATCAGCAGCACCAGTGCGCCGGCGGACAGGATCAGCGGGCCCAGTGTGCGAGTCGGCGGGATCATGTCCGCGAACCGCCCGCCTAGTGCGGCCCCGGTCGCGATCGCGGCCAGTGCGACCCCGATGACTGCGGTGTTCGTCTCCAGCGTCAGTCCGATGTACGGCGCGACCAGCCGCAACGACACGAGTTCCAGCACCATCACAGCGGCCGAACTGCCGAACGCCAGCGCGATCGCCAGCTTCTGGCCCACTGGCCCATCCTCACCCTTGCTCACCGCGTCACCCTACCGGTGCAATGAGACAGTGACCGATGCGAAGACCAGCGCCGACCTGTACCGCGCAAGCCGGGAGCGAGTGACCACTGCGGTGCGTGATCTCACCCCGGCCGAGCTCGACCAGCAAGTGCCCGCTTGCCCGCAGTGGAGCGTGCACAACCTCGTGTCGCATCTGACCGGCGTCGCGGCGGACTTCGTGGCGGGCAACCTCGCCGGCGCCCCACGACCGCCGTGGACCGCGGTTCAGGTGGAGACCCGGCGCAATCTGCCGATCGCAACCGTCCTGGATGAGTGGGCCGTTGTCGGACCGAAGCTGGAGGAGTTGGTCGTGAGCGGTACGACGTCGCATCCGCTCGTTTGCAGCCCCTGGGTGGACACCGGGACGCATGAGGCCGATCTGCACGGCGCGATCGGCAGCGGCCGGCCGCCGACCGAGGTATGGCTCGCGGTCCTCGACTGGATGCTCGACGAGCCGGGGCCGTTGACAGTGGTCACACCGGACGGCACGTATTCGGCCGGTTCTGACGGTCCGGACGCTGTCGTGCGGACATCGTCGTACGAGCTCTTCCGGGCGATCTTCGGACGGCGCAGTGCTCGGCAGATCCAGGAGTGGGAGTGGGAGACGCCCGAGCATGCCGTCAACTGGAGTCTGGATCTCGCCCGGCTGCCTCAGACCTCGGTGCCGTTGGCCGACTGATCCAGGCGGGTTATCAGCGTCTTGGGTGCGATCTGGCGGAACGCGCTCTCGACCAGGTCCTCGAAGTGCTCCCAGTCGACCTCGACATCCAGGTAGACGCCGAGCCAGCCGCGATGACCGACGTACGGCGGCCGGAAGAAGTGCTCGGGGTCGTCCTCGACCAGTGACTCCTGCACGCCGGGCGGCGCCGCCATCCACACCGCGACCCGGTCGTCGTGGTGCTGGTCGGCGTACATCACGAACGTCTTCTTGTCCCGCACGAACCAGGTCGGCTCGCCGTGACTCGGTCGTTCGGTCGCCTCGGGCATTGCCAGGCACAGGCTGCGCACACGCTCCAGGACATCCATTTGCCTAGTGTCCCTTTGTTCAGTGTCCCTTGTTCAGCGTCCTTTGTTCAGTGTCGCGGTCCTGGGATGACAACGCCTGCTTCATAGGCGTAGACCACGGCCTGGGCGCGGTCGCGGAGGTCCAGCTTGGTCAGGATGTTGCTGACATGGGTCTTCACGGTCTGCTCCGCGAGGACGAGCTCCGCCGCGATCTGCCGGTTGGACAGTCCCCGTGCGACCAACCGCAGTACGTCGGTCTCGCGCGGCGTGAGGTGCACCGGCACGATCGGTACGACGGGTTGCGCCCGGGCGAAGTCCTCCACCAGACGGCGTGTCACCGAGGGCGCGAGCAGTGCGTCGCCGGCCGCGACGATCCGCACCGCTGCAGCCAGCTCGTCGGGGGTCGAGTGCTTGAGGAGGAAGCCGCTCGCGCCGGCGCGGAGTGCGGCGTACACGTAGTCGTCGAGGTCGAAGGTGGTGAGCATGATGACGCGCGGCGAGTCGCCGGCCGCCGCGGCTCCCAGGATGCGGCGGGTCGCGGCCAGGCCGTCCAGCACCGGCATGCGCACGTCCATCAGGATCACGTCCGGGTGCAGCTCGGCCGCCAGTACGACCGCTTCGGCGCCGTCGCCGGCCTGGCCGACCACCTCGAGATCGGCCTGCGCGTCCAGCAGTGCACTGAACCCGGCGCGGACCATCTCCTGGTCGTCAACCACCAACACGCTGATCGTCACTCGCTACCTCCTCCCCGACCGGTATTGACACCGCCACCAGATAACCGCCTTCGGGGGTCGGACCCGCGTTCACAGTGCCCTCCACGAGCTCCACCCGCTCCCGCATCCCCTCCAACCCATGTCCGCTGCCTTCGCGGTCCGGTACTACTTCCCGAGCCACTCCGTTGGTTACGTTCACCTCAAGCGCGTCGCCGACCTGCCGAACATCCACGCTCACCACAGATCCCGGCGCATGCCAGACAGCGTTGCTCAACGCCTCCTGCACAACCCGGTACGCCGTCAGCTCGACGGCGGGATCGAGTCCGGTCGGTTCGTTGGAGGTCAGCCGCACATCGGCTCCAGCTCGACGCGTGCTTTTCACCAACTCCGCCAGCTGCTCCAGCCCTGGCTGCGGTCCGAGCGTCGGTTTCTCCACGGGCTCCCGCAACAACCGCAACACCTGGCGCATCTCCGTCAGCGAAGCGCGCGCCGCCTCGGCGATCTCGGCGAACTCCGCGCGTACGTCGTCCTGCACGTCAGCCAACCGGTGTGGCGCACTGTCCGCCCGGACCACCACGACGGACAGGTGGTGCGCGACGACATCGTGCAGTTCGCGGGCGATCCTGGCTCGCTCCTGCAACCTCGCCCGTTCGGCGCGTTCGCTCTTGCTGATGTTCTCCTGCTCGACTAGCCGGCGGCGCGTCTCGCCCCGCGTCCGCAGCAGGTCGCCGACCACGATGGCGATCGCGGACATCACCGCCGAGGTGACCAGCCCTGGCCAGCTGCCGCGGTCCGGCGCGAGCGCCGTGGCAACAACGCCGACGATCTGCGTGCCGACCCACCAGGCCATGAGCTCTCGGCGTCCGAGGCCCCGCACGGCGGCGACCGCGAGTACGAACGCGTGGCCGAAAGCCGCGGTAGTCCCCCACGGCCACGGCTCGCTCGTGCTGATCGGCGTCGTCACCGCGGCCGTGATCGCCGTGGTCGCGAGCGAGACGATCACCGCGATCCGCGGCCGCAGCCGGGCCAGGCACAGCCCGAGTGCCCGGGCCATCGCCAGCGCGAGTACGGCGCCGAGCGAGACGCGGTAGTGCTGACTCAGATCCATGACCGTCAGCACCAGCAACGCCGCGACCCCGAGCCCGGCAACCCGCGCCCACCGCCCGCGCGGCCACCCGATCTGCTCCTCCGTCACGGTTGGACCCTAGATCACAGCTGCTGCAGCCAGGACCAGAAGAACATCAAGCCCCCGGTCGCCACCGCGATAGTTGCCGGAAGCACCCACCGCGCAACCGCCGTCCCGTCAAGCCCCCGAACCAGCCGCGCCTGCAGCCCCGCGATCCCCCGCAACGCCAGCAGGAACACCACGATCGCCGGCACCGCAACAGCCGCATGCACCGCCCAAGCCCCCGCCTTGGTAGGCCCACCCCAAGTCCCCGGCCCGAACGGCCCATCCTCCACAAACCCGTAGAAAGGCCCCCGAACCACCGCCATCACGACAAGCAACCCCAAGAACCAACTAACCAGCCCCACCACCGAACTAACCAACCCAACCCCAAACACCCACCCCACCCCAACCCGCGCCGGCCCAACCCGCACCCGACCGAACTCCGCATCCCCAGCCCGCGCCGCGACCCCGGCCTCAGCACCTGCCCGCGCTGTCGGCTGCTCGGGGTGCAGCAGTCGAGCCTGCCGCCGCCAGCGCCGGACCGCGGCCTCCTTCTCGTCCAGCACCGCATCCGCCATCGTCAGCACACCGACCGGAACCAGCAGAGCGTCGTACGCAATAGCCCGCCCCAACCGCCACAACCAGCCACCCCCACGCCGACCCGGCTGTGGGTCTCGGACCGGCTGCGAGTCTCGGGCCGGCTGCGGTTGGTTCGTCGTGGCCGGGCGGTTGGTGAGCGTGTCCGTCATCGTCTCTCCTCGGGTCTCAAGTCCTGAGATCGAGGCTAGGAATCTGGCGCCTCCGGCACATCCCGCCGACGAGCGAGATCGCGACCGGTACCCGGGTAGGGGTCGACTGTGATCCAGGTCACAGTGACCACGGTCCGTGTTGTGACGTTACACGGTCAGTGCGGGATTGGGCGTGCACGGCTCGCAAGTGCACACCTGGGGTGCCCGACCGCGCTAGCGGCGATGCCGCGTCCACCAGGAGGTTGGGACACCATGCGCATTCGGAACCTGGCAGTGACCGCCATGCTGCTCCCGGTTTTGATGCTCGCCGCCTGCGGCACCGACACCGCGTCCGGTGCGTCGGCCGCAGCGCCCGGCGCCAGCAAAGCATCCAAGCACGGCCTCACCGACGAGGTCACCGGCCAATCCGACCCGGAAGGCACGGACGATCCGGTCGTGAAGGCCTACTACGACTACCGCGTCGCGCTCGACCAGATGATGCGCAGCGGCGGCAGCAAGATCAGCCAACTCGCTCCGGTGATGACGCCGAAGATGCTCCAGGCGATCAACGCCCAGGCGAAGTACTTCCGCACCAAGAAGCTCCACAACACCGGCACCACCACGGTCCTGTGGGCCAAACGCACCCTCGCATCGAACGGCGTCATCGTGAGCGCCTGCTACGACACCACCGCAGCCCGCACCGTCAACGTCAGAGGCCACTCGGTCCTCCCCGCCTCCACCCCCACCCGCTGGCTGGACCAAATGCGAGTCCAACAACTCCAAGGCCACTGGGTAGTAGACGGCGGCACCACCACCCCCACCACCTGCTAACCACCCGCCCACCTCAAACCAAACACCGCAGCACCCCCGCGAACACCCGCCACCGCAGCCACACCACTCCAACACCCGATAGCCCGGGCAGCACCACTAGACCGAACACCGCCGACCCGGGCGGCACCACCCCGAACACCTGCAACCGCAGCCGCACCACCCAACCGGGCGGGCGCCATCCACCTCGGGCACGTCGCCGCACCACCCACGCCTTGCCGCCGGCCAGCGCAACCAGCTGAACGCCCGCTAGCTCGGCCGCACATCGTCTCCGGCTCGCCGCCACCCGGCACACCTCGCGACCGGAGCCCCGCAGCGCGGAGAGACCACCTCTCTCCGCGCTGCTGCGTCAGTGCTCTCGGCTGGTGCGTCAGCGGCTTGCGGGGTGCGGGCGATTTAGTGGTGGCGGACCATTTGGTTGAGGAGGCTTTCTACTGCTCCTCGGAGGTCTGCGTCGTGTTCGGGGCCGGACCAGACGACGACGCACCCTTTGTCGCCGAGTTTGGTGGCGATGAGTTCGCGGGCCGGGGTGGGATCGCCCTGATTGAGTACGACGACCAGCCGCCGACCATCACGCTGCAACCTGTCCAGCAACGGCGGGAGCGTCGACCCACGGAACACACCGGGATCGCTCTTCACCTTCGTCTCGACCATCACGCCGCGCCCGCGCACCACGAGCAGGAAGTCGGCGCGATCCCGGGTGAACTCACGATCGTGATAGATCCGCGCCTTCGGCCACAACCGTTGCAGCGCAGCGTCCACGTCGGCGTCGTACTGCGCTGCCAGCCGGCTCACCCGCGAACTCGTCCCGCGCGGCCGGAACATCTCGGGCGTACGTCGCCCACCGCGCCGGCGCCCGAACAACGGTAACAACCAACGCCCCAGTCTCGTGTCGATCATCGGCGGACCCCTGACCTAGCCGGCACTCACCCCGAGTCTGCCCAGGCCGCCACGCCCGTACCCCCAACACACCCAATCGTGACCCCACCGCCACAAACCCGAAGCACTCCACCATTCGCCAGCACTCCCCACGGCTGGCCGCGGCTAGCCGGCATCCCACCCGCTCGACCAACACCCGTCGGCATCCCACCCGCTCGACCAACACCCGTCGGCATCCCACCCTCTCGACCAACACCTGTCGGCATCCCGCCAGCTCAACCAACTCTCGCGAGCACCTCGCCAGCTCAGCGAGCACTCATTCGGCGCACCGCATCTGTTCGTCTACGTGAAGATCCCGCGGTTGCCAATCGGGCAGCCGCGGGATCTTGGGTAGGGAGCTGGTCGAAGAGCTCAGCTGTTCTTGATGGCGGAGACCTCGATCTCCAGGGTTACCTTTTCGCTGACCAGGACGCCGCCGCCTTCGAGGGCCGCGTTCCAGCTGACGCCGTAGTCCTTGCGGTTGATCACCACGGCGCCCTCGAGCCCGAGCCGCTGGTTGCCGAACGGGTCGGTCGCGGACCCGGTGTACTCGAACGTGATCTCGACCGGCTTCGACACCCCGCGGATCGACAGGTCGCCGGACACCACGAACTCCGCGTCCCCGGTCTGCTTGATCCCGCTCGAGGCGAACGTGATCTCGGAGTTGTTGTCCATGTCCAGGAAGTCGTTGCTGCGCAGGTGCTCGTCGCGCTGGCTGTTGCGGGTGTTGATGCTCTTGGCCTGGATCGTCACCCGCCCGGACGAGTTCGCCGGGTTGTCGCCGTCGATGTGGATCGACCCCTCGAACTCGTCGAACGATCCCCGCACCTTCGTCACCATCGCGTGCCGGGCCACGAACCCGACCCGGCTGTGCGCGGTGTCGATCGTGTAGTCACCGGACAGTGCGGCGTACTCGTTGGCCATACCGGAATCCTCCAAGGGGCTAGATTGAAGCTGGGGGGTTAGTTGAAGTTTTCACTGTCCAGCTTTCACCCATCTGGTCCGGAAGTCCACCCCCCGCCTCCGGCGTGTCCAGCCTGTGGACGCCGGCCCACCGGCTACGCCGACAGCTGACCGTTGCCCCCAGCAACAAGCGACGGCGGTTAATCGGTTGCGGGCGTACGACGGCACCAGGTGTCATGGGTGGTCGAAAAAGATCGGAGAACCGTCGTGGAACCGCTCAGCGCTGACGAGATCAGACGCTCGTTCGTCAACTCGTCCAAGAGCCAGGTCAAGGCGATGACGCTGCCGCCGGGGTTCACCGAGCTCCCGTGGGAATCGCTGGACTACCTCGGCTGGCGTGACCCGAAGGCGCCCAACCGCGGCTACCTCGTGGTACGCCGGGATGCCGAGGTCACCGGGATCGCGGTGAAGACCCAGACCTCGGGCGCACCACGCCGGGGCGCCGGATTGTGCGACCTGTGCAACACCGCACACCACCTCACCGACGTCGCCCTGTTCGCCGCTCGCCGAGCCGGTTCGGCCGGCCGGGACGGTAACACGGTCGGGATGTACATCTGCGCGGACCTGGCGTGTTCGCTGTACGTCCGCGGTCTGCGCGAACTCGACGTACCGCAAGGTGAAACCGTCACGCCGGAGGTCCGCGCCGTCAGACTCGCGGCGCGTCTTGAAGGTTTCGTAAATCGCGTCCTCGCGTAGCGGGCCTGCCTGGCCCCGGGACACTACGCTGGGATCAGTAACACACCGGCCCGTGGTGAAAGGGAGAGCGAGTCGCGATGACGGAGTTCAGAATCACCCACGAGATCCACAAGGTTCACCCGGACATCCGCGAGCAGCTCACCGCCACCACCATCGAGGCGATCAATGAGACCAGCTCCCGCTCCGCCGAGGACGCCTCGCTCGTGCTGCGCCACAAGCTTGCCGAGATTGGCGTCCACATGAGCGAGCCGGCCTGCCTGGCCGCGATCGAACGGATCCGCTCCGGCAAACAACTCCGCTTCGAGATCGAACGCGAAGACGACGCCGAAGAAGAGGTCTAGTCCACCCGGAGCTCAGCTCTGGGGCGTCAGGTCCTCTGAGGTCAGGAGCGCGTGGAGGGCCAGGCCGGCTTCGGTCAGCGGTGCTGGCGTGATGGGGTTGCGGTTGATGACGCAGAGGGCGTCGGTGATCTCGGCACCCAGCGCACGCAGATCCTGAGTGGACAGCACGATCTGCCCGCCCGTCGTGACGACGTCCTCGACGATCGTCACCCGCCGCCCCGCGGTCTCGGCACCCTCGGCGAGCCGACGCGTCCCGTACGCCTTTGCTTCCTTCCGTACGAACGCACACGGCAGCCCGGTACGACGTCCGAGTGCGGTCACCACCGGGATCCCGCCCATCTCGAGCCCAGCTAGCACCTCAGTGCCCGCCGGCACGAGTGGGACCATCGCCTCGGCAACCGCATCCAGCAGCACCGGATCCGCCTCGAAGCGGTATTTGTCGAAGTACTCGTTCGTCGTCTGCCCCGACCGCAGCACGAACTCCCCAGTCAAATGAGCAGCCGCGTAGATCCGGCGCCCCAACTCTTCACGATTCACGCCCGCACCCTAACCGGCGAGCCCGGTTAGCCGGCCCTCCGCTCATCCGCCGGCAGTAAGCGGCGGAAGTCCTCGGCCGAGATGATCGGGATGTTGAGCTCACGCGCGACCCGCGCTTTGACCGACAAACTGTCGATGTCAGCGGCGACCACGAACGTCGTGTCCGGCCGAACCGCCTCCTGCGGGGCGAACCCCGCCGCCACCGCCCGATCCCACCAGACGTCCCGCGGCTCCACCATGTCGCCCGTGAACACCATCGTGCTCCCCCGCGGAAACCCGCGTGCCCCCGGACGAGCCGGTACGACGTACCGCCCGCGACTCGCGCGGAGCAGCGCCTCATCCACGTCCGCCGCCCGCTGCCCGAGCATCACCGCGACCCGATCGAGATCGTTCCGCTGATCCGCCGTGATCGCTCCATCCGCCCACGACACCTCCGCCAGCGCGGAAACGTAGTACTGGTGTAGGTGCTTCACCTCCGAGCGCGCGAGACCGAGGTCGGTCGCCGCCTGCACCAACTGATCCGCGTCGGCGGCCGTGATCTCCCGATTGGCGAGAATCATGTCGAGTAAGGCCAGGTACGAGTCGGCCTGCGGCGGCTCGGGGACGCGCGGCAACTGGTCGACGAGCCGGCTCATCCACCCATGTCGCCCACCGGCATGCACCGGCCGAACGGTCGGCGCCACGTCCGTCCCCGGGAGCGGCGGCCATTGCAGCCGGCTGACCTCCTCGTAGGCCCACTGCCACGGCGGTGGTGACGGAAACGCCTGCAAATACTGACCGAAAAGCTCAGCCGTGGCCCGGGTGTCGGCCAGCGCGGAATGCCATCCCTCGATCGAGATCCCCGCCGCCGCACAACACGCGCCAAGCGTCCGCTTCGCGCCCGGGTAGAGATAACCGGCGAGCGCCATCGTGCACATCGACCGCTCGGTGATCAGCGGCACCGCGACGCCCAGCCGGGCGAACTCCGCCCGCAGGAACCCGAGGTCGAACTCAACGTTGTGCCCGACAACCATCCGCCCGGCGAGTAGCTGTCCCAACTGCTGCGCGACGTCCGCGAAGTCCGGCGCCGCGAGCACGTCGGCGGTGAGAATCCCGTGAATATGTTGAGGACCGAGATCGCGCTGCGGATTCAGCAACGTCACCCACTCGCGCTCGACCTGCCCGCGGGCGTCCAGCAGCACGACGGCGATCTCGATCACCCGATGCCGATGACTCGGCAGCAGGCCAGTCGTCTCAGTATCGATGACGGCGTACATTCCCCAGGGCCCTCCTCCGGCTCGATGACCGACTGGAACAACCCAATCACACGGCGCCGACAGTTTCCGTCGAGTCAGGCATCGGGGATATCGACGGCGATCTCGTCACCCAATCGGGCGCCGTGGGCCAACTCGAGTTCGTCACCACTCCAGAATCGTCCCGGGTCGTACCAGTTCGATCGCCGTCCGCTCAGCAACCCCATCTCCTCGTACGTCACCGCGACCACCTCAGCGCAGTACGCCGACTCGAGCTCGAGCTCCCGCGATCCGCGCCGGATCGCCGGCACCCGTCCGCGCACCCATCGCGACGCCAACCGGGCCGTCGACGGGAACGGCGTACCGTCCAGCCTTGCGACAGTCCGCAGTACGGCGTCCTCCATCTCCCGCGTGACAGGGTGATCGAGCTGCCGCAACCAGGCGCGTTGACCGTACTTGCGTCCCCACACCAGCACCGCGTCGCGCAGATCATGCAACTGCACGCCACGGTGGTGGGTCCCGGTCCACACGTCCGGCAGCGAGCGACCCAGTTCGGCGTGCCACATCAGCGGCGGCAGATCCTCGATCACGATCGCCATGCCGGCGTGGTTGACCGGGCTGTTCGTCGTGAGCTGGATGGCGCGATCCGCAGCGCTTTCGCCACGGAACAGCCAAATGTCACCTGTTCGTGTCAGTTCCGTAGCGTCATCCAGTGAAATCCGGCTGTCCACAGTCGCTAGATTAGTCCGCATGAAGGTATGGAAGGTGGTAGGACTTGCGGGGCTCGTCGGCGTGGCCGCAACGGGCGTAGTGGTCGCGCGGGGCGAGCGGAAGCGCCGCGCTTACACGCCGGAAGAGGTTCGCGACCGGCTCAAGACGCGGGTCAAGGAAGCAGCGAACGCCTGATCTCCCGGTCGAACGATCGGCCGGGGGTGCGAGGTACGCCGTAGCTCGGTGGTACGGCGCTGATCCCGTACGCCCGGCCGAAGTCGTTGCCCCGATCAAAGGTTGTGGAGAGCAACTTTCTCGAGACGACCGGCCGTGATGGTGGCGGTCTGGTAGGTGCAGTACGGCTGCCGGCGCCGATCCGTCGGCGATCCCGGGTTCAGCAACCGCAGCCCACCGGGGCTTGTCGTGTCCCACGGGATGTGGCTGTGGCCGAACACCAGCAGATCGACGCCCGGATAATCCTTCTCGCAGCGCTCCTCGCGCCCTTTGGCCGGCCCGGTCTCGTGCACGACGGCAACCAACAGCCCGTCGAGCGTCACGCGTGCGACCTCGGGCAACCGCGCCCGTAGCTCCCGACCGTCGTTGTTGCCCCAGCACCCGATCAACCGGGCCGCACGAGACTCCAACTCGTCCAGCAATCCGACGTTCACCCAGTCCCCAGCATGGATGACCACGTCGGCACGCTCGACCGCGTCCCAGACCGGCTCAGGCAGCTTCTTCGCCCGCACCGGCAGATGAGTGTCCGAGATCAGCACCAAACGCATGCGCCCACTCTCTATGCCTGCAGTGACTCGATCAACTCCTTCTCCTTCGCGGGACTCAGCCCGGCGCGCCGCTCTCGATCCAGTCCGAGCTCCCGCTCCCAGGCCAGCGTGTCCACCAGGAACTCTCGCCGCGACCTGTGCGTCAACCCGGCCGCGAGCGCCGCAGCGCCGCTGCGAGACGACCAACCCTCGTACCCAGGCTCGGTAATCCACATCGCCAGCGAATCCGGCCCCATGTACTGCTCGACCTTCTGCTCCTCCAACCACGCCCGCGGCGCGAGCACGATCGGCCCGGTATGACCACCGACCTCGCGCACGAGCTCGATCCACTCGCCGAACGGCACCACCGGTCCGACGGCATCGAACGTCCCTGTCCGGCCCTCCGTCGCACAATCCAGCAACCACGATGCGAGGTCCCGCACGTCGATCACGGAGGTCGCGAGATCGGGCGTGTCCGGCACGAGCATCGGCTCCTCCGGCGCTCGAGCCGCCCGCGCGACCCACGCTCCGGCCCGATCGCTCTTGTCCCCCGGCCCGCCGATCAGGCCGGCCCGCGCGATCACGAGCCGATCCCCGACTGCTTCCCGCGAAGCCAGTTCGCTGGCGACCTTCGCCTCGCCGTACTGCTCCCGCTCGGCCACGTCCAGCTCGGTCGGCTCCCGCAGTACGGCGGACTCGTCGGCGCCTGGCGTGTCGAACTTCTCGTACGCGTTGCCCGATGACACGTAGGTCCAATGCTTCGCCCGCGGACCGAACGCCGCCAACGCGCCACGCACGAATCCCGGTTGCCACGACACCTCGAACACCGCATCCCAGTCCTTCTCGGGCACAGCGCCGTACGCATCCGGGCGGCTGCGGTCGGCCGCGATCAACGTGGCACCGGCCGCGACCTCGCCACTCTCACCACGGGCCACGCAGGTAACCGAATGCCCGCGCGCCAACGCCTGCGTCGCGATCTCACGACCGAGCCACGCCGTCCCACCGAGGATCAGAATCTCCATGCGGGCAAGCCAATCAGTCCCCGCCGACAAAACCCAGACATCTTTGCCGAGGGCAGAAACGACACCGCGTGATGCGGCGCCAGCGTCATGTCACCGTAAGCCTCGACCCCTTGCAGTACGGGCGTTGCAGGCGCACTGTCGGCAGCAAGAGGCACCCGAAGTGGGTGCCGTGGGCAAGGGGGAGAAATGGCTGGTTTCGTTCAGATCATCGAGTACCGGACGCAGAAGCCGGACGAGATCACGGCGCTCATGGACGGGTTCCAGAAGACCCGCGAGGCCTCCGGCGACGGCCCGGCGCCGACCCGCGGGATCACCTGTGCCGACCGCGACGAGTCGGGGCGCTACTTCTCGATCATCGAGTTCGCGTCGTACGAGGAGGCGATGGAGAACTCCAAGCGAGCCGACACCACCGAGTTCGCCGAGAAGATGATGGAACTGTGCGACGGCCCCACCAAGTTCTACAACCTCGATCTGGTCCAGACCGTCGAGCACAGCTGACGGACTCGGGCCCAGCCGGACTCGCGATCACGACTGGGCCCGAGGCAGGGACGGGTAGGGCAGTGCCGCAAGGGAGGTCGGCACCGGCCCACCCTGATCAGTCCGGGTCCGCGGCGCCGGACCCGGACCGGCTCATCGGAAGACCCGGTACGACGGCCAGGCGGCCGGCGGGGCAGCGCCGTACGAACCGAGTTCCTGGTCGTTGTGCAGGGGGTCGGGATCCTGTGGCTCGGGGGCGGAGTGGAGATCCGGCCATGGTCTGGGTGGAAGGGTCTCGCGGGGTGGCAGTTTCAGGTCGGGATCCGGACCCGGGTCCGAGTCGATCCACTCGACCTCGGTCGCCCCGCCGTGACCGTGGATGGCGACGACGGAGTCGATCCCGTCCCAGACGGTCGTGGTCGGATAGTCGCCGTACCAGCGGAGCGCGACCGCCCCGTCGGTGAACAGCACGCCCTCGGCGACGGGCCCGGTGCCGCTGACACCGGAGACATCATGATGGCGGATCAGCCGGAAGCGACGAATACTCATTTCGGGGCTACCTCCCACAGCCGCTCGCCCGGCAGCTTGCGAACCGGGCCGGGGTCGGCGTCGGGGATCGGATCACTGGTCACGCGCAACCCGGCGAACCGGCGCGACATGGCAGCGGCGTAGCGCTCGGCCAACTCGGCCTCGGCCCGGTAGTCGGCGACGACGTGGTCCCCGAACCACACCCGTACGCGCCGGCCTTCGACAACCCCGACCGCAGCAGGGTGAGGGTCCCCATCAGCGTTGTCAGTCATCTCAATGCACCCGACGCCCAGTCGAGCCAGTTCCCATCAGCGACCTCGAAGAACAACCCTTCACGTCAATCACTTCCACTTCCCTGTGGGGATGGGTTCACAAGAAGTGACGAACCCCTCACCGGTTCATGACGCGATTCCCCCAAGAACTTTTCGCCCCGCCGCGTCACTCCCTGAGGCAACCGATCGCAGCACACGAAAGCCGACCCGCAGGGCTGTGTGGAACTGGTGGGCTGGGACAGGAACTGGTGGGCTGAGACAGGTTATTTCTTGTCTCAGGCCCCCAGAAGGTGTCCCCACCCCCGAGAGGCGTCAGGGCACATCAGGTACGACGACCTCAGGCGATCACCCACGGTCGCCAGGTGTCGATGTCGTCGGCGTCGAGGGAGGTGCGGGGCGGGAAGGCATGCGCGCCGGCGCCGGGCAGGTACGACGCCACGATCCAGGCCATGTCGTGACCCAGCACCAACGCAACGTCGGACTGCGCCGCCGCCAGCTCGTCGAACACGGCACGGGCTTCCCTCTGCTGTATCTCTTCGTCCTTCAGGCCCGCGAGGCGCACGTCGACGACGCCTGCGTAGTGGTCGATTGCCGAGACGTCCTCGGGCTCGGGATCGACCTCGCCGTAGACGTTCGGGCCGACCACGAGCAGAACCGTCCCCTCGATGGTCCGGGCAGGCCCGCGGAAGAAGTGCTGGTTCTCCTTCAGGTCGGGATCCTCGATGCGCTCGAGCCCGAGGATGCCGCGCAGCCATCCGGCCACCTCCCCGAGCGGCTGGTCCGCCGCAAGAAAGATGTTGTCGTCGGTCGACATCACTGCTCCTTGGTAAAGGTGACCAAACGTCCGTCACCGAGAATGACATGTACCACCGCAGCCACGGTGGAGCCCGGCTGACCGCAGGCCCTGCGAAAGGACCGCAGAGCGGTTTCCTCCGTCAGTCCGACCGGTCGGCCGTCGACAACCACCTCGCGTCCCATGGTGAGCTCGCGCGCGGCCTTCAGCGCCTGGCCGCTGGCTTTCAGCATGCTGCGCTTCACCGTGTTCGACGCGCCGCTGGTGAGCGTCTTGAACTCGATGATCGAGCCCTCGTCGGAACCAGACCTTCGCAGCATCGCGTCGGGGTTCTTGTGGCCGTCGACGGTGTGATCCGGAGGTCTGGCATCGAGACGCCAGCCTTCAGCTACGAGTCGGTCGGCGATCAGCCGCTCCTTCGGCTCGAACGATCCTCGCGGATCGAAGACTCCAGGAGCGAAGTCAACGCCTATTGGTCGGACATCGAACGCGAAGTCGAAGTCGAGGTCGGCTGCGGTTGGCAGATCTGGGAGGTCGATGTCGACCACGATCGGCTGTGGTCGGTCGTTCTCTGGGTAGTCGAAGCTGGCTTCTATGTGGTTGGGGGTGATGGTGAGGGTGGCGTGTTGCCATTGTTGGTTGGCGGATTCGGCCATGGCGGCTAGGAGGGCTTTGACCGGCTCGGTGAGGTCTACGGCGATTTCGAAGTCGCGGGACAGGCGTTCTTCGCGCTTGTCTTCTTCCTTCTCGTCGCGTTCTTCGAACTCGAGGTCGCCCGTTTCGGTGACGGTGATCTCCACCTCGAGTGGATCTTCGAAGCGTTCCTCGTCGTCCTTCTTGTGTCGCTTGCGGAACTTTTCGAAGGCTTTGCGGGCGACCGTGATCAGAGGCGGTTCGTTGTCTTCGCCAAGGTCAAGGTCTTCGAAGGTGGCGGTGAGGCGTTTGGTTCGGCCCTGCGAGTCACGTTCGGCGACGTCGCCGAGGCCGCCGGTGGACTTGTTGCGGTCGGCGGAGTCGGCGGACGGGCGGTTGGTATTGGGTCCGCCGATGCCGACCAGCCCCTCAGCCCAGGCGCGGGCCTTCGGTGGCGCCAGGGTGAGGTAGTGGGCAGCGGCCTCGCAGGCGCGGGCGGCGGCGTCGAGTTGCTGGGCGGCGACGGTGGCGCGCCCATGGGAGGCGATCAGCGCGACCTGGGCGTTCTCCCGGCAGCGGTCCGCCGTACGGCGGAGGTGGGCAACGACGGAAGGCACCTCGTCGAGGCTGTCCACCAGCCCTCGCGCGACTCGTTGCAGCTCCGACGGCACGACAAACCCATCAGATCTGGTCGGCGTAGCTCTTGCATCCGGCCGACGCGATCTCCAGGGCCTCGGCGGCTTGCTCGACCGCCTTGCCGGCCGCGTCCAGGATCTCCGTGATGTCCCGGTCGACGCCGGTCGCCGTACCGGCGATCAGGCTCTCCACCAGCTGGCTGTGCTGGGTGAAGCGCAGTTTGAAACCGGCCAGGCCGCCCGCTGCCTGCTTGGCCTCCATCGAGACCTGGTGCAGCTGTTCCTTGAGCCGCTGTACGTCGGACACCTGAACTCACTCCCAAACCTAGTTGCGCTTCTTCGGCAGCACGATCGCCGTACCGGCCACGATGACCGGCACCAGGATCGCGAGCCACCACGGCAGACCGGCCGCCATGGCGACGACGACCGCGACCGCACCACCCCAGCCCCACCAGCGCGCACCGGGCAGCCTGGGCAGCCCGAGCGCCCGGGACGCGGCCAGCATCGTGACGGCGGCGATGGCCGCGGCCTCGACTCCGGCCAGGAACGACCCGGTCACCACCCACACCACCACGAACCCGACCAGCATCAAGACCGCGCTGATGGTACGTCGCTTCCGTCGCTCCTGCTCAGCCCGGGCGGCCGCACGGACCTCTTCGAGCTGCTCGACGGTCTCACTCAGCTGTTTGGTGATCCGGACCGCGACCGTCTCGATGTCGTTCAGTACGCGGATCTCGGGCAGCGCATGGTTCGCTCGCTTGCCGTCAGCGGGCAGTCCGGCCCGCTGCAGGCTCGCAGCGGCCTTCTCGGCCAGTGCGTTCAGCCGGAGCTCCAACAACCGCCCGCGCTCGGCCATGGCGTCGGCCTCCGCCATCGCAGCGGCCTCGGCTTTCGACTTGTGCGCGGTCAGCCGGTCCTGCGCCTGCTGCGCGTCCGCACGGGCTCCCGCGACCGTCCGCAGCGCCCGTGCGTACTCGGACCATGCCTTCTCTTCTACCTTCATCGCCGCACCAACTCCACCGCGCGGTCCACCTCATCGGAACGCAGTGCGGCAAACGGTACGACGACCTGTGCCTCAGGGTGGAGCCCGTCCCACAACAGACCCCGGTGTGGTTCCGAAGCCCACCGCACCAGCGGTCCGGCCACCGCGCGTACGCCGTCCTGTGGGTGCCGTAGGAACAGGTGAGTCGCCACGTTCGCGCGCCCGTACCCAAGCTGCTCGGTGCACACATGCAGCCGGTTCCACCACCCGAACGTGATCAGCCCCTGCGCCGGTCCGTCACGCACGATGTCCTGCAGTGCGTTCGCCGGACTCTCGAAGAACCCCTCCGCGTGCAACTGCATCCGCGGCACCCCGTGGAACCCGAACCCGAGCAGATAGGTCTCGCCGACGTGCCCATTGCGTACGGCGTCCCGCAGCGAGAACAACCGTGGCGCGATGTCCGCATGCTTGTCGACCGTCTCGACCTCGCAGCCGAGTTGCCGCAACGCCTGCACCAGCGCGTCCTTGCCCTCAGCAACAGTCGGTGACGAGTCGGTGCCGTCCATGAAGATGAACCGTGGCGGATCCACGGCCGCGGCCGCCGTCGACAACGCGAGCCCACTCAGTACGCCGAGCGCATCCGCCGGACCGTCACCGAGCACGAGTACGCCGGCTCCCGGCTCGGGCCGTACTTCGACCTGCACGGGCTCCTCCGTCACCGCGATCGGCAGCCCGGTCCACGGCCGCCCCAGCTCCGGTTTCACCGCAACCGCGGTGTCCGTCAGCCGGGCCGGCTCGGCCAGATGGAAGATCCGCGGCGGGCGCGCCATCGTACCCGCGCGCTCCCATAGTTCACGCCGCAGCGAGTCCAGCACGGCCTTGTCCGCGAAGCTGACCAGCACATGCTGGTTGTCGTCCGGAGAGCCGAAGTTTGCGTTGAGCACGGCCTCGCCGCGGAACTGCAATTCAGCCGCAGCAGTGTTCCCGCTCCGCAGAATCGCTTGCGAGTCGGCCGGCGTCGTCTTCAGCGCAATCCGGTACGGCACCTGGCCGAAGATCGAGTCGCGCCGGGTCGCCAACCGCTTGACGCCTTCGATCGTCTGCGTCGCCAGTACGACATGCACGCCGTACGCGCGTCCCAGACGGACCAACCGCTCGAGCAACTTCGCCGCCTCGTCCGCGAGCTCGTCGTCGTCCTCGAGCAGAACCTGGAACTCGTCGAGGACGACCAGGATCCGCGGCGGCCGATCGGGGCCTGGGGCAAGCTCCGCGATATCGGCAACGTTGCCGTGCGACTTGAAGATCTCGCTGCGCCGCGCCAACTCGTCCGACAGATGCCGCAGTACGGCGAGACCGAACGCCCGGTCGCTGTGCACACCGAGCACCCGCACCTGTGGCAGCCAGTGCTCCCGCTCCCCCGCCGGACCGAGCGCGGAGAACTCGACACCATGCTTGAAGTCGAGCAGGTACATCTCCAGGTCCACCGGGTCGTAGCGCGCGGCGAGACCGTGGATCATCACGAGCAGCAGGTTCGACTTGCCCTGACCGACCGCGCCCCCGACGAGCACATGCGGGAGCGCAGGGTTCCCAGTGCGCAACCGCACCAGCGCCGGCGTGCGATCGTCGTACCCGATCACTGTGCCGATCTCGTCCTTGACCGGCTGCCACCAGGTCGAGCGGTCCGGCAGGGTGCGCTCGAAGTCGATGGTCGGGAGTACGGCGGCCTCCGCGAGCTCGGCCACCACGTCACAGATGCCGGCGGCAACGTTCGCGTCGAACGGCGGATCCAGCTTCGCGGCCACGCCGGGCAGTTGCGTGACCTCGACCTTGTCTCCGCCGATGGTCACTGGGTTGAGGAACTCGAGCAACTGCTTGGTCTCGACGTCCATCTCGGAACTCGTCGACGGGTCATGATGAACCAGGAAGCAGATCCCGCGCTCGCCGGCGGTGGCGGCCAGCCGGAGCAGGTCGCGCTGGGCGAGCGAGTCGATGCCGGCCGGGTAGTCGAACAGGACGACCAGCCGGTACGGATCGGTGACCTGGCCGGTCTCCCGGATCAGATCCTCGAATCGCTGGTGCCCGAGCTGCGCCTGCCGGCTGGCCCGCAGCGACGACACATCGACGAGTCCGGACAGCACGGTGTGCAGCTGCTCGGCGGTATGCGTTGCCCTGGGCACCAATTGCGGGTACTTCGTGGTCAGGTGACCGAGCAGACCCATCATGCCGGTCAGCCGGGGGTCGAACGCGTCGATCCTGAGCCGGAAGGGTTCGGCGGCCGCGACCAGCCGCAAGGCGATGCTCTGCAGAAGTCTGCGCGCGGACTGGTTGCGGTCCGCGGTCACCTTCCAGCCGTTCGTCCGCAGCAGCGGCGCGACCACCGGCGTACCGGGGTCGAGCTCACCGATCCGGACGTACGACGGGATGCCTGCGCCGACTAGTTGACGCGAACGCCAGCGGGCGTCGTTCGGCGGAATAGACGCCAGACCGGGCGCCAGCCGGTCCGCCAGCAGACGCGCCTTCGGCTCGGCCGTCGAGAGCGCTTCCGCGGTCTTGGAGTCGACGAGGGCACGCGACTCACGCCGGGCGATCGCGGTCTGCTCCTGCAGTTGACGATGCAACTGCACAGCCCGCTGGTGCTCGCCGTGCGTCAGCCGGCGGGCGTTGTCCAGCAACTGGCCGAGCGCGTGCTGCAGACCGCGGATCCGCGCTTCCAGGAGCTCCGGTGAAACCGGTCCGGGCGTACTTCCCCCGTCAGGCTTCTCCGTCACGAGCACCGTCCTTCCACACTTGCCCCGCGACTCCATATTGCCTGGAGTAACCATGTCATACGGGTAGTCCCAAGCGTCACTCCAGGCATCAGTAGTCTCACCTGCTAATCAGGAGCGACGATCTCGAGTTCGTAGCCGTCGGTGTTGTGGAGGAAGGCGGCGTAATGCTGCGGGCCGCCGGCGTACGGGTGCCGGTCGGCGAACATCAGCGTCCAGCCGTGCCGGGCGGCCTCCGCGACGATGGCGTCCACCTCGGCGCGCCCGGCCGCGTTCAACGCGAGATGGTTCATCCCGGGCCGCATCCGGTCGTGCTCGCCGGCCGACATCGCCGGGCTCTGCTCGACCACAAGGTAACTGCCGTCGGGCGCCGCCCAGGTCATGCCGCCGGGCCAGCCGTCACCGTCCTTCCAGCCCAGCCGATTGAGGATCCAGCCCCAGCTCTCCTGCGCCCGGGACAGGTCCGGGACCCAGATCTCGACGTGATGCACCGCAGCGACCATCGGAGCATTATCTGTGCTCGTCGAAATGGTTCGACACCGCCACCGAGATCAGCCCCGACAGCACCAGCCAGACCAGCGCCGCGACCAGCCACGGCCACCACTCGCGGCTCTGCGCGGCCTCGGCGACGGCCTTGCCGAACAGGCCGCCGGCCGGCGCGAAGACGAGCACGAGCAGAACCCGCGCGATCGTCGTCTCCCTGGTCATTTCTTCATTGTGAGAGCCGAACGCGGCCCCTGCAGAAAATCTTGGCGTTTCGCGCCCCGTCATCTTTCTGTCCGTGGCAGGGTTTACCGTCTGCGATGACAGTCAACGGATCGGGGGTTGCGGTGAGTACCACCCGGATCGAGAGCACGGCGTACGGAGCCGCCGCGCTCGAATGCCTGCAGGCCGTGGTCTCACGGCTGAAGGCGGACGATCCGATGACCCCTGTCACCCTGCTGCTGCCCAACAACCTGGCCGGCGTCATCGCCCGCCGCCATCTCGCCCGGTCAGGCATCGCCGGCCTCTATCTCGCCACCTTGGAGCGCCTTGCCGAGCAGCTCGCGGCCGGAGTCCTGTCGCCGCGCCGCCCCGCGACCCGGCCGATCGTCGCAGCGACCTGGCGTACGGCGCTGTCGAAGGCGCCGGGCATCTTCGAAGAGGTCGCCGAGCATCCGTCGACCATCCAAGCGCTTGCGTCAGCCCATCGCGAGCTTCGCGATCTCAGCGACCCCGCGCTGGACAACGTCGCCCACGCCTCCGCGCTCGGTCCCGACCTGGTCCGTCTGCACCGCCACGTCACCACCGATCTCGCCGCCGACTGGTACGACGAGACCGATCTTCTCCGGGCAGCGGCCGCGCGCCTCACGGACGAGCCTGGCATCGCCGGCGAGCTCGGCGCCCTTGTTCTCTATCTACCCCAGGAGCTCACCCAATCGGAGGCGGCGTTCGTCGAAGCGCTCGGCAGCGCCGCGGCTGATCTCACAGTGATCGTCGGTCTGACCGACGTACGACGAGCCGACCGTGCCGTCCGCAGGTCCCTCGAACGCATCGGTATAGACCTGCCACCGTCGATCTCGAAGAACTACCCGGTCGCCACCGAGATCCTGAACGCCTCCGACGCCGACGACGAGGTGCGCTGCGTCGTCCGCGATGTCGTCGAATCGCTCGAGCACACGCCGGCGCATCGGATCGCGGTGCTCTATTCGGCCGCCTCGCCGTACGCGCGGCTCCTGCACGAGCACCTGGCCGCCGCCCGGATCGAGGTGAACGGACCCGGCACACGTCCCGTGCACGAGCGCGCAATCGCGCGGACCCTGCTCGAGGTGCTGGCGCTCGTCGATCAGGACCTGCCGCGCGCGGATGTGTTCCGTGCGCTCGCGAACGCGCCGACGCGCGACTTCACCGGCGAGCGGATCCCGGTGCCGCAGTGGGAGCGGATGTCCCGGGTCGCCGGTGTGGTTCGAGGCGACGACTGGGATACGCGGCTCGCACGGTACGCCGAGGCTGAGCGGCGTACTGCTGATCAGGAGGAAGCGGCCGAGGACCCACGGCCGGCCGCGGTCCGGCGCGCGCAGTACAACGCATCCAAGGCCGAGCGGCTGCACGCGTTCGCTTCGGAACTCCGTCGCCGGCTGAGCGCTCTGGCCTTGCTGGAGACCTGGTCCGAGCTTGCGGACGGGGTGCTGCAGCTTTTCCACGCTCTGCTGGGCGACTACTCGTCCTTGCCGGTGGAAGAGCAGTACGCCGCGGCCGCGGTCGAGAGCTCGTTGAAGGGCCTGTCCACGTTGGACGAGCTCGGTACGCCGGCCAGCCTCGCCGTCCTGCGCGACGTGCTGGATCTCGAGCTGCAGCAGTCGCTCCCCCGGGTCGGGACGTTCGGCACCGGTGTGCTGGTGACACCGCTGTCGGCGAGCATCGGGCTGTCGGCGGACATCGTGTACGTCGTGGGTCTGTCGGAGGACCTGTATCCGGGGCGCGTGCACGAGGACGCATTGCTCCCCCATCGCGTGCGCGAGGCGGCGGCGCCGGAGCTGGCATCGTTCCGGGATCGCCTCGACGAGAAGCAGCGGCATCTGCTGGTCGCGTTCTCGGCCGGGTCGCGCGTCGTTGCGTCGTTCCCGCGAGGCGATCTGCGGCGGTCGTCACGGCGATTGCCGACGCGTTGGTTGCTGGGGTCGTTGCGCGAGCTCACCGGCGATCACGGGCTGCCCGCGACACAGTGGGACAGGTACGGCGAGTTGCTGCGGACGTCGGCGTCGTACGCAGGATCGTTGACAACGGCAACCATGCCGGCGACCGAGCAGGAGTGGCAGGTCCGGGCCGCGGCGGCGCGGTTGTGGGTGAACGACGAGGTGCTCGTGCGGGCGCGTGAGCTGCTGCGCGGACGTGGGAGCAACGCGTTCACACGGTTCGACGGAGACCTGTCCGGGGTGTCGGGTCTGCCGGAGTACGCGGTGGAGGATCGGATCGCGTCGCCGACGTCGCTCGAGGCGTATGCGACGTGTCCCCATGCCTACTTCGTCGAGCGGCTGCTTCAGGTCGAGCCGCTCGAGGCGCCTGAGGACCTGTTGGTCATTTCGCCTTTGCAGGTGGGGAATCTGATCCACTACAGCATCGACGCCTTCGTGTCGCAGCTGAGGGGATCGCTCCCTGAGCGCGGCGAGCCGTGGACGGCGGAGCAGCGGTCGCTGTTGCTCGCGATCGGGGCGGAGCTCGCGGATCGGTTCGAGGCGGAGGGGCTGACCGGGCATCCGCGGTTGTGGCAGCGGGAGCGGCTGCGGATTCTTGGGGACTTGATGGTGCTGCTGACCGACGACGACCGCTGGCGCGCGGATCGGGACGCGTCGGTGGTGGCGAGCGAGCTGCGGTTCGGGTTCGACGGTGAGCCGCCGGTGGAGATTCCGGTGCCGTCCGGGCGTGTCCTGCTGCGGGGGTCGGCCGACAAGGTCGATCTCGGTTCTGACGGGACCATCTATGTGACGGACGTGAAGACCGGCGGGTTCTCGCGGTACGAGGCGATCGAGTCCGATCCGGTGGCGGGCGGGACGAAGCTGCAGTTGCCGGTGTACGCGTATGCGGCGCGGGCTCGGCTGGGAGAGGAGTCGACACCGGTCGAGGCGTCGTACTGGTTCGTCCGGCGCGGCGGGAAGCGGATCCCGGTGCCACTGACTCCCGAGGTCGAGGAGCGGTACGTCGACACGCTCGACGTGATCGTGTCGTCGATCGCGGCCGGGCACTTCCCACCGAAGGCGCCCGAGATCCCCGACTTCTTGTGGGTCCAGTGCCCGTACTGCAACCCGGACGGACTCGGGCACAGTGAGGTGCGGGCTCGGTGGGATCGCAAACGTCACGACCCGGTCCTCGACCGCCTGGTTCGCCTGATCGACCCGACCGCCTTGGATCCGCTCGATCCAACTGCCCCCGCTTCGGAGGCCGGCCATGAGTGAGCAGTTGCTGGACGGTCCGGCGCGGGAGCGGATCCGGTCGGACACCGACTCCACACTCTTCGTCGAGGCGGGCGCGGGTTCCGGCAAGACCCACGCCCTCGTCGACCGCGTGACCACACTCGTTCTGCGCGACGGCGTACCCCTGCGCACGATTGCGGCCGTCACCTTCACCGAGAAGGCCGGCGCGGAGCTGCGTGACCGGCTGCGCGTCGAGTTCGAGAAGGCCCGGCGAGGCCCGGCCGGTGCGCTGGCGGACGCGGCGCTGGACGACCTCGATTCGGCGTCGATCGGCACTCTGCACGCGTTCGCTCAGCAGATCCTGCTCGCACACCCGATCGAAGCTGGCCTGCCGCCGCTGATCGACGTACTGGACGAGGTCGGGTCGTCGGTCGCCTTCGAGGAACGCTGGGCTGAGTTGCAGCAACAGCTGCTGGACGACGACTCGATCGCGGAGCCGTTGCTGCTGGCGATGGCGGTCGGGGTCGAGCTGAAGCATCTGCGGTCGCTGGCGCGGTTGTTCGGCAACGATTGGGACCTGATCGCCGAGCGCGTACTCGTGGATCCGCCCGAGCTGGTGGCGATGCCGGATCTCACCGGGCTGGTCGCCGCGGCGGCGCAGATCGGTGGCGCGGCCGAGTCGTGCCTGGATCCTGAGGACCGGTTGCTGCCGAAGGTGGTGCAGATCCGGGAGCTGGGCCTGATGCTCGACGCCGCATCCGACCAGGAGACGCAGCTGGCGATCCTGCAGACGTTCCGCGGTCTGAAGGTGGGGAGAATCGGGCGCAAGGAGAACTGGCCGGACATCGGTCGCGTACGCGGCGACTGCACCGAGGTGGTCGAGGTCGCCGGGTCGCTGGTCGAGCTGCTACTGGATGCTTGCCTTCGGCACCTTTCGCACTGGATCGCTCGCCGGGTGCTCGAGTCGGCTCGGCTGCGCCGGGAGGAGGGTCGGCTGGAGTTCCACGACCTGCTGGTGCTGGCGCGGGATCTGCTCCGACGCGACCCGTCGGTGCGGTCGGCGCTGCAGGAGCGGTTCGAGCGGTTGCTGCTGGACGAGTTCCAGGACACGGATCCGATCCAGATCGAGCTGGCGGTCCGTATCGCAGGGGGTGCGGAGGCGGAGGCCGAGGACTGGCGTGACGTCGAGGTTCCTGAGGGGCGGCTGTTCGTGGTCGGCGACCCGAAGCAGTCGATCTATCGGTTCCGGCGGGCCAACATCGCGACGTACCTGACCGCCCAGGACCTGCTCGGCGAAACGGTTGCGCTCACCACCAACTTCCGGACGGTGCCGCCCATCCTGCGGTGGATCAACACAGTCTTCGAGACCTTGATCCAACCCCAGGAAGCCGCCCAACCGTCGTACCAGTCCTTGTCCCCCAACCGCACCGGTCCGTCCAGCGCCGCGACCGCATCCCGCCCAGGGGCAGGCGCTGCCTCGCACCGGTCTCGCCCCGACCCCACCACCCCAGCCACCGGCGACCAACTCTCCCTCTTCGGCGAACCCGATGACGAGCCCACGCTCTTCGACGACCCCGACGAGCCCGCACTCTTCGACGACATCGCATCCGAGTCCGCCGCCGCCGGCTCGCTTGGCCCCGCAGGCTCCTCGGCCGACCCCTCAGGTTCCGGCTCGTCCACCTCCGGCTCGGGCGACCGGCTCGGCGACCTCGCCACGGTCCTGCCCTTCCGGCGGGGCGGCGACTCCGCCTCGGCCGACGTACCCACGGCCGACGACACCTCAGCGCCGTACGACGAATCTCTGACCGGCCCCTCCGTCACCATCCTCGGCGCGGAACCCCACAACGACCTCCCTCGCGCACAAGCCTCCGTCCTCCGCGAACGCGAAGCCATCGACGTCGCCGCCGTCGTCGAGCAGGCCCTCCGCGAAGGCTGGCAGGTGTACGACGACCACGCCGGCTACTGGCGTCCCGCGGCAGCCGGCGACATCGCCGTACTGGTCCCCGCGCGTACGTCGCTGCCCTTCCTCGAAGACGCCCTCGACCGCGCCGACATCCCGTACCGCGCCGAGGCCAGCTCGCTCGTCTACCAGACCGCGGAGGTCCGCGACCTCCTCGCCTGCGCCCGCGCCCTCGGCGACCCGAGCGACCAACTAGCCCTCATCACGGCACTGCGCTCACCACTCTTCGGCTGTGGCGACGACGACCTGTTCGTCTGGAAGCGCTCCGGCGGCTCGTTCACCCTGACCGCGCCGGTCCCGGACCAGCTCTTGACCCACCCGGTCGGCGAAGCGATGGAGTGGCTCCGCCGTACCTACTACGCCGCCCGCTGGCTCACCCCGAGCGAAGTCCTCGCGAAGATCGTCGCCGACCGCCGCATGCTCGAGGTCGCCGCCATCGGCCCCCGCGCGCGCGACGCCTGGCGCCGGATCCGCTTCGTCGTCGACCAGGCCCGCGCCTGGTCGGAGGTGGAGCATGGCGGGCTGCGTTCGTACCTCGCCTGGGCCGCACACCAAGGCGAAGAAGCATCCCGTGTCGCCGAGGCCGTCCTCCCCGAGACCGATGCCGACGCCGTCCGCGTCATGACGATCCACGCCGCGAAGGGCCTGGAGTTCCCGATCGTCATCCTGTCCGGCATGACGGCGGCGCCGAATCGTCAGCGCGGTGTCCAGGTGCTCTGGCCGACGGACGGCGGGTACGCCGTGAAGCTCAAGTCATCCGTGCAGACCGAGGACTTCGACCTTGTCCAACCGGTCGACGAGCAGATGGACGACTACGAGCGCCGCCGCCTCCTGTACGTCGCCGCCACCCGCGCACGCGACCACCTCATCGTCTCAATGCATCGCTCCGGCAACCGCCGCCACTCGAGCAATGCCGAGCTGCTCGCCTCCGCCGGCGGTGTCGAGGCGCCGCACGCAGCGCTTTTCACCAGCCCACCACGGGTGGAGCGCGAACCGCGGATCACACCCGACGTCACCCCGCCGATCTCCCGCACCGAGTGGGAGTCCCGCGCGACTGCGGCCCAGGCCGCCAGCCGAGCGCGCTCCGCCCAGAGCGCCTCCGGCCTGGAAGGCACCGGCCCGGACGTCGCCCTCGCCGACGTGGATCCCGGCACCGCCAAGGCGCCCCGCGACCTCGAACTCCCACCCTGGTCAAAGGGCCGCTACGGCACCGCGATCGGCCGCGCGGTCCACGCCGTACTGCAGGTAGTCGACTTGGAGAGCGGTGCCGGCCTGGACGCCGCCGTGTCCACCCAGTGCCTCGCCGAAGGCGTCCTCGAGTACGCCGACGTCGTCACAGCACTCGTCCGCTCAGCTCTCGCTTCCGACGTGGTGAAGCGTGCCGCCGCCCGCGACCACTGGCGCGAGTCGTACGTCGGCACGGTCCAACCCGACGGCACCATCCTCGAAGGCTTCGTCGACCTCATCTACCGCGAGGACGACGGCTGCCTCACCATCGTCGACTACAAAACCGACGCCATCCCCGCGGCGGCGTTGGAGAGCCGAATCGCCTACTACGCACCCCAGTTGCAGGCGTACGCAGCCATCCTCCCCAACACCGCCCCACCGGTCCTCCTCTTCCTCAACCCCACCGAGGCCATCGAGCGCCGTCTCTAAGCGACCAACCGCACCTCCAGCACGACGATCACCACACTCGAACCGATTGCCGTCAGCAACCGACCGAGGCGCCCGGTCAACGCCCGCCCCAACAGCGCCCCGCCGCCGGCAAGCAACAGTTGCCAACTGGCCGACGCCACAAACGCCGCGACCACGAACACGGCCCGCTCCAACACTTGTGGATCGGCAGCCGCCCCGGCTCCGCTGGCAGCGATCCCCGACCCGCTCCCGGATCCGCCGAGCACGAGCGCGGCGAAGTAGATCACGGTCATCGGACTCAGCAACGTCATCCCGAGCATCCCGACGTACGCCATCCGCGCCCCCACCGGCACGTCCTGGCTGATCCCACCCAACCGATGCGCCCGGTACCGACGTACCGCCTTGACCGCCCCCAGCACGGCAAGCCCGACGAGCACCACCACGGATACCCAGCGCAGCGGCCCCACCACCGGCACCAACAAGGGCGCCAACGCAGACCCCGCCACGGCACCCACCAACGCATAGAACCCGTCAGCCGACGCAACCCCCAGCGCCGCACAGGCCCCCACCCGCAACGAACTCCGAGCAGTCAGCCCCACCAGATAGGTCCCCACCGGCCCGACCGGCATGGCAATCCCATACCCAGCCAACACCCCGGCGACCACCGCCGCGATCACGACCGACCGCGGCAGAACCTCCCCCAACGACCACCCTGCTGCTGCACCCGCGCCGCGACATCGGCAGCAGGCATCAACAGCAACACTCCAGCGGTCGTAATCATCCCCCCATGATCAGCACCCCGCCCCACCCCCACAACCCAATTACAACCCCTCGCCCGCGAGCTCACAGTTCAACGGCACGGCGTCGGAGCAGGTCGGCGACTGGGCGCGGCAGGCGCCGGGTCGGGCTTGGTTGCCTCCGTTCGGTTGATGGTCTGTTACTGAGAGTCTATGGCGATTGGATGCTCTGCGAGGCGATGGTTACAGGTTGTGGATTGCGGGAAGTGACCCTGCCGTGTGGATGAGCGGCGGGTCGCCTACGATCTGCGGAAACAGTGAGGGAATCGTTCGGATGATGGTCCGCCCGCTGGCGGGTCTGCCACCAAGAGTGTGAGGGTGTGGCTCATGAACATCGGTACTCGGAAAATCGTCGTTGACGAGGCGATCGCGCAGTTGCGGCTGTACGCCGAAACCAACGGCGCCGTGTTGCAGTACTACGACGGTTTGCCGGGGTTGACCTGCGTCGGCGGTTCCGATCCGAACCAGGTGACGCTGGAGGACTTGGCCCGCACCATGGTGATCGGCGCCGACCTGCGGGCGATGGACATCCCGTGGCTGCTCGAGGTCGAGGCGGAGAAGGAGTTCGCGGCGATCCCGGTCGACGCGCGGCTGGAGGACGCGAAGCCGGGCGGCGACCTGTTCGAGGCGGCGATGGCGCTGGACGACAAGTTCACCGGCCACCGCGGCTTCGGCCACGCCAAGAAGTCGAAGCTGCTGCACCTGAAGCGGCCCTACCTCTACCCGGTCACCGACAGCTTCATCCGGATGACCTATGGCACCGCGTCGGCAGGTGCGGAGTTCCTCGCCGCGATCCACCGCGACCTGGTGAACCCGGCCAATGTCCGCGACTTCAAGCTGCTGCAGGTCCGGCTGATCGCCGAGCCGTCCACCTCGGCCGCACGGCTGCTCGGCGAGGTCCCCACGCTTCGCCTGCTCGACATCCTCGCCTCACTCCTGGGTGAAGCTAAATAACCCCCAGCCGCGCCAGCGGCTCCACCAGTTCACGCTCCTCGTAGGACAGATGCGAGAGCAGCGTGTCGTCCAACAGGTCGACCGCTGCGCGCAGACCGTCGATGGAGCCTGAGCCGTCAACCAGTGCGACCAGTGCCTTGTCCACACCTTCCAGTACGTCGTGGATGATGTGGTGCTCCTCCTGCAGCCGGTCGACAACCGGCGCCAGTGCGGGGTCGGCTCGCCGGATGTGCGGGAAGAGCGAGGCGTCTTCCAGCGAGTGGTGTGTGGTCACCAGACGGCAGTAGGACTCGCAGTACGTGCCGAGGGTCCAGTTGTTCTGCCGCATGGTCATGGTGTTGATGTGCGACCGAGCCTGCCCGACACCGAGCGACCCCGCGGCCACCTGCTCGACCAGATCGCGGATCTGCTCGAGCTCCGCACGCAGATGGTCGTGTACGTCGATCAGATGCTGACCCGACGACAATTGGTACGGCGTGTACGTGCGCGACGGGTCCAACGCGGGACCCGTGGGACGCTCCGACTCGTCGAGCAGCTGTACGGCGCTCCGCCGTACAGCCGGAGGTGGAGTCGGCACCACGGTGAACCCGCCGCCAGCGACCACCGGGGCAGCCGCGACAACAGCCCCTGAGCGCGCAGCCTCCACGGCTTCACGCACACCGGCGGCCACCTCAGCGAACCGGCGGATATCGTCCGGATCGTCGGAGCCGAGGATGTACGTGCTCATCCCCTCGCCCAAGGTCAGCTCAGCGAGCTGGTCGATCCACAGCTCCTCCGGACCCTGCAGGAACCCGCCACTCCCACTGAACCGGCCGGACAGGTTGTACAGCCGTCGTACCGAAGCCGGATCGCGACCCGCCTCGACGGCTGCCTCGTCGATGATCTTGTTCATGGACGCGAGCTGGTCAGGGCCGGCGTACCCACTGCTTGGCAACCAGCCGTCGGCGAGGCGTCCGGTGACGGCGAGCATGCGGGGCTTGTAGGCGCCCAGCCAGATCTCGACGTCGTGGGCAGGCTGCGGGCCGCGCTTGGCGCCGGAGACGGTGTAGTGCTTGCCGGGCAGCCGGATGCCACCGCCGGTCGGCGTCCAGACCTCACGCATGATCGCGATGGCTTCTTCGAGCGCACCGATGCTCTGGCCGGCGGTCAGCTGCGGACCCGCGTTCGCGGCGACCGCGTCCAGGAAGCCGCCCGCACCGAGACCCAGCTCGACGCGACCGCCGGAGATCAGGTCCAGCGTGGCGACGCTGCGCGCGAGTACGACGGGGTGCCGGAGCGGGAGGTTGGCGACGTTGGTGGCCACCTTCACGCGCTGGGTCTGCGCGGCGACGACCGACAGCAGGGTCCAGGCGTCCATCAGGCGGGGCTGGTACGGATGGTCCTGGAACGTGACGAGATCGAGGCCGACCTGCTCGGTCAGCTGGGCCAGCGCGATCACCCGCGCGGGGTTGTCGACCGCTGGGGTCAGGAACGTGCCGAAGACCAACTCGTGGCCGTAGTCCATGGTTCACCTTCACCTGTCGGAAGTGCGCTCGCGAGCAAAACTACTTCGCTGAACGAATAATCTCAACCACAGAACATCTGCTGGCGGACCGAACCGGCTAGACCAAACTGAAGGCCTGTTCCGGAGTCAGGGTCGTGCCAGTGGTGTACGCGGCCTCGTAAGCCGACCGGCCCAGGGCGGCTGAAGCCGCAGCGATCGCTCGGTCCAGGTCTGAGGTTTCGGTTGCGGCGATCAGATAGTTCTCGGTGGCTCGGGTGGCCGCGGCAGCGCCCAGGAGCGTGGCGGCCAGGGTCTTGTCCGGGTGGCAGGCGGCGATGCCTTCGAGGGCCCAGCACATGCCGCGGAGAGACTCGAAGTCAACGGAGATCCGGAACGCCTCCTCGTGGAGCTCCAAGGCGGCAACAACGTCACCCTCGAGCTCGCGGACGAAGCCGAGCTCCTCCAGGACGATCGACAGATAGAGGACGGACTCGGTCTGCCGGCGAGCAGCGTCGATCAACGCTCCCAGTCGCTGCGATGCCTCCGCCAGCAAGCCGGTACGCCGGGCCGCGAAGCCGAGCACGAGTTCCGCCAGGGCCTGGGTCGAGCGCTGGCCCTGTTCGGTGGCCAGCCGCAGTGCGCGCTCGCCGTGGGTGCGGGCCAAGTCGTAGCGGCCCTGCCGGATCGACGTCCACCCGAGCATGCCCAGCGCATTGGCGACCTCGGGCCACAACCCGATCTCCTCCGCGGCCTGCGCGCCCTCGAGGTGGAGCCGCTCCGCCTCGTCGAAGTCGCCGACGAGTTCGGCATGCGCCCCGAACCAGCCCGTCGCCTGCAGCACACCCCACCGATCTCCCAGCGAGCGGAAGATCCCGATACTCTCGCACGCATCGTCGAACAAGGCCGGCAGATCCGCCCGCACGTGCGCATGCTTCGCCCGCGCGGCCAGCACGGCCGCGACACCCCACTGGTCCCCGTCGGCCTCGAACCTCTTCAGCGCCCGGTCGAGCAGCGCCTGACACGCCGGAAGGTCACCGGCATCGCTGGCTGCATAGGCGATCCACCACAGTCCAAAAGCGTCAGCCGCGTCAGTCCACCGGTCTCGCTCCGCCGCCGCCTCGCTGTCGCCCAGCAGGTACTTGAACCCGGCCCGCCAAGCCCCGACCCGCGCGGACCCCTGGACGGCTTCCAGAGACCGCAGAGCCTCCACGTGGCGCCCACGCAGGAACCAGTACCAGGCCAGTGCGTCCACCAAGCGCTCAGCCGGCTCCGACTGCTCAGTGGCAACAGCGCGATCCAATGCGGTCCGCAAGTTGGCGGAGTCCTCGTCAAGAAGCTCCAACCACCGACTCTGGTCACCACCGAAGAGTGCAGGCCGGGCCGCCTCAGCCAATGACGTGTAGTACGACAGATGCCGCTGCCGCACCGACTCCAACTCACCGGCCGCACGCAGCTTCTCCACGCAGTACGCCGCGACCGACTCCAGCAGCCGGTAGCGTGGCCCATCCACCCCTTGCACGGGTACGACGAGCGACCGGTCGACGAGCCGTACCAAGACATCGAGAACGTCGGCCTCATCGCACACCACGGCCGCAGCCTCCGCCGTACACCCATCCGCGTGTACGGCGAGACGTCGCAGCACGGACTGCTCTTCCGGATCGAGCAGCTCCCAACTCCAGTCGATCATCGCCAGCAGCGTCTGCTGACGCGGCGCAGCACCGCGGTGTCCGGTCGCGAGCAGCCGGAAGCGGTCATCGAGTCGCGCGACCAAACCACGCACTCCCAACGCACGCACGCGAGTCGCAGCGAGCTCCAGCGCCAGCGGGATCCCGTCAAGCCGCCGACAAAGCACAGACACGTCGGCCGCGGTCTCCGCAGACAGAGTGAAGTCCCGAGAGGCCGCAGCGGCACGGGTCACGAACAACTCGACGGCACTGCACTCGCTCAAGGCCTCCAGCTCCAGAGCAGGCGACGGGACATCAAGCGGCGGCACACTCCAGACCACCTCGCCGGCAAGACCCAGCGGCTCACGACTTGTCGCCAGCACGCGCAGACTCGGCGCGGCCGCCAACAGTCGATCGGTCAACTCGGCCACCTCTGCGACGACCTGCTCGCAGTTGTCGAGGACCAAGAGCCGAGACCCCATGACCGCTGCCAGCCGCTCGACCACTCCGTCACCGGAACCACTGGCGTCTCGCAGATCCAGCGCCGCCTGAACGGCGTCTGTCAGCGAACTGCTGACAGACAGCGCATCTGGTGTCACCGCGGCCAGTTCGACCAGTACGACGCCATCCGGGAAGCGCTCCGCCACCTCACCGGCCGCTGCGAGCGCCAGCCGGGTCTTGCCTACTCCCCCAGGGCCAGTCAGCGTCACGAGGCGTGAGGAGGCCAGACACGAGCTCACGTCGGCCATGGCGTCCACACGTCCAATGAGCTCGGTCAGTTGAGCCGGAAGGTTGCTGCGGGCATGCGGGAGCTCTTGCGTGAGGATCGACTGATGGAGAGCGACAAGCTCCGGGCTGGGGTCCAGACCGAGGTCGTCCAGCAGCAGGCGGCGCAGCTGCTCGTAGCTGTCCAAGGCCTCGCTCTGCCGACCACTCCGGTAGAGGGCCTTCATGTGCGAAGCCCGCAACCGCTCTCGCAACGGATAGGCGGCGACGAGGTCGGCGAGCTCACTGACCGAGCCAGGCCGCTCCTCATGCCACGTCTCCAATGCGGTCAGCCGCTGCTCGGTCAGCCGGGCCACGCTCGTCTCCACGAACGCCTCGTCCGCGAAGTCGGCGTACGCCGGTCCGCGCCACAGCCCCAGCGCCTCAGCGAGCTCTCCTGCCGCAACCCGGTCGGCGAACCCCAGAGCGTCGTACGACGCACTGTCGACGGTGATCGAGTAGCCCGCGGGGCCGGACTTGACCAGGGCACGACTGCCGCGCTCGGCGTCCTCGAAGGCACGGCGGAGCTGGGAGACCTTGGCGGAGAGCGTGCCCGACGGGTTGCCCGGCAGCTCTGAACCCCACAGGTCGTCGATCAGGCGGTCTGCCGGCACAGGACGGCCCTCGTGCACCAGCAGGTCGGCCAGGAGCGCACGGACCTTCAGGCCCTGGATGGTGACGGGCGTACCCGCGTCCGTCCAGGCAGTGACCGGTCCGAGCACCCCGAAACGCATGGCCGCACCTTATCTTTCCGCCGACTCACGCACTGACCGGAAAGAAACCGTAAACGGCCTCCGGCAGAGTCTGTGTCACCGGAAAGGAGGCAGGACATGCGACTGGCAGTGATCATCGGCAGCACCCGCCACGGGCGGTTCGGTCCGACCGTGGCGCACTGGCTGGCCCGGCAAGCGGCCAAGCAGTTCGAGATCGACCTGGTCGACCTGGCCACCGCACATCTGCCGAGCACACTGCCCGACACCGACGACGAGACGCCGGCGGAGGTCGCAGTACTGGCTCCGAGGCTGGCGGACGCGGATGCGTTCGCAGTGGTGACACCGGAGATCAACAGCAGCTTTCCGGCGCCGTTGAAGACCGCACTGGACTGGTACTACGACGAATGGCACGCCAAGCCGGTCGCAATCGTCAGCTACGGCCGGGAGACCGGCGGGCGGTGCGCCACCCTGCAACTCCGGCAGGTCTTCGCCGAACTCCACGCCGTCACCATCCGCAACACGGTCGCGCTCCCCTGCTACTGGGAGCAGTTCACCGCGAACGGCGACTGGCCACGACCTTCCGCCGGGTACGAGGCGGAAGCCAAGCTCATGCTCGACCAGCTCGTCTGGTGGGCCGAAGCGCTCCGGGACGCGCGCACCAAGCGTCCTTACCAACACTGAGAAAGGGAAAGACCCATGAGGAAGCTGATCGAGACCACCTTCGTCACCCTGAACGGCGTCATCGACAACCCGCAGCGCTGGAGCCCGCCGTACTGGGACGACGAGCACGCGGCCTACTCCCAGGGGCTGATGGAAGGCGTCGACGCGCAGGTGCTCGGCCGCGTCACCTACGAAGGGTTCGCGGACGCGTGGTCGCAGCGCGGCGGTGACCCGTTCACCGACCACTTCAACGCCATGCCGAAGTACGTCGCCAGCCGCACGGTGACCGAGTGGAAGTGGAACGCCCAGCCGCTCGAGGGCGACGCCGCCGAGGCGGTCAAGCGGCTCAAGGCCGAAGACGGCGGCGACCTGATCAAGTACGGGACCGGGTCGTTCTCGAAAACCCTGCTGGAGAACAAGCTGGTCGACGAGTACCACTTCTGGATCTTCCCGGTGGTGGCCGACGGCGAGAACATGTTCCGCGGCGACAACATCGACATCACCCACCTCGAACTGCTCGGCACGACCACCTTCAAGTCGGGCATCGTCGTGCACAAGCTGGCTCCGAAGGCCTGAACCAACCGCTCCCAGCCGGCCACCGATTCGTCATCGGTGGCCGGCTGCGCGCTTGTCTGCCCAGACCGTGGGTACCGGTGCGACTTCGGGGATGTGAGGCGGCGCTGGGGACCGCCTGCCGCAGGTCCTCGCGATCGGCTACGCCAGATCGCAAGGTCCGCACACGATTCGGACTGGAGGTCTGATGGGTACCGTCCTGACCATTGTCATCATCGTCGTCGTCCTGCTCGCGGCGGCCGCGCTGTTCTTCGTCTATCAGCGCAGACAATCGGACCAGCTGCACAAGCGGTTCGGCCCGGAGTACGAGCGCACGCTCGAGGAGTCCGGTGATCAGCGCAGCGCCGAGCGCGAACTGCGCGAGCGCGAACGCCGGGTCGCGAAGCTCGACATCGTGCCGTTGAGCGGCGGGTCCGCGGCGCTGTACCGCGAGGAATGGGCCGAGATCCAGCAGAGCTTCGTCGATCAGCCGGCCGCCGCCGTCAGCGATGCCGATCGGCTGGTGCTGCGGATGATGCGCGAGACCGGGTACCCGGTCGACGACTTCGACCAGCGCGTGAACGACATCTCGGTCGAGCATCCGCAGGTCGCCACGCACTACCGCAACGCGCACCGGGTCGCGGTCGCGCAGGCCCGCGGTGAGACCGACACGGAAGAACTCCGTCAGGCCGTGACCTCGTACCGCGCGCTCGTCGACGCGTTGCTGGCCGGCAGCGAGGACGACCACCAGCGGCACCGCACCCAACCGACAGACGCCAAGGAGCAAGCATGACCATGAACGATGACCGTCGCTTCGAGGCGACGGACGACGACCGCATGATGACCGACACAGACCGTGCGAGCGACGCCCTGGGCGACCGCACCGACTATGCGCGCGACGACCGTACGAGCGACGCCTTGGGCGATCGCGCCGACTATGCGCGCGACGACCGGACGACGGACGAGCCGACAAGCGAGCGAGCGTCGGAGGAGCCGTTGGTGGCGCCGGATGCGGTGGTCGACTTCCGGGCGCGCTGGGAGGTCATCCAGCAAGGCTTCGTGGACGATCCGCGCCAGGCCGTCACCGAGGCCGACAACCTCGTCGACGATCTGCTCAAGCGCCTCTCGGACACGTTCGAGAGCCAGCATCAGGACCTGGAGAAGCAGTGGTCCGACGGAGCGCCCTCCACCGAGGATCTCCGCTCCGCCCTGCAGCGCTACCGCGCGTTCTTCCAGCGGCTGCTGACCCTCTGACGCAACCACGGTCGGGGGGGGCGGGGGGCGCCGGCCGCGGCGGGCCGGGTGTTTGGGGGGGGGGGGGGGTGTTGGTGTGGTTGTATAGCTGGTGCGGGGCCGGTTTTTTGGTGTTATACAACCCCCGCGCCTAGTTG
>NZ_JBEZYF010000027.1:0-108043 GCF_040638415.1 Kribbella sp. NPDC026596 | reverse complement strand
CGTCCTCCTCCTGCGATGGGACACCAAGCCCTACAAGCGCATCAGGAGGACGTTCCCGCGCCCGGACCGACACGCAGAACGTCTTTCTATGCCGCTGAGAGTGACGTGCGGTCCGAATTTTGGGACGTTCCTTCGGCGTCTTGATCGTCCTCCGCCCGCGGCCCGCCGAGCGCGCGGTTTCCGATACCGTCAGGCTATGGCTGGCTGGCAGAGTTTGCGCGTGGATCTGCGCTGGTTGAGCGAGGAGTCGCCGGGTGCGCTCGTGGTCTATCCCAACCCCGACGGCGAGCGGCGTGAGCCGCCGTTCGGCATCCAGTTGGCCGCTTGGGCCACCGACATCGCGGCCACGCTGACCGCCAAGTACGGGAGCCTCCTGGATCTGCAGGTCGGGGCGATGACCTTTCCGGCCAGACAGCTATGGGCGAGCGAGGACCTACCCCAGCTACGCGGCGCACCCGCCGAATCCGCCGGCCTCGAGGTGGAAGCCGTGTCGCCGTTGTCGGTCCGGACCGGGCGGTCCACGCACGAGGACGTGCTGGTAACCAACCGAGCCGCGCACGAGCAAGTGCTCCTCACCAGCGGTGCCCTGACCTCAGCGGTGACCGACAGCTCCGGCGGCATCGTCGGTCTGTACGTCGGTCCGCTCTACGCGCGCCGGGTGGGGTTCGCGCTCGAACCTCACCAGAGCCGCCCTGTGCCGGTCTTGATCGGCACAGCCTCGATGGTTCCCGACCTGGGGTACGCCGTACCGCCAGGAAAATGGCGGCTGGTCATCGCGCTTCACACCGACGGCGGCAACATGCTATCGGCGCAGCTGGACATCACCATCGCGCCCTAGACAGCACACGTCGCGCTTACCAGCCCCTCACCGGGATATACGCCACCCGCGCAGACCTTGCCCCGTCCTGGGTAGCAACCAAGAACGCACTGATTTGCCGCTGTCGGTGAAGGACGGAACTGTCGATGTGAGTGCCTGTGCACGCAATGGCCGGTACGATCCTTTGCTGCTTGGAGGTGTCGTGGAAGCCCTGTATGACCAGATGCTGGCTGTTGTAGAGGCTCCTCTACATTCCCTGATCCAGCCGACGGTCCAAGTTCGGGCTGGGGCGGTCATCGAACGGTGGCGCTTGCCTGAATCGGATTGCTCGGCGCTGCGCACCTGAGGCCTGCCCGAAGGGCCCTTACTCCGTCCGACGCCGCAGGCCGAGTCCCACCCTGTGCTAGCACACCCAACATTGCCAGTGAGGCAGAACGCCGGCTTCTTTCGCCCGAGCAAAGCCTGTATCTCCTCGGCATCTATGGCGCCGACTTTGATCCCAGTACCTCGATCCGAGTGGTTCACGCAGTTCGCGATCAGCCCCGGCAGTTCCTGCAGCCATGCCGGACCGGCGGAGTGATACGACCGGATCCGATCCGCGAGGGACGGTGGAACGATGCTCTCGACGTCTCCAAGTCTGCCGTCGTTCACGTCAACGCCCTTCGAGGCTCTGTGGATCACGCAGCGGGACGGGACTCCACAAACCAAGATGCGAGCGATGCCAGCCAATTTTGGCTCAGCGATGACGCGTCGTGCCCTCCGCGTGCCCTAACGAGAACATGCCAGCGGGCTCGACCGGTCACCAACGGGGTTCAACCGGTCGAGCCCACGCTTAGCGATCCACCGCTGAGCTACGCGGGAGCGTCACAACCGCCTTTGCAAGGCGGTGCTAACTGACCCCAACGACCCCGCACAACGAGCACGGAGCAGTCGCGCAGCACCGGAGACCGGGCCCCACGATGCGACGGGTGATGGGCATGGTTTTGGGCACGAACTCGCGTCTAACCGGGTGTGCGGGAGTCTACGGCGCGCGAAGCCAAAGACACTGAAGTACGCTCCTGGTGACTGCCTTCTACGACATGCACGTCTCTACGGATCAGAAGGTTGGGGGTTCGAATCCCTCCGAGCGCGCAATGTGATGTCTCACCTCCGAGCGCGCAACACCTCCGAGCGCGCAAACGAACCCCCAGGTCAGGAGCTAGATGACCTGGGGTTTCTGCTTGTTCGTGGCGGTTCTTGCTAACACTTCTGCTAACACGGCACCACCGCTGACGGATCTGGTCCGCCGTCTTCGTCGTCCTGGTCCTCGTCGACATGGTCAGCGGCAGCGGCGAACACCTTCAGCCCGACGCGGCGATCACGGAGCCGGCGCACGACCTGCCGACCCAAAGCCAGCCGGAGACCTCAGCTCGCCGGGCGCGGATCACTCTCATTCCGTCTATCGCCTGACGCCGTCCCACTGGCTGGGCATCAACGGCAGCATGGAATGGTGGAGGGATCTTTGGCTCTCGAAGGGTGTCCATGTCCAACGTGCCGGTTGCTCGCCCGAAGATCGTTTGTCTGTGCGGTTCCCTGCGCTTCAGCAGGGAGTTTGCGACCGAGCGCACGCGCTTGACGCTCGATCTGGCGATCGTCCTGGCTCCGGAGGCCACCGAGGCGCCTGTGCTGGACCCTTTGCTCGTGCGGGCCTTGGGCGAGCTGCACCTCCGCAGGATCGACCTCGCAGATGAGGTACGAATCGTGAACCCCAGTGGCTACATCGGGGAGGCCACCCGCCGCGAGATCGCGTACGCCAACGCATTGGGCAAGCCCGTCACGTACTTCCACGAACTGGCGATGGGGGACAGCTAGTCGGTTTCTCTGACCGACCGGCAGTACATCACCTAGTGTCGCGGATCTCCTGGCGGATCACACCCTCCCGCCGATCCTGTCGCCGATCCCACTTGCCGAATTTGGCTCTTATGGATCAAGGCGCGCGGCCGTGCGCATGCGGCCTCCGGCCGTTCACCGCCCGCGCCCGGTCTCGGTGTCTTTCCTCAGTACCAAGGGCATTGCCTCCGGCGAGGGCCTCACGACTCCGGGATGACGGGTCGATTTGGCCGGCTAGGGCGGAGTCGGGGCGGGTGCGTCTTCCCGTCGCAGGTCACACGACACGGCACCGCGGCATGTACCGGTGGAACCCCTCACCCGATGCCAGGGATCGTGCGCCGAGCCACTGTCGCAGCGAACAGCTCGACTTGCTCCGGGGCATGCTGGCACTCCCTCAGACAAGCAGCAGAGGAATCGCGCTCAAGGCCTCGTCTCGTACCTGGTCAGGATCACGCCGCCGGGAAACGTCCGCGTCTCCACCAGGTTCAGGTTCACCCAGCTGTCCAGCGCGGTAAAGAACGGTGTGCCGCCGCCCACCAGCACCGGATGAGTGACGATCTCGTACTCGTCGACCAGGCCGGCCCGCATGGCCGCCCCAGCGAGCGTTGCGCCACCCACCCTCATCGGCTCGCCGTCGTCGGCCTTGAGCCGGGTGATCTCCGCTACAGCGTCGCCGGTGACCAGGCGAGCGTTCCAGTCGACCTTGTCGATCGTCGAGGAGAACACCACCTTCGGCGTGTCCCGCCAGTTCCGCGCGAACTCGATCTGCGCCGGGGTGGCGTCGGGCTGCTGGTCGCCGGTCGGCCAGTGGGAACTCATCGCCTCCCACAGCTTGCGCCCGTACATGAACAGCCCGATCGCCAACTCCTGGTCGAGCCACCACTGAAACAGCTCGTCGCTCGGCCTGCCCCAGTCGATGTCGTCGCCGGGCGCGGCGACGTAGCCGTCCAGGGTCAGGTTCATGCCGTAGATCAGTTTCCGCATGGCGCCATGCCTTTCTGTCAGTCCGGCGGCCTTTCTCCGGCTGCCCGTCACCCCTCCTACGAACGCCTCACTCCGGATCCGACAGGTCATTGGCAGAAGTCTCACGAGGCTTCTCCGTCGGCGCGCCTATACGGCAGTGGCACTTGCTGGAGGCCCGCGCGGATGAGCTCCTTGGACTCCGGGTATGGGCCGGTCTCGGGAGTCTAGATCGGCTCGGCGCAGGAAACTGATCAATGCGCGATCTGAGTTCGGCGGTAGTCATTCGTGCTCGGTGCGCGCAGCAGTCTGCCCCCAACAGGTCCACACGAACCGCCATCGGGACAAAACTGGGCTTTGTGTTCTCCGGGACATGCCAGAAGGGGTGCTCGTCGCGCGATGGACGACCTAGGGCCAGAGCGGCAGTCGTGGACAAGAAGCTCGTTGAACTCGTCCGCCAGGTCGGGCACTCATATGGCGAGGTGGAGGCGGCAGTCGACCCACCCGGACCGACGCCAAGCCCGTTGGGGACGGGGCGGCGGCAACTTTGAATCTCGAGGACCTGGATCGAAACTGGCAGGGGAGCACCGCAAGACCCAGGTCAGCGCGGCGAGTGTGGCAATCGGTTCCGCTGCCAGGCATATGCCTGCCATGATTCCTGAGTGAGCACAGACCGTCGCGCGGGACACCGATTACCCGATGGTGCGGTCAGCCGCTGTTGGCGGGTGAGCCTGGCCGTCCGGCTCGGGATTGGAGTAGGGATCCTCGCTACCGCCCCGATCGCCCTGATCTCCACCGCGATGCAAGACGACCATCCGATCAGCGACCCGCTCACGGCGATCGTGATGTACGCGGTGTTCTGGTGGTTCGGCATCGTGCGGCCCGCGGTGTGGCTCTCGCGCGACGAGCTGGTTGTGCGCAATCCGCTGTGGACTCACCGGATCGCCAGAGAGAACGTCGTTTCGGCGAAGCCCGGATCGTTCGGGGCTGCGATCGGTCGGCGAGATGGTCGCCCTTGCATCGCCTTGGCCTTGCACAAGCCCAAGATCGCCGCGGAGGACCGCACGGACCGCGCGGTTGGCCTGATCAACTACTGGGCGCAGACCTCGCGATCGAGCAATCGAGGCGAGGTCCCTGAGAGCCTGTTCGCGGAAACGCCGGAAAAACGGAGCAGGCGGCGAGTTGGCGACATCGGGGCCGCGGCCGGGCTCGCTATCGCCTTCACCATTCCGGCCATACTCCTGGCCTGGCCGAGACACCCTCCGTGGGTCTCCCCAGTGGCCTGCCTCGCCCTGGTCATCGCTGTGGTGCCGTTCGCCGTGACTCGACCACCAGGGGACGCGTTCCGAAGCGATCGCTGAGGCGTGCCCTTCGTGCGCACCTCCGGGAGCGTGCCAGTGCGCACAGGTGGCCACACACGGGTACAACTTCCGTGCCCACTGCTCAGCCGGTAGCCGCTCAGACCAGCGCGACCGCCTTCCGCCTTTGCGCAGCAGTGCTGGCTGACCCCAACGGCGAGCACGGAGCAACTAGGCACGCGATGCCCGGCTAGGTTCGGCGACGTAGGACCTGAGCACATGCAGGCTCCTACGGATCAGATGGTTGGGGGTTCGGATCCCTCCGAGCGCGCAGATGAAACCCCAGGTCACAAGGTGGATGACCTGGGGTTTCGCTTTGTCAGGGGTGGATTTTGCTAACGCCTCTGCTAACACAGCGCCCCCGCTGACGGGTCTAACCGTCGTCGTCTTCCGCGGCCTGATCCTCGTTGACGTGGTCAGCAGCGGCGGCGAACACATCAGCGATTCCGGCAGCGTGGCGACGGATCACGGGCGTACACCCGGAGGTGATCGACGGATCAGCGTGCCCCAGCCGATCCGCCACGACGTGCACAGGTACAGGCACCAGTCGCGAGCTGACTTGGTGATCACTGAACGGACCTGCAACCTGCCGACTCGACCTCGTTGATCGAACGTCGGCCCCGATGTGCGGCCGGGCGCTGACGTGATGTCGCGAGACCCGAGGAACTCTACCGGCACCGCGCTTTGCGCCCGCACCGCCGCCAGCGCTGTCTGTGGCGCCTTGGAGCTGAGCGTGATCGCCACCCCGGAGAAGTCATGGCTCGACCCAGCCGAACCTCACGACTCCGGGATGACAAGGCCGATTTGGCCGCCGGCTATCTCGGAGCGGGTCGGGGGTGTGTGGGTCCTAGCTACTTGCAAGGCGGCGCAGATGCGGCCAACCAGCTCATCCGTTGCGCACGAAGCCCAACTCGTTGCCGTCCGGGTCCGTGATCGTGAACTTCCGCGTTCCGTAGGGCGTATCAAACAGCGGCTCGACAATCACGGCCAGGTCGCGAACCTCGTTCCAGAGGGCGTCCGGGTCATCAACGGTGAAGTTGAACCGCCCGCCTCGACCTTCGGCCTCCATTACTGCAAACGTCGCACCAGCCTGTGTCTTGAAGTGCGCGTAGTTCGGCGCATCCGGCGGCCAGTACGCCTCGACCTCGAAGCCTAGAACCGTTGTGTACCACTCGACGGCGGCGTTCAGGTCCTTCACGTTCGCGCGGACATGCTCAAGACTCGTCCCAGCCATGCCCCGAGCCTGCCACAGATCGAACCCTGGGGCTTAAACCAGAAGATCCCGCCACTGACGGTTGCTGCCCGTCCTCCAAGTCGTCCGTGGCGGGGTCGACGGCTGCGGTCAGCGATCCCGGCCGCGTGCTGACGGATGACGGATGACGTGGGCGTACGCCGCAGCGTGGTTGACCGGTCAGCGTGCCCGAGTCGGTCAGCAACCACATGGACGGGTACGCCGGCCAGGAGCAGCATCGTCGCGTGGACATGGCGGAGGTCGTGCCGAGCGTGCGGAGGAGGTGGACCGGCCGCAGCTGATGAGGTCGAGTACTTGGTGCTCGTCTCCGAGTTACCAGCCGTGGGTCTGGAGAAGTCCGCAGTGATCACACTGGCTGGCTCGGATCATTGCGCTGGTTCTGACGGCGGTGACGGCGTAAGTGCCTGAAATGTCACCAGAAATCAGGGCAGGATCGTCGCATGACCGCTCGGGACCGACTCGCGCGACATTCCGCCTTCTCCGACCCTGGCCGGCACGGTCGGCTGCTGCGTGAGCTGGCCGGGATCGAGGAGATCTGTACGGCCGTCAGCAATGTCGTGCTCCACTATCGCGCCGAGGCGCACCTGCTGCGCGATGACCGTCGCGGCGAGATCAACTCGCGCTGGGTCTCGGCCCTTCTGGACCTTGATCAGGCACGGCATCCCGGCCCGCTGCTGGATCCACGGCCGCCTGGCGACCGGGTAGCGGGATGCTGTCGTGATCATTGCCTGCTCGCGGTCGCCGCTCTGCGCGAGCACCAGACCCCGGCGCGGACCCGGGTGGGCTTCACCGGCTACTTCGCTCCGGACTTCCGCGGTGATCACGTCGTGGCCGAATGGTGGAATGGCGCCCGGTGGCAGCGGTTCGATCCCGAGCTCGAGCCGGGGAGTCGTTCGTTCGACGTCCGCGATCTGCCGACCGGTGAAGGGGCGCCTTTCGAGACCGCCGCGGAAGTCTGGACCGGCTGTCGTGCCGGTCGCCTCGATCCCGCGCGCTATGGCGTGGCTGCGGGGTCGGCGCTATCCGGTCCGGGATTCATCCGGACGTACGTGATCATGGAAGTCCTGCACCGCTTCGGTCACGAGGCACTCCTGTGGGACGAGGTCGGCACTGCGATCACAGATTCCGATGCCGACGTGGTCGCCCGACTGCTGCTGGCCGCCGACGCCGGAGATTCGGCGGCCGAAGATCACCTGGAGCGCCGGTTCCGGACCGATCCGAAGCTCCGACCGGCCCCAACAGTCACCCAACTCTCGCCATACGGAGACCCACCGGTCACGATCGACCTCACGTCGCGTCCGCGGCCGTGAGGTCGCCGCGAAGTGGATCTGTACCGTTGGGGCGTCACCCCGGTCGACTCCGTCCAATGGCCCGGTAAGACGTACCGAAGCACCGTGATGACGCTCGACCTGACCAACGACCGCCCGACCCGCACAACGAAGTCCGCACCTCAGGCTGCTCACAGACCGCCGGTTAGCTCCGTCCCCGTGGCCGCTCGGTCATACGGCCACCACGACGCGCATCAAGAGCGCGGTTAATGGGTTCGCCAGGCGGGCCGCTGGCACTGAGAATGCGGGTCATGACTATCTCCTCCCGCGTGGTTCGCTTCGCCGAGATGACCAGTACCGCATTGAGCGCGTTGCTGGCCGACGACCGTCCAGCGGCAGAGACCGAGCTCGGCTTCCCACTGGGCGACGAGTTCTTCACTGACAGGGCCAAGTGGCTCTGGAAGTACCGCCTCGATCAGCTGACCCAGGATCCAAGCACCTTCGGGTGGCTCGTAAAGCTCGTCGTGGCCGACGGGATCGTGGTCGGGTATGCCGGTTTCCACGGTCCACCAGACGCGGCTGGCATGGTCGAGATCGGGTACACAGTCGACCCACCGTACCGGCGACAGGGTTACGCCAAGGCGATCGTGGCCGCGCTCCTGGAACGTGCGGCGGCCGAACCCGTTGTACGGACCGTGCGGGCCACGATCAGCCCCACCAACCAGGCATCGCTGGCCACCATTGGGGGCTTCGGCTTCGTCGCGAACGGCGAACAGTGGGATGAGGAGGACGGCTTGGAGCTCATCTTCGAACGCCCCAGCCGCTGACCCGCATGTGGCTACGTGGCGCTGGTCGGCCGGGGATCAGTTGGCGGCCTAGGACGGTGCGGCGGCAACTCCTTTGGGGGAGGTTGAGGTTCGCATCCCTCCGAGCGCGCAACCAAAGCCCAGGCAGATCCCGGTCTGACCTGGGCTTTGGCATTTCTCGGGATCGCATCCGACGTCGACGTAGATGACCTTGGTGACGGTCGGCGGAGGTTTGGCGTCGGCGCTAGGTCGCCAGTGTGGCGACGGTGGCGAGGTAGTTGTGGGGTATCTCGGCTCGGGTTTGGAGCTCGATTGGATCGGCGTGCGGGACGAGGCGTAACCACGAGACGAGGCGGTGCACGCCGAGCAGCGCCTCGGTGGCGGCGAGGTCGGTCCGCAGGACTTGTGGGTCGGCGTCGAGGTGATCGCGCCAAACCGTCAGATAGACGTCGAGCAGCTCGTCGCGGTCTGTGCGAGACAAGGGCGCTCTGGTCCATTCGACCACTGAGTCGAGGAAGCCGTGCAGCGAGACGAAGGGGTGACCCCAAATCGCGTTACCGAAGTCGAAGAACCGCGGCCGGAATGCGCCAGCCGAGCGGTCGGCGAAGATGTTCGCGGGGTACACATCGTTGAGCTCCAGGTCGAGCGGAACGATGTCGCTGAGGGACGCGGTCCGTCGATCCAGTACCTCAGCGGCAACCACAGCTCGTTTCAGTACGTCTGGCCCGGGCCGCAGCGGATGTTCGGGCTGCAGCGACGCCCACTCCTGGGCGACGGCGCGCACGCGGTCACCGGCCGCGCTGGGTGCGAGCTCGATGACCCCGGGGTGCTCGGTCACGTTGAGTCGGCCGAGGACGGCGCACTGAAGGCGGGCCAGCGCACGGACGACGATGCAGCGCGTCGGCTGATCACGAACGTCAGGATGCGTGAGCGTCGTTCCCTGATCGTCCGTGAGCAGCCAACCGCGTTCGCGATCGACTGCGATCGGCACGATCACGTCCTCTGGCGCGAGCCGCGCCAACGCGGCGACCAAACCGGCCTCGAATCGATGTCCAGGATTGTTCTCCTTGAACCACACCAGTCCCTCGACGGACGGATAGCAGCGGACCACGGACCAGAAGCGAGCCCGATAGGTAACCGGCTCGCCGCTGACCCGGCGACCACGCTCGGCGAGGCGACAACCAACCCAAGCATCTGCAGTCCGCGTCCACTCTGGTGATGTCCAGCGGTGGACCCATTGGCCCTCAGCGTCTGGGCCTAGCGGTCTCGCCGGCGGCGGGTAGTACGGCACCCACGGGACGCTATCGCCCAGCCCCGACAGATCGACTACGAGACATTTGACGCTCGCGCGGCAGGTCGTATCGCCCACCTAGACTCGGCGGCATGTCTGGGTACCTGCAGGTCCCGACAGCAACGGCGACTCGTGATGAGGCGGTCCAGCTCGCGGGCTCGGCGGTCGGTGCCGGCCTTGCGGCGGGAGCGCAGGTTGTGGGGCCGGTCGTCTCGGTCTTCTGGCACGAAGGACAGTACGGCGAAGGCGAAGAGTGGCAGGTCCTGTTGAAGACCACGGAGCGCCGGTACGCCGACCTCGAGGCTCACCTGCTGGAGCACCACTCGTGGGGCAACCCTGAGGTGAGCGCAGTACCGATCACCGCAGGCTCCGCGGCCTACCTGGACTGGCTCGACCGGACGACGAAGGACTAGCCGCGAACCAGCTCGAGCCCGGCCGGAACCTCAGCGGCGCCTAAGAGTCGGACGCCGCGTCCTTGGCCAGCTCAGCCAAACGGAGCGCACATGCCGGACAGTCCCGGACACTTCCGCCCCAGAACGGGTTGCGCACGATAGCGATCTCGTCGTCAGGGACGCCGCAGAGTGTGCCGCCCGAGTCGTCGACGCCGTGCTGAAACACCTTCGAAGGACTCGTCTTCGACAAGGTACGCAGCCGCGACCTGCCCGTCGCTGCTGGATGGAGGCCTCGGGACAGATCTGAGTGATCAGTTTGGCCGCTAGGTTTCTCTGCGTACGTGTTCCATGGGGCCGTGTTGATGGGAGCCGGATGGGTGACGTCGTTGTTGTCCAGATGTCGGGAGTACCGGGCGCCGGCAAGACGACCATCGCTCGTGAGCTGGTGCGCCATCGCCGGCTGGTCGCGATAGACCGCGACGTCGTACTGACCGCGATGCTGGAAAGTGACGGCGCAGACAACCTGGAACGTCACGGCGCCTTGACCTTCGCCCGCGTCGCCAGCTACGACGTGGTGAAGGCGATGGCTGACGACGTCGTGGCACAAGGGCTCGGCGTGGTCATCGACAGCCCTTGCTTCTACGACGAGTTACTGGCGGCCGGGCAGGCGCTCGCGGCCAAGCACGGGGTGGCATACCGCTACATCGAGTGCGTCACCGAAGACATCGGCCTGCTTGACAGACGTTTGAGGTCCCGGCAGGCACTGCGCAGTCAGCGGCCATCTGTCGACGCGCCGCCGATCGATTTGGCCGCTGATCGCGAGCGCTCCGGTTCGGACCTGTTCGCCGACGGGATCGCGAACATGAAGCGGCCGGACACCTACCTTCGGCTCGACACAACCCAGCCGTTGCACGAGTGCGTCGCGCAGGCCTTGGCGTTCCTCGACAGCGCCAGTACGTGAGACCGCATGCGGCTGCCACACCGATACCGACCTGCCCTGCTGAGACTCTGCTGGAGGCAGCACCCTCGTCAGCGTTGGGGGCGGCCCGTGGTTGTCTGCGATCCTCTTCGTATGGCGGACATGTCATCGCGTCTTCGGCGACGGATCCGATCCGATTTCCCGGAGCCTGGAAGCGCGGAGGAAGTTGTGCGACTCGTGTCTGAGGCTAGTGACTCGGAGCGTGTTCAGGCCGCGATCGTCGTGTGGGCCCGAGGCGATTTGAGCCGGCTTCGCAGCTCATTGGAGCTGGCGAACAGTGATTGGCGCGATGTCCTCGTACGTGGTGATCTCGCGGACGCAGACTGGCCCACCAAGCTTGATGCGGAGCTGGGTCCCCTGAAGTAGTCGTGGCACGAAGCGCACTCTCCTGCCGCACTCCGCGCGTCGACCACCGCAGATCTACCTAGCGATTGTCGCCGCTGCCGCCGAGCATCGCTCGTTGCTGCCTGTCGGCAAGCTTCGCAATGTTGAGTTGCGCAACGTCCTCAAGAGGGACATCGAAGTGGTCCGCAATAACAGCGACGTACCACAGCGTGTCACCGAGTTCCTTTTTAAGATCCTCGATGTCCCACTGGGAGAAGTCGCTGTCTTTGTCGCGGACAATCTTCTTGGCTTTTTCGGCGATCTCACCTGTTTCACCTACGAGCCCGAGCAAAAGGTGGAACAGCTCGTTATGTTTCTCCTTGGGTGCAGCGGTGCGAAGGGCTGCCTGTTGATAGGAGTTCATATCCACGACGCAACTATAGGCTGACCAGCGAGGGCTCTTGTCGACGGTCGTGCGGGCTATTGTGGCTGAGTCCGCTGGGACGGGGCGTTGAGTAGTACCTCGTACAGGTAGAGGTCTCCGTCATCACCTACCTGGTTGAATCCGGCGCGTTCGAGGGTTCGTTGGGATGCGATGTTGTCCTTGGTTGTGTCGGCGATGACGCGTGACAATCCGTGCTCGGCGGCGATACCCAGTAGGGCGACGAGGGCCTCGCCTGCATAGCCCTGACCACGGGCCGATGGGGACAGGCCGTACCCGATCTCGATGCATCCGCCGTCCGGCCGGCCTTTGAAGCCGATGCCCCCGATGGCGTTCCCGTCGCTGGAGCGGGTGATCCGGTAGTGCCCGAGGGGACGTTGGTCCCCGTGCGCGGCCGTGCTTCGGAGAAAGGCTGTGACGCCGATGACATCTCCGTCGAACGGGAAGTCCTCAGCCCAGGCATCCCCGTCACCCGGACGTCGAGCGACGATGCGTTCGCCCTCTGCCGTGTCGATGGCATGCAAGCTCAGCCGGGATGTCTGGATGTCTGTCACAGCGCCAGCGAAGCAGGACCCGCCATCCAGGGCAAACACATTTCGGGAAGCGGATACTCGGCCCACGGCGGGTGGATGCCGGTGAAGCTCAAGCGGTTAGCGGAGGGTCGGTAGCCAGGGGTGGTCGGGGTAGCGCGGTGCGATGCGGTCGAGGAGCCAGCGTCGGCGTTCCGGATCCAGCAGCCCGGCGACGTCGGCGAAGTCCTCATCGTCCTTTGGGCGACCACCGCGTGACTTGAACAGGAGCACGATCTCCGGAGCCAGGTACGGGAGGCCGTCAGGCGACGTGAGCGTGATCTCGGCGAGAGGCTTCCGGATCGTTCCTCGACCCCGGTGGTAGACCCACTCGTCTGCATCGGACGCGGCGAAGAGGATCTGGATCGGGCAAGGATGCAGGTCGTCGGGGAAGACCAGCGCGTTGGGGCCGGGTGTGAGCTGTTCGCCGTGTGCCCAGGGACGGCGGACACCCGTCTCGGGATGCTGGACCAAAGGTCGCGGCCTGGTGAACGTACTGGCGACCTGGTCCAGATCGCGCGCAAGGACAACAACATCGACATCGCCGTGTGGCCGTCGTACGCGACCAGCGCACAGGTCGAGCGCCCAGCCTCCCGCCACCCAGTAGGCACACGGATAGTCATGGAATAGCGCGCGCACAGCGCTCAGCGCTACAGATCGGTCGATCGAACTCAAGGAGGACTCCTCGCACAAGTTGGATGCGGTGAGCCCCGGTGAGGGTCAGAGCCGCTGGAGATCCCGGCGAGGCGGCACCGCGCGTAGACGACGCATGTGGACCACCTCCTTTGTGCTCTGACGCTCGACGCAGCGTAGCAAGGATTGGTCACCCTATTCGGGCAGGCGGATAACCGGTTGTCTGGTTGTGGGTGGTCGCCCAGACTTCGGTCGGGTGGATGATGCTGAGCTTGACGTGTTGCTGAGGAACGAGCGGTATCCGCGGTCCGCTGGGTACTCGGGCCGGTGGATGGTCGACGGGGGAATGGGGCCGAACCCCGTGTGGCAGGCGGAGGCGTTGGCCGACCTCATGCCGCTCGACGCCGGTATGCGGGTACTCGACCTGGGTTGCGGAACCGCTTTGAGCTCGATCTTCCTGGCCAAGGAGTTCGGTGTTGAGGTGTGGGCGACTGACCTGTGGGTCAAGCCCGACGAGAACTCGCGCCGCGCGGCCGAGGCACACGTGGAAGACCAGGTTCACCCGATCTACGCCGAAGCCCATGCCCTGCCGTTCGCCGAGGACTTCTTCGACGCGCTCGTCAGCATCGGCGCCTACCACTACTTCGGCACCGACGACCTTTATCTCGGCTACTACTCACGCTTCGTGAAACGCGGCGGCCAGCTCGGCATCGTTCAGCCCGGTCTCGCCGAGGAGTACGAGACGCTTCCGCCACCACACCTCGAGCCCTACTGGAAATGGGACTTCTGCGCCTGGCACAGCCCCGCCTGGTGGCGCCGGCACTGGGAGAAGACCGGCCTGGTCACCGTCGAGGTCGCCGATCGACTGCTCGACGGGTGGCGAGACTGGTTGCAATGGAACGACGCATGCGACCATGACAGGGGTACGCCGGGACGGGAAGAAGCTCAGATGCTTCGCACCGACAGCGGCCGTACGCTCGGCCTCTCCAGAGTCATCGCCCGCCGGAACAGCTAGGCGCCTAGTGAACCACGCGATAGTCGACGAGAAGGTGGCCACTAGCTGAGGCAGTGCAGCGGATCGTCTCGAGCCGGATAGGCGGCAAACCGTCGAACAGTCGCTGCCCGCTCCCGACGATCGTCGGTGCGACAACGAGCCTGAGCTCGTCGACGACGCCGGCGGCAAGCAGCGTCCGCGTGACCGAAATGCTGCCGTGGACGCCGATGTCGCCGCCCGGCTCACCCTTGAGGCGCCGTACGAAATCGACCAGCTCGCCGTCGATCACACGCGAGTTGGTCCACTCGCGTTCGAGCGGCGTCGACGTTGCGACGTACTTGGGAACGGCGTTGATGAAGGAGGCGAAAGGCTGGATCTCGCTGTCCGGCCAGAACGCAGCCCACTCGTCGTAACTGCGGCGGCCGAGAACGACCGTGTCCTGGGTTTCGATGAGCCTGGCGCCGCTGGCATCCGTTTCGTCGTCCCAAGCGGTGATGAACCGGTCGGGAGCCTCAGCCACTCCATCGAGAGACAGGAAGTAACCGGCGACTACCTTGCGCGGGAACGACATGGTGGGGCTCCTTCGGACGATGTCGGCAGTGATTGATAGTCACCCCTACGTCGAACAAAGCATGGACATTTCGACACCGAAGCCGAGGAGCTTAGCGGAAGGCGGGTGGGCCGCCTTGGAGCCCGCGGCGTACGGCGTCGTCGTCGGCGAAGAAGTTCGGCACTCGGTCCTCGGTGTCGTAGTAGCGGTGGAAGACCGGGGTCTGCGAGCCGGACATCGGTGGCACGATCCAGCTCCAGTCGGCCGGGCAACGGCGACCTGCCCGCTCCTCGCGCTCCAGATGGATGAGGAACCTGTGGGACTCGGTGTGGTGATCGGAGATGGTGACGCCGTTCGCCTTGAACGAGTGCAGGACCGCACGGTTGATCTCGACCAAGGCCCGGTCTCGCCACAAGGTCGCTTCGTCGGAGGTGTCCAGCCCCAACTGTTCCGCAACCTCCGGGACCAGGGCGTAGCGGTCGCCGTCCCCCAGGTTGCGGGCCCCGATCTCCGTGCCCATGTACCAGCCGTTGAAAGGTGCGGCCGGGTAGGAGACGCCGCCGATGACGAGCCGGAAGTTGCTGATCACCGGGACCGCGTGCCACCGGATGCCCAGGTCCGCGAACCAGGGCAGCTCGGGGTGCTCGAGCGGGACCTCGTGGACCGCTTCTTCGGGGAGCTGGAACATCCTCGGTCCGTCCTCGACGGTCTCCACGACGAGCGGGAGTACGTCGAAGGCTCCCGGGCGTTCGGGCGGCTGCCACCCGCGCTTGATCAGTTCGGTGGTGTAGGTCAGGTAGCGGGGGTCCCCGAGAACACGCCCGTCCGGCTGCTCGTACCCGGCGTACCGAACGAGTTGCTCGCTCCAGATCCTGGGGGCGGACCGGTACGGCGTCTCGGGAGCGAACACGCTGATCATCGGCCGGATCTTGCCGCCGTTATGAGCCGCGCGCAGATGGTCGAAGCAGTGCCCGGCCACCTCGCCGGCGTTGGACACGGTCCGCAGGTCGCGCACCTGCAGGCTGCGCCAGTACAGCCGGCCGATGCACCGTGAGTTGTTGCGCCAGGCGACGCGGGCGCCGAAGGCCAGCTCCTCAGGGGTGTGCCAGTAGGTCCCGGTCAGGTCGATCTCGCGCATCACCGCGGCGACCCGCGGCCCGATCGACCCGGCCTGGGGGTTCTCGGCCCGGAAGAGCTCGAGGAACGCCGCGGCCTCGGCCCGAACCGCCTCGATGTCGACGTTCGCGGGGCTTCGCTCGGGGGCGGGCTGGCTCACCGGGTGGCGCCGCGTCGCCCGGATCCTCCCGGGACCTGGTGACCCCGGACGGCCGACCTGCCGGGTCTTGCGCCACGGCCTGTCGCCGATCTGGAGCAGCTGTTCTCCGGCGTGGACCGCAACGCTGTGGCGGGCGCGGATCCGAACGCCGAGGAAGAAGATGGCCAGGCTCAGTCCGAGCAGTACGACGGTCGCACGGCCGGTCGGCACGTACCAGCCGAGATCGACCGCGCCGGGACCGGCGACAGCCAGTCCGACGACTGCGAGCGGGAGGGCCAGAAGCCGGCGATTCTTCGTCGCCGGTGGGTCGGCAGGGGTCGTGTGGGCAGGGCAGAACTCTTGACGTTGCGTCTTCATATCACTCCGTCGGGAGCGTGATGACCGGCTTGTGGCCGGCGGGCACCTGGATGGTTGGCTACGAATCGCTCAACCGGTCAGTCCGAGCCCGCAGACTGCGGGCCGCCGCTCTTCCGGAAGCGGATCTGCCGGTCGCCCATGTCGTCGAACAACGGGTCGCCCTGATAGGTCGCCGCAGAACTCGGCTCGCCGGACAGAGGTGTGGTCCCGAGCCGGTCGACGTCGCTGGCGAACGACTCCATGATCGACTGCATCTGCGCCTGAGCCGTCTGTGCGTACGAGCGAACCTGCTGGCCGGCCGAGTCCATGGCTGCGTCGACGATCCTGCGCTCCTGGGCGCGTGCCTGCCCGATGCGCTCACGGGCATCCCGGCTGACGTCCTGGACCATCTCCTCGGCCACCAGCTGTGCTTGGCTGAAGAGTTGGACGACCTGCTCGTTCACTCGGTCGCCGAGTTGCTCGCGCTCGTCGAGCTCCGCCTGCACGCGTTGCAGTTCCGCCTGCACGCGCCGCAGCTCTGCCTGGAGACGTTCGTTCTCGGCCCGCTTCTCGCTGAGCTCTCGCTCCTTGGCCAGTGCCTGCTCAGCGACCAGATCGAGGTATCCATACACCTCGTCCGAGTCGAGACCCCTCATCCGACGCGGGAACGTCTGGTCCCGGATCGACTGGGCTGTCTGGTAACGCGGAGAGCCGTGGCGGTGGTTGCTGTTCGTCACCTGTTGTCTCCTGACCTGGTAGCGCCGGCACTCCGGTGTGCTGGTCCGCGGCTGCGTAGTAGAAGTGCTCGTACTTGATCTGCTCGGGCCTCATCCCGGCGGCGGCCAGCTGCTCCAGCGTGTGCGCGACCATCTGCGGGCCGCCGCACACCATCGCCGTACGCCCGTACAGCGCCTGCTGGGCCGCGACCGTGCCGACCTTTCCCCGTGTGCCGGGATAGGACGGGTCGTCCGACACGACCTCCGTGTAGTCGAACCATGGCCGCCTCTCGGCGACTTCTCGCAGCCGAGGGCGGTCGTAGAGGTGCCAGGGCATCCGGACGCCGTGGAGCAGATGGACCAGGGGGCCGGTGCCCGACTGTTGCCACTGGAGATCGATCTGCTCGAGGACCGCGAGGAGCGGGGCGAGACCGGTTCCGCCGGCGACCATCAGCAGGTCGGTCGCGTCGTTCTCCCACCGGGTCAGCCGGTCGCCGACCGGCGCTCCCAGCTTCACGGTGTCGCCGACCTTCAGCGACCGCACGACCGCCGGGCTCATCTGGCCGCCGTCGATCTGTTGCACGTGCAGGTCGATCGAACCGTCCCGGCGCGGGGCGTTGGCCGGGCTGAAGTACCGCCACAGCCGGGGGCGTTGCGGTATCTCCATGGACAACGACTGGCCGGGGCGGAACTGGAACGCGTGCCTCGGCTGGACGGTCAGCAAAGTGAGGTCCATGGTCCGCCGTTCGACCGAGACCACGTCGGCGTCCCACCAGTCAGGGCTGGACTCTTCGGACGTCTCCGCCGCCTCGACCATGATCCGCGCGACCAACTGGTAGGCCGCTGTCCAGTGGACGGCGAGATCCTCGTCCCACTCGGCTCCCAGGAAGTGCTTCAGGGTCGCGCACAGCGAAACACCGACCGCGTTGTAGTGCTCCGCGACGACGGCGTACTTGCGATGGTCGCGGCCGAGGTGTTGCACGAAGGCCGCATCGTTCTCGATCTGGTCGGCGTGGCTGACGATCCTGCCGAGTGCACTGACGAACTTGTCCCGCTGGTTCGACATCGAGAGCGGGAACATCGACCGCACCTCGGGATGGGACACGAACAGGTGCGAGTAGAAGTACAGCGGTACCTGTTCTCCGTGCTCCGTCACCCGGTCCCAGCTCTGCTGGAGGGCATTGGCATCCATCAGGTTTGGCTATCCGTCCCGGGGAGGCAGCTCCTCGAACGAAACGCGCAATCCATCAGGGGGCATCACCTGCTGCCGTTCATCGGCAGTTCGAGCCGTCGGGTACCGCATCGACAAGAGTTCCTCCCAGTCCAGTCCCCGAGACTCTTCCGGTCGTCCGTGCTCCACCCGACCTACCCGGGGGCCGGCGGGTTGAAACCGCGATGAGACTGAGACGTCTCGAAAACCTTTGCGGGAACAGCTTTTCGGCGACAGCGCTCGCAGCTGTTGCAATCGCTTGCTTCACACCGGCTCGATCACCAGTGCTCGACAGCCTTGTGGTCCTTCTATGCGGTCTGTAGTTCGGCGACGAGCTTCTCGACGCGGGCTCGGATGTCGTCGCGGACTTCGCGGACGACCTCGAGCGGTTGGCCGGCGGGGTCGGTGAGTTCCCAGTCTTCGTAGCGTTTGCCGGGGAAGATCGGGCAGGCGTCGCCGCAGCCCATGGTGATGACCACGTCGCTGTCCTTGACGGTCTCGGTCGCGAGCAACTGGGGTGTCGCGCCGGTGATGTCGATGCCGACCTCGCGCATTGCCTCGACTGCGATGGGATTGATCTGGTCGGCGGGTTCGGATCCGGCCGACCGGACCTCGACGGTGTCACCGGCGAGGTGGCGCAGCCAGCCGGCGGCCATTTGGGATCGGCCGGCGTTGTGGACGCAGACGAACAAGACGGTTGGCTTACTCATGAAGATGCTCCGGTGGTGTCGGGGTGCGGGGTGACGACGTCGTCGGCGGCACGCCCCGCGTCGGCGTACAGCAAAACCACAAGCCCGGCGCCGACGACGCCGCCGAACAACTGAAAGACGATGAACGCGGGCACCGAGCTCGGCGCGATGCCGGCAAAGGTGTCGCTGAACGCGCGGCCGATGGTGACAGCAGGGTTGGCGAACGAGGTCGACGAGGTGAACCAGTACGCCGACCCGATGTACGCCCCGACGGCGGCCGGCGCAAGGTTGGCACGGCCGGTCCACGCGAGCGCGAAGATCAGGAGAATCAAGCCCGCGGTGGCCACGACTTCGGCAAGCCACAGGTGACCGGCGGAGCGATGCGTCGTCGACCACGTCACGGCGGTCTCGCCGTACATGAGGTTGGCCAGTACGGCGCCGGCAATCGCCCCGCCGACCTGCGCGGGGAGGTACGCGGCGAGATCGCGAGACGTCAGTCCGGACCCGGTGGCACGTCCGAGCCACCAGTCGACCAGCGACACCACAGGATTGAAATGGGCGCCCGAGACCGGCCCGATGGCAAGGATCAGTACGGCGAGACCGAGCGCTGTCGCGAACGCGTTCTCCAACAACTGCAGACCGACATCACCATGAGACAGCGACGCCGCAGCGATCCCGGACCCGACAACAACCGCAACCAGAAGCCCGGTGCCGAGCCCCTCGGCCGCAGCGCGCCGCCACAACGGAGCTACCGGGCCACTCACGCGCGCTCCGGGGCAGCGAGGGCGGGGGCGAGGCGGTCGATGCGGTCGGCGATCTCGCGGTAGGCGGCTTCGAAGGCTGCGTCAGTACCTGCCGGCGCTGGGTCTGGGACGGACCAGTGCAGCCGCGGTCGTACGTCGGGATGGAGGTGCTCGTACGCGTTGTCGCACACCGCGATGACCAGGTCATCGGACTGGACGACGTCCTCGACCTGCGACGTACGCCAGGTGTCCGGGTTGAGTCCGTGCTTGCGCGCGACCCGGACCGCGCCGGGGTGAACGCGGGCGGCAGGCTCGGTGCCGGCCGACAGCGCGGGGACGTGACTGCGCCGCGACCAGACTGCCGCTGCCAACTGTGAACGGGCCGAGTTCTGCGTGCACACGAACACCACCCTCGGCGCCGACAGCACCGGTGCGGTGATCGTGGTCAACGCATCCGGAACAAGGCGTACGTACGTACGACGTCGATCGCCCTCGGATCGGGTCCTGACCACCACGCCCGCGTCCTCCAGGACCTTCAGGTGATGGGCAACCAGATTGGTCGGCATGTCGAGCGCCGCCCCGAGTTCACCCGGTGCCACGTCACCGGCGATCAGGGTGTCGACGATCGCCAGCCGCCCCGGTTCACCGAGCGCGGCGTGGATCCGGGCTCGATCGGCCAGGGTAGATCGCTCAGTGTTCATTGACTCAATGGTCACTGAGCTATTTCAGGAAGTCAATCCACCGCCAGGAGGCCGGCGATCCACTGCATGCGCTCGCGGATCGGCCAGTAGTAGACCCAGGTCCCGCGCCGCTCGCAGTCGACCAACCCTGCCTCACGCAGGACTTTCAGGTGATGCGAGATCGTCGGGCCGGACACATCGAACTGGGGCGTGATGTCGCAGACGCAGACCTCCCCACCGGCCGAGGCGATGATCGACAGCAGTCGCAGCCGCACCGGGTCACCCAGCGCCTTGAACGCCGCCGCACCCTCGGCCGCCTGTTCGACATCGAGCACCGCGGACGAGATGGGAGCGCAGCAACCACCCGCCGGAGAGGCGATGAGCTCGATCTGCTGTTTAGACATAGATCTATCTTGACTTCCATCTAATCAAGAGGCAAGCTGGGCGCTGATTAGATGAACTTCTAGATAGTGGGGATGAGGACATGACCGAAGCTCCGGTGGTGGTGATCGGCGCGGGCCCGATCGGCTTGGCGGCGGCCGCGCACCTGGCCGAGCGCGGGATCGAGTTCGCGGTCCTGGAGGCCGGGCCGAGCGTGGCAGCGGCGATCGACGAGTGGCGGCACGTGAAGCTGTTCAGCCCGTGGCGCTACGACCTCGACTCCGCCGCACGGCGGCTGCTGGAACGCGCCGGCGGCTGGACCGAACCCGAACTGGGCACGCTGCCCACCGGCGGCGACCTGATCGACGACTACCTCGAACCACTCACCAAGACCCCCGAGCTGTCCGGCCGCATCCGGTACGACGCCGAGGTCATCGCAGTGACCCGAGTCGGCTTCGACCGGATCCGTACCGCAGGTCGCGAAGACGCGCCGTTCCTGGTCCGCCTCGCCGACGGGTCCGAGTTGCTCGCGTCGGCGGTGATCGACGCGGCCGGGACCTGGCGTCGCGCGAACGTTCTCGGCGGCTCGGGCATCCCCGCCCGCGGTGAGTCGATCGCGGCTGACCACATCGCGCACGCGCTCCCCGACGTACTCGGCCGCGACCGTGACCGCTTTGCAGGCCGCCGTACGGCGGTCGTCGGCGCCGGTCACTCCGCTTCGACAACGCTGCTGGAACTGGGCGAACTCGCCGAAGAGGTCCCCGGCACGGAGGTGCTGTGGGTGGTCCGCGGCACCGACCAGGCGCGTACGTACGGCGGTGGCGACGCCGACGAACTGCCTGCCCGCGGAGCGCTCGGCACGCGCTTGAAGAAGCTGGTGCAGTCCGGCCGCGTCGAATTGGTCAGCGGGTTCCGGACCGAGGAACTGGCGCCGACCTCCGACGGCCGCGTGGAGCTTGTCGCCGGCGAACAGCGCGTGGTTGCCGACACGGTCGTGAACTCGACCGGGTTCCGCCCGGACCACGACATGGTCGGTGAGCTACGCCTCGACCTGGACCCGATCCTCGGCTCAACGCGGGCACTGGCGCCGCTGATCGACCCGAACCAGCATTCCTGTGGCACCGTTCCGCCGCACGGCGTCGACGAGCTCGCCCACCCCGAGCCCGGCTACTACGCGGTCGGTGCGAAGTCCTACGGCCGGGCGCCGACGTTCCTCCTCGCGACCGGGTACGAGCAAGCCCGTTCGGTCGTCGCCGCACTCGCCGGCGACTGGGAAGCCGCGCGCGACGTCCAGTTGGACCTGCCCGAGACCGGAGTCTGCTCCTCGAACCTCGCCTATGGCGACGGTGCCGAGGAGTCCGGCGGCTGCTGCGGCCCCGCACCACAAGCCGTCCCGGCGGGGCGCGGCCTGGCGACGGGTATCACCGGCGGCCTACTGACCGTCATCGACAACACCCCCACCAAGCAGTCAGGCTGCTGCAACTGACGACAGCCACCACCTCCGCGGCCGGCACACCAGTTGCCGGCCGCGGAGGAATCCGCCGCGAGGTCGTCGCCGCTCTCGCTGTCACCACCACCATCGGGTACGGCGTTCTGTACTACGCGTTCAGCGCCCTCCTCGAGCCGATGCGCACCGACCTGCACATCTCCACCACCACCGCGACCGGCGCCCTCGCTGTCGCCTCCCTGACCAGCGCCGTACTGGCGATTCCGATCGGCCGCTGGCTGGACCGACGCGGCGGCCACGGCCTCATGACAGTCGGGTCGATCCTCGCCGCAGCCTCGGTGCTGGCCTGGTCTCATGTCCACACCACGACTGGCTTGTACGCCGCCTTCGTTGCCCTCGGCATCGCATCGGCGATGGTCCTCTACCCGCCGGCCTTCGCGGTCATCGTCGCGTCGACCGCACCGCAAAGGCGCACCACGGCCTTGCTCGGCATCACACTGGTCGCCGGCTTCGCCAGCTCGATCTTCATCCCGCTGACCGGCCAGCTGATCCACGCGTACGGCTGGCGCCAGACCCTCGCCATCCTTGCCGGCGTCATCGCGGTGGTCACGATCCCGTTGCATGCGCTGGCACTCCGCCGTACCCGACCCATCACGGCACAGCCCGCACACCATCCGCGACCGGCACCCAGCCGCGCTCTGCATGACCCCGGATTCTGGCTACTCGCGACGGCCTTCGTACTGCACAGCGCGGCACTGGCCGTCATCGGCGTTCACCTGGTGACTTACCTGACCCGACTCGGCCACCAGCCAACCACCGCCGCGACCCTGGCCGGGCTGCTCGGCCTGCTGTCAGTCACCGGTCGAGCCACCGTCACCATCCTGGGCCGTTGGCTCCCCATGACCGCGATCACCGCCGTCATCATCACCCTGCAAGGCATTGCGCTAGGACTACTCCCCGCCGCCGGTCGGAGCGTGGCAGGCGCCGCCATATGCCTGATCCCGTTCGGGCTCGGATTCGGTGTCGCCTCGATCGCCAAGCCGGCCATCCTGCTCGACCGGTACGGCGACCACGGTTACGCCACCATCGCCGGCATCCTCGGCACCCCCACGAGCATCGCCGCCGCCACCGCCCCACTCGCAGCCGCAGCGCTGGCCACCGTCCTCGGCTACACCCCCCTCATCCTCACCGCCGCGGGAAGCTGCGCCCTCGCAGGCCTCGCCCTGACCGTGACACATCACCTCCACACCTCGCCCGCACGGATCTTGCGATGAGCGGACGTCATCGGTGCGTGTGATCGCGACGTGCGGCGTATCGTCGGGGCAGGGGGCGAGATGACGAAATTGACGGTTGCGGCTGTGCAAGCGGCGTACGTGCTGATGGATCGCGGGGCGACGCTTGCCAAGGTGGAGGAGTTGCTGGCCGACCCCGCAGTACAGGCGGCCGACCTGGTCGTGTTTCCCGAGGCGTTCGTGCCTGGTACGCCGATCTGGATCGACGGGCCGCCGATCTGGGACGGTGACGAGCAGTGGTTCGCGATGCTGGCCGACCAGGCCGTCGTCGTACCGAGCGAGGCCACCGACCGGCTCGGGGCAGCGGCTCGGCAGGCGGGGGTCTATCTGGTGATCGGGATCAATGAGCGCGAGGCCGCGGGGAGCACGATCTACAACACGTTGTTGTACTTCGATGCCAACGGCAACCTCCTCGGCAAGACCTATCACGCCGGGGTGGCCGGTTCGTCCAACCGGCCGGGGCCGGCCTTGCTCGTGACATTGGTGACCGGTGCGATGAATCCCTGGGCACCGGCGACAACGAAGTAGGCCACGCCCAGCAGAATGCTCTCGGTCGCAAGGAAGAGATACATCGACAGCGCACCACCGAGGGCGCCCATCGGTATGGCCGACCGGCTGAGCCAGCTCTGGTTCACAGCAGCGACGATCGCCGCAACCCCGATCGCGGACCATGCCGATGCCTCGGGCCACACCGACACGACGGTAACGCCGAGGAAGCCGGCGAAGACGAGCTGCCGAGTGACACTGTTGACCAGCAGCGTTACGCCGTACACCGCGCGCTCGAGCGTGGTCACCGGCTGATACGGCCTGACCTTGTCGCCGGAGACCATCGTGATCCTCCCGCTGCGCCGCACCTGCACCAAGCGGGTAACCATGACGGCCAACAGAGCGACCGCCAGTGTCGCCGAAAGAGAGGCCGCGTTCGTTGGCGACCGCAAACCAAGATATTCGAGCTGACCACCATCGGCGGTTACCACCAGGGCGACTGCCACAGCCGCGATTGCCACGTTCCGTCCGGCGGTGCTGGTGTACTGACGGATCCGACCATTCGCATCACCAGCGGCAAGCGATTGGACGAGCAGTCGATGGCTACGGCGTGCGAGCCATGGCGCGACAAGCAACAAGTAGGCCCAGAGGATAAGAGCGAAGGCGAGGTTCCAGCCGCGCACCTCGGCACCACCTATCGGTTGACGGAATGGTGGGAGCACCCTACCTGCGGCGCCGACCGCCACTGCCGATGATCGGTGGGACGATCGTGATTATTGCGTTCCAGGAAGGATCGGACGTCATGGTTCGCTTGGTGGTGATGCGCCGGTTGGAGGCGTACAGGCGCGCCCCGCTGTCGGTGCGCAGGGCGATGGCGGTGATCGTGGCCGCAACGGTGGTGAGTGTGCTGGCCGGTGGCGTGCTGATCACCGTGGTTGATCCGGAGGAGTTCCCGGACCTGGGTACGGGGCTGTGGTGGGCGTTGCAGACGGTGACCACGGTCGGGTACGGCGACGTGACCCCCGAGAACACGGCTGGGCGGCTGGTGGGGGCGCTGTTCCTGCTGGAGGCAATCGCGTTCGTGACGATCGTGACCGCGGTGATCACCTCCAACTTCGTGGAGCGGGCGCACCAGGAGCGGATCGCGGATTCCGAGACCGCGGAGGCGGTGGGTATCGAGCAGCTGACCGCGCAGCTCTCGGAGATCACCTCGAAGCTGGAGCGGATCCAGCGAACCCTCGACGTCGGAGGACCGGCCGGAGCGCGCACCACGCTCAGCTGAACGTCCGCGCCTTCGGGGGGCGCGGTTGGGGAGTTTGGTCAGTGCCACACGTTGTTGTGCTCGGCGGCGCTCTCCGGTATCGCGATCAAGGAGGCCATCAGGCAGATCGCCACGTAGAGGGCCATCGTCAAGGCTTCCTTGCCGAGCTCCGACCTGTGCTCACCCACGCCCGACAACGGGGCGGCAGGTTCGTCCGCCATGGCGCCATCTTCCCATTCAGCTCTGCGACCGTCCACGCACTCCGCCCAGGTTGGTTGTCGTGGTTGGTGGGTACCGCTGCGGAGTGACTTCTCCGACCGAACAGCTTGCGCCTGCTCTCGATATCGACGCCCGACTCACCGACATCGAGCGCAGCTTGGATCTGCTGCTCAACATCACGCCGGTCAATGGGGCAGAGGCGTGGGCGGACTTCGAACGGGGTGACTTCGGGATGGCCCCCACCCTCCGGCTCAGGCCGCTGGAATTCGAGCCGGACCTGGTGCGACGTGACCTCTACAGCCTCGAGATCGAGAATGTCACCGACCCTGCGCTGCACACACTCTTCCGGGTGAAGCGGGACGAGATCGCACGACAGATCACGGCCCTGGAGGATCGCGACACGTCACGGTTCGTGTACGGATCGCTGCAACTGTACGGCGGGATCGCGCAGCCCCTCGCGTCCGCCGCGGAGGAACTGCTCGAGACCATTCCAGCCCAGGCTCCCAGCTCCCGCAGTGTCACGGCCGGCGTGTTCGCGGAGGCGGCTCGTGCGGAGTTCGATCGATACCGTGCTCTGTATCCGGACTTCCCGGTGCACGTCGAGGTGCGTGACGACATCTCCGAACTGATGGTGTCGTTCGGCCGGCTGCTCATCCCCGAAACCGCCGCGATCAGGTCGGACCGCGTCGAGCCCTTGCTGCACCACGAGGTCGGCACCCATGTCGTCACCTACCAGAACGGCGCCAGGCAACCCCTGACCCTGCTGACGATCGGACTGCCTGGGTACGACGAGACCCAAGAGGGTCTTGCCGTGCTCGCCGAGTACCTGACCGGCGGACTGGACCCGCGGCGTCTCCGCGTACTCGCGGCGCGAGTTGTTGCCATCGGCAAGATGCTCGACGGCGCCGAGTTCCTGGAGATCTTCGAATCGTTGCGGGCAGATCATCAGATACCGACGAGGACCGCTTGGTCGATCGCCATCCGGGTCGTCGTCGGGGGCGGTTCCGTGAAGGACGCGATCTACCTCCGCGGGATCACGCGTCTGCTCGAGACCCTCGCGGAGGGCAGCAGCCTCGATGTCCTGTTCGTCGGCAAGCTCGCGTTGGACCACATCCCGTTGATCCAGGACCTGCTCGACCGCGAGGTACTCGAGGCACCGTGGGTCCGCCCACGCTGGCTGGATGTGCCCGGCGCTCAGGAGCGCCTCGACCGACTGCGTGCGGGCGCGTCGGTCACGGACCTGTACGAAGGAACGGTGTCGGCATGAGGCTTGCATTCTTCGTCAACAACGTCGCTACCGAGATCGACGAGTACACGACTACGCGGCTGGCGAGGGCCGCGGCCCAGGGCGGACATGAGGTTTGGTACGTCGGTGTCGGAGACGTCGAGCTCGGTGAGAGCGATGGCCGACTGGTGGCCCGGGCTCATGCCGCAGAGTTCGCGAAAGACGACACGCTCGAGACCTTCATGGAGCGCATCAAGGAACGCGATGCCGAACGGATCGTCATGGACGACCTCCATGCGTTGTTCCTGCGCAACGAATCGATCGCAGATCTGCAGGAGCGGCCGTGGGCAAGTCCACTGGGTGCGGTCTTCGGCCAGATGCTCAAGGCGCGCGGCGTCACCGTGGTCAACGACCCGATGTCCCTGACTCGCGCACCGAGCAAGCTCTACCTCGAGGAGTTCCCCGAGAAGATTCGTCCCCGATCGCTCGTGACGCGCGATCCAGAAGCGATCGAACGGTTCGCCGGCAAGGTCGGGCACTGCGTCGTCAAGCCGCTGTACGGCGCCAAGGGCCGGAACGTGTTCATGATCGGCGCCGGCGGCGAAGCGAACCTCGCGCAGATGACGGAGGCCGTGCTCCAGGACGGCTACGCGATCGTCCAGGAGTTCGTCGACGGCGGCGAGGACGGCGATGCCCGGATCTTCTTGCTCGAGGGACAGATCCTCGAGCGCGACGGACAGCCGGCCGCCTTCCGGCGGGTGCCCACGGGCAACGACCCGCGGGCCAACATCAGTACGGGCGGACGTTCGGTCCCGCTCGAGTTCGGTGACGTCGAACGCGGCATCATCGAAGCGATGAGCGAGAAGCTCGTGGCCGACGGCATGTACTTCGTCGGCATCGATGTGATCGGCGACAAGGTGGTCGAGATCAACGCGGAGAGCCCGGGCGGAATGCAAAGCGTCGAAAGGCTCTACGACATCGACGTCTGCCCCACCATCATCGAAGCCCTGGAACGCCGTACCGCCTCGAAGCCGTGAGCCGCGGCGGCCTCGGGCAGACCGCGCTCGACTTCGCCAACCACTTCGCCCCGGCCAAGGCGACCTAGCCGTCTTCGATGTTCGCGGTGTTACCAGTTGATCGGGCGGAGTTCGGGGCCGACGATGTGGCCCTGGTGGGGAGAGGTGTGCGCCTGGTCGTGGAGGAAGTGCCCGGCGTACCAGACGACCACGTCGGTGGAGTTGATGGACTCGGCGGTCAGGTACTGGTCGAGGCGGCATTGGGTGTCCGCTGGTGAGCCACCGACGACGCCGACGCCATCGTCGAGTTCGGTGGCCCGATAGCGGAGGAACCACAGGTCGGCCACGCCATACGCATCGGCGGTGCCGTCCGCCGGTCCGGGTGTGATGCCATAGCCGCGGCCACTCTGGGCGTCGAGCACGCGCCAGCGACGAGCGAACAACGATCGCGTCCGCTTCGTCTCCCGGACCAGACGCCACCACGGCGGAAGACCGGGGAAGATCAGGCCGCGCTGCTCGACAACGTCGTTGCCGGCGCCCTCGATGTCGAAGTCCAGGCGCCAGTACACATGGTGCTGGTGTCGCATGCAGGTCCGGGGATTGCGGGTACCGGCGAACCCGAACCGCGGCGCGATGGTGCCGTCGTCGCGCAGTCGCCAGTCCGACATGTAGCGGTACCAAGCGGCTTGGACCTCGCTGACGATGCGCAACTCGCCGTCCTCGTACCACAGCGCGACGCCCTGGAAGTTCCCCGCGTCGGTCCCGGACTCCAGGATCGTTGCCGGCGGGGACGTGCACACCCGCCAGCCCGGCCCGACCGGGTCGAAGCCGTTGGCGAGGAAGGGGGTCTCTTGGTTCTGCCAGTCGCGGAAGGTGACGCCGTTGTCGTAGAGCACGTTGAGGATCGGTACGTGCGCCTGCCACAGGACGAGCCGCCCGCGGTAGGTGACGTGCCTCAGCTCCACGCCGGACCCTTTGCCCAGATGGGTAGGTGCGGACGCGCGCGGCCGGACGACGACCAGATTCCACAGTTCCTGGCCCCCGCGCAGTACCCGGACGCGGACCCAGTCACGGCCTCCGGCGTCAGGCAGGCTGTCGACGCCCACCGGCAGGCTCTCCTCGCAGTCCCCGTCGAGCCCGTGGAAGGGATCCGGGTCCCACTCCACGAGCCGGTCGCCGATGTCGACCGCGACGTAGCGGTGGCGCCGTTCGGCCTCCGGGTCGAACACCCCTAACGCGATTCGCCGCAGGGTCGTCCCGTCGTCCCGCTCGACATCCGCGAGCGGTGGCATCGGCTGGTAAACCACGACATCGTCCCGGCCCCGCAGCTCAGCGAACTCCGGGTCATCACGGAGCACCTCGAGCGCAGCACCAAGCTCGCCGGTGGTCGGATTCGGCCGGAAGGCGCTCTGCGTCAGCTCGACGTCGTCGCTGTCGAGCCGACCAGTCACCTCGACCGAGCTGTTCTCTCGCGGGTCGAAGACCATCGCGACGAATCGTGAGCTCTCGTCATGCTTGCGCCCCAACAGGGTCGGGCCGAGAACTATCAGAGCGGATGGGTCGGCATCACCGAAGTGCTCACGGACCCGTTCGTGGCGCACCAGGACATTCCGCGCATGCACCAGCCGCTCGGACAGCTCGTCCTCGTAAGGCTCGACGACAACCTCAAGATCCTCAGGCATGGCAACCCCCTTTATTACCTCGGAGGCGACCGGGCCAGGACCAGATACATCGGGACCACGCCGGCGCCAACTGATGCGGCCGTTTCTTGTCGGAGGGGCGTGTTAGCTTGCGGCAACTGGGTGGCGAGAGGGGATGTCATGGCTAGTTTCACGCGGTCCGATGACCTGCAAGGCGCGGAGTTCGTCGATACGAATCTGCGGGGGGCGCGGTTCGTCGGGGCTGATTTGTCCGAGGTCGTGATGCGCGGCGTCGAGGTGCGCGCGGCAGACATCGACGCACCCTGGCTCTCTGACGGCGAGACGTTCTTCCGCGTCAACGGCGTCAACGTGATCCCCTTCGTCGAGGCCGAGCTCGACCGCCGCTTTCCCGGCCGATCCGAGCGACGGGCCGAGGATCCGGACGATCTGCGCGCGGCCTGGGCTGCCCTCGAGCGCACCTGGGCGGCCACGCTCGAACGCGTCGCGGCGATGCCGGCCGACACGGTCGACGTGTCAGTGGCCGGCGAGTGGTCGTTCGCGCAGACGCTGCGGCACCTGGTCCTTGCCACGGACATGTGGCTGGGCGGGGCGATTCTGGAGAAGGAACAGCCCTTCCACCCGATCGGTCAAACAGACACCGGGACGGGGGACGACGGCCGCTTGGACATGTCGGTCTTCACGACGGTCAAACCGACGTACGCCGAGGTGCTCGACGTCCGAGCGGGTCGCGTCGCGATGGTGCGCGACTTCCTCGCCACAGTCACACCGGAGGTACTCGCCGCGCAGCGCAAGAATCCCCACGCCCCCGACTACCCCGAGACCGTTCTCTCCTGCCTGCACGTGATTCTCGAGGAGGAGTGGGAGCACCACCGGTACGCCGTACGCGATCTCGACACGATCGAGGCAAAGCCCGACGCCTGAGCAAATGCTGTCGGATCAGCGGATCGCATAGCCGCCGAGGGAAGGTTCGAGCTGTTCGAAGGCCTGGCGCGCCAGGTCGGCGAGCTCGTCCGTCGTTTCGGCACGCGTCTTGCCTTCGAGCGTCATGCGAAACGCTTGCCGGAAGAGGACGCGATGAACCGCGGCGAGTTGGGCCGCGGCGACCGCCAAGGTGATGTCTTCGCCCGTCTCTGTGCCGGTCTCTGCGGCGAGCGTGTCAGCGATGGCCACTTCGCGCTGTTCGTCGATCTCGCGTAGCCGGGCGAGCAGAGCGGGACTACCGGTGATCATCTTGACGAATCCCTCACTGGCCAGCCCGACCGATGCGTCCTGACGTCTGAGTGCCTCGAAGTACGCACGGTGTAGCGCAGCCAGAGCCGATTCCCCGCTCGCGCGGCCGGCGATCGCTTGTGCGGCGTGCGAGGCGAGCTCGACGTGCTGGTCGAAGACCAGATCTTCCTTGCGCGGGAAGTAGTTGGTGACCGTCATCTTGGCGACGCCGGCCGCCTCCGCGACCTCGGCGATCGTCACCTCGTCGAAGCCACGCTCCAGGAACAGCCCCGTCGCCACGTCCGAGATCTGCTGCCGGGCCAGCTGTTTCTTCCGCTCCCGCAGTCCGGACCCACGCTCACTCATACGTCGCAGCCTAGCGCATTTATGTCCGACCCATAGATAGGTTTGACATAAAATTAGGTCGAGCATATGGTTTTGCCGAACCTAGAGAGACGGAGGTGCGGCATGCCAGTGGAGACCGGTCACCGGGCTGGGAGGCGAGGCGGGCTGGTTCCGCTCGACCCGATGCTGCTGCGGTTGGGCGGCGTACTCAGCCTCGCCGCGGTGCTGGCCGGGTTGGACGCGACGATCGTGAGTGTCGGCATCGACTCGATCGCGAGCGATCTGGGTGGACCGTTGTCCACGCTGCAGTGGGTGTCTACGGGCTATCTGCTGGCGATCTCGATCGTCATCCCGCTCTCCGGATGGCTGGCTGATCGGTTCGGTGGCCGGCGAGTGTGGATGGCGTCGGTTGCGCTGTTCGTGGCCGGATCGATCCTGTGCGGCTTCGCCTGGTCGGTGCCCGCGTTGATTGCGTTCCGGGTCATCCAGGGCGTCGGTGGCGGAGTGATGCAGCCGGTCGGACAAGGGATCCTGGCGCAGGCGGCCGGACCTGATCAGCTCGGCCGGATCGTCGGCGTACTGGTCATCCCGGTGCTGTTCGCACCAGTCGTGGGTCCGGTCATCGGCGGAGTGATCGTGCAGGACCTGGACTGGCGCTGGATGTTCTTCGTGAACGTGCCGGTCGGGGTGCTCGCGCTGCTGATGGCAGTGCGAGTGATCCCTGAGGACCGGCCCGCAGCAGGTCGCGAGCAGCTCGACTGGCTTGGGCTGGGCCTGTTGTCACCGGGTCTTGCTGCGCTGATCTTCGGCTTGTCCGCGGTCGGCGATCACGGCGCCGGCTCGGTCCGTGCGATCGTCCCGCTGATCGGCAGCGTCGTACTGCTCAGCGCTTACTGCGTGCACGCGGTTGTCACGAGGAAGGCGCCGCTGATCGACCTGCGCCTGTTCGCCCGTCGTGGTTTCACCGCTGCCACGACGAATTCATTCCTTCTCGGCGCCTCGCTGTACGGCTCGATGCTCGTCCTCCCGCTCTACTTTCAACAGGTCGAGCACAGAGGTGCCATCGAGGCCGGATTCTCACTCGCACCGCAGGCCCTTGGTGCCGCGGCCATCTCGCACGTCGCCGGCCGTCTCACGGATCGCATCGGTCCTCGTGGGGTGATCTTCGTCGGCATCATGCTCAGCCTGGTCGGCACCGTACCGCTGGTATTCCTCGGCTCCGGCCTCGCCAACTGGATCATGCTCGTCGCGTTGGCCGTCCGCGGTGCCGGGATCGGCGCGACGATGGCTCCGGGGATGGCGACGGCGTTCGGCAGTGTCGAGCGGTACCAGGTTCCCCGTGCCGCGAGTGCCTTGAACGTGATGAACCGCGTCGGCGGCTCCATCGGCACCGCAGTACTTGTGCTCATCCTCCAGGGCCAACTGGCCCAACACACAGGCAATCCGGCCGCGGCGTACGGCGTCACCTTCGCGTGGGCGCTTGGGCTGTCGGTCCTTCCACTTTTCCCCGCACTGGCGTTTCCCGCCAAGAACAAGGAGATCCCATGTCCTCCGAAGTGATCGTGGTCGGGGCCGGCCCGGTTGGGTTGACGCTCGCGATCGAGCTTCAGCTCGCCGGAGTCCAGCCCCTCGTGCTGGAGCGGCTGGCCGAACCCGCTCCCCAGCGCAAGTCACGCGGTGTCGGTCCGCTGGCCTTCGAGGCGCTCCAGCGCCGTGGACTCGGCCCGGCGCTCGAGGCCTGCCAGCCCGAGCGGCAGGACGAGAAGAAACGAGATCATGGCAGCGCGAAGAACCACTTCGCGTGGATCCACAAGATCGATCCTGAGCTGCAGGAGGAGCCCGATCGCACCGGGCGGCTGATCTGGCAACCGGACCTGGAGCGGATCCTCGCCGACCACGTTGTTGCCCTCGGCATCGACGTACGGCGCGAGTACACCGTGACCGACCTCGTCCAGCACGCCGGGGGCGTCTCGATCACCGTCACCACACCTGATGGTGAGCGACGGCTCGAGGCGGCGTACGTCGTGGGGTGCGACGGTGGCCACAGCGCGATCCGCAGGCTGGCCGGATTCGACTTCCCGGGCACCCCGCCGATCATGACGGCGCGCCAAGCCCAGGTCGAGATCGTCGATCCGGACAAGCTCCCGCCGTCCGGCCGGCTCGAAGGCGGGATGTTGATCCACGGCCCGGGCGTGCTGGGTACGTTCGATTTCGTCGAGGGTCCCGACGTACCGCGGGGTGCGGTCACGCCAGAGGAACTGCAGGCGAGCGTACGGCGGGTCGCCGGCGTGGACGTGAGTATCACCGAGGTCAGCGACGCGCTCCGCTTCACCGACAACGCCCGTCAGGCGAGCACGTACCGACTCGGCCGGGTCTTGCTTGCCGGAGACGCGGCCCACGTGCATTCGCCCAACGGCGGACAAGGTCTCAACCTCGGCCTGGTCGACGCGGTCAACCTGGGGTGGAAGCTGGCGGCGCAAGTACGAGGCGTGGCGCCTGAGGGGCTGCTCGACAGCTACACCGAAGAGCGGCACCCCGCCGGCGCCGCCGTACTGGCCAACACCCGCGCACAGTCCGCCCTGATGCGCCCCGGTCCCCACACCGACGCACTGCGCGACATCGTGTCCGAACTCATGGACATCCGCGAAGTCAACCAGTACTTCGGACGCCTCCTCGGAGGCCTCGCGCACCGCTACACCTTCCCGTACACCAAACCCGACGACCACCAACTAATCGGCCACCACTGCCCCGACCTAACCTTCACCACCGCGACCACTTCCTCCCGACTCAGCCAGTTCACCCGCTCAGGCCGCGCCGTACTGCTCACCCCACCCCACACCCCCACCCTCAAGGCGGCATCCGCTTGGCGCGATCGCCTAGAACTCATCGAGATCAACTCCATAGACGACAACCGCCTATCCGCCCTCCTAATCCGCCCCGACGGCGCAATAGCCTGGGCCACCACCCCCGGCGAACCGCCAAACGAGCTGCAACTCCAAACAGCCCTCACCACTTGGCTAGGCATTCCGTCAACGTCGCGGTCGGATGCGATCAGGTGATGCCAGCGGTTAGTTGAGCAACTTCAGATATGGCGCAATCGCGGCGGTGTGGTGGTTCAAGCGCTCGCGCGGGTCATCCCAGGCGATGCAGATCCACAGGGGTCCGGAGCTTTCAACGGTCCCTGTGCCGTACTCGAAGTGGTCGACCCTGTCGTCCTTCTCCAGGTCTCGCCAGGTCAGCGTGGTGCGGTCAGGGCGCCGGGACAGGGCATCGTCGACCGGCGTCCTGACCAGTCCATGGGTGAGCGCTGATCGGTTCTCCTCGCTCTTCCGCATGTGAACACCCTGGCCGTCGTCGGATGCTTACAGCGAGTAGTCGCTTGTATTCCTCGGCGAGAGGCGACAGGAATACGGAGCTGGGGGAGACTTGGGTTATGACCTTTGGTGACCGGCTGCGTGAGTTCCGCGAGCATCGCGGGTGGTCGCTCGGTGACCTGAGCAAGGCCACGCACTTCAGTCGTGGGCATCTGAGCAACATCGAGAACGGTCGGAAGACGCCGACAGATGGGTTAGTCAGCGCATGTGATCGCGCGCTCAGGGCCAAAGGCGAACTGATTGCGGCCGCGCGCAACGCGACGCTCCTCAAGCTGGATGAGGTGCCGTGGCAGACGGCGGAGCTGGTGCAGCGAATGCAGGCCAGTGACACGACGCCTCAGACGCTGGAGATTCTGCGATCCACAGTTGAAGAGCTGTGCTGCCAGTACAACCGGCGCGATGCCTTGGAGCTACGCGAGGAGGCTCATGCGTGGCTCAACCACGTCGGCGATCTCCTCACCCGTCCAGTCGGCTTGAAGGCACACCAGGAACTGTTGGTGGCAGGCGGTTGGCTGGCGCTGCTGGCCGGTTGTGTGGAGTACGACCTCGGCCTGCGGGCGGCGGCCGAGTCCACCCGGACAGCGGCGCTTCAACTCGGGCTCGAGGCAGGCCATCCGGAGATCGCCGGCTGGGGTCACGAGATGACCGCATGGTTCGCCCTCACCCAGGGGCGCTTTCGTCAGGCGATCGCGGCGGCACAGCAAGGTCAAGCCGTCGCGAAGACCTCCAGCGTTCACGTCCAACTCATCGCGCAGGAAGCCAAGGCCAAGGCTCGTCTCGGTGAATCGGGCCTTCAAGGCCTCCTGGAGTCCGGCCGCGAGATGCTCGACCGCTTGCCCTACCCGGACCGGCCCGACAATCACTTCAAGGTGGATCCCGCGAAGTGGGACTACTACTCGATGGACGTCCATCGCATCGGCGGCGACGACCAGATGGCGCGGCAGCACGCCGAGACCGTCATCCACGACAACCTCGCTCCGGACGGTACCGAAGTCAGCCCGATGCGCATCTCCGAATGCCGGATCACCCTCGGCTTCATAGCGGGACGAGAAGGCGACCTGGAGCAAGCCGTCGACCTCGGTCTCGACGGCCTGAAAGACAGCCGCCAGTCCCGCCCGCACCTCCTGATGATCGCCGGCGAACTCGGCCAGGAACTCCGATCCCGCTACCCCGCCGAAACCCTCGTCCACAACTTCGAAGCCACCCTGAAGACCGTCTGACAACGGCCCCGCCGCCGAACAGACCCCTCCAGAAACAAAGTCCTTGGCCGCGGTCAGGCGAGCGCATCTATACGAGGGGAACCCATGCTGAGCAGGCCTACCTCGGCCTCGGATTCCAGCTGTGGGGTCGGTTGCCTGGTGGCTTCCGCGATCGCGATGGCTTGGTCTTCGACGAGGTGCGCTTGTGGAGGCCGATCACGCCCAAGACGTCCTGATCGATCGCCGAAGTGGTTCAGGGGCACGGGGGTGGATCTGCTGGATTCGTTCAAGACTTGGTGGGGTCCGCTCGTAGGTTCGGGCTTGTGATGGTCTAGCGGAGGAGTGATATGAGCAAGGTGTTCAGTGCGCACGCTGTATCGGTTGATGGGTATATCAGTGGGCGGACTCCCGATGGGGCTGACGAGTTCGGGCGTGGGCTTGGTGATGCGGGGATGCTCTTCGACTGGTACTTCGACGGGGAAACGCCGAGCGAGCTGTTCGGCGGGTTCAAGTTGAGTGAGCCGAGCGCCAGGTTCTTCGACATCATCGCGGCGCGGGTGGGGGCGACCGTCTCCGGGCGTACGACGTACGAGCACTCGAGCCACTGGGGAGGCGACGGGCCGCATCCGACGGCACCGCTGTTCGTGCTCAGCCACCGGCCAGCGCCTGAGATCAGCGAGAAGCAGACGCTCGTCACCACGGGGATCGAGGACGCGATCGCGGCGGCGCGGGAGGTTGCCGGGGACAAGGATGTCGCGGTCATGGGCGGCGGCGCACTGACCTCGGCCCTGGCGGCGGACCTTGTCGACGAGGTGATCCTGCATCAGGTGCCGATCCTGCTCGGCGGCGGTCGCAGCTTCTTCCAGGAGGTCCCGAAGCACGTGCGGCTCCGGCTGGTGGAGGCCATCCCGGCACCCGGTGTCACGCACCTCCATTACGAGGTGGTCCGATGATCCTCGTCACGGGCGGCCTGGGCATGATCGGTGCCCACACCGCCCAAGCCCTCCTGGATCTCGGACATGAGGTCGTCGTCACGACACACCGCCGTACCGAGGTCCCGTCATTCCTCGCCGGCCAGGTCACCGTGGAATCCCTCGACGTCACCGACCGGGAAGCCTTCCTCGCCCTGGGCGAACGCCATGACATCAGCGACATCGTTCATCTCGCCGGCAGCATCCCCGACGAGGACCCGGTCGACTTCTTCCGTACGGACGTGACCGGCCTGCTCAACGCGTTGGACGCCGCCCGCACGTGGGGAGTCCGCCGGTTCGCTGTCGCGAGCAGCCTTGGCGCGTACGTCGGCCGGACCGAGATCCCCTGGCACGAAGAGCTCCCGCTGCCGACCGCGCAACTGCCGCACCTGATCATCGCGTTCAAGAAGGCCGTGGAGCCGCTGACCACGCACAGCCTCCAGGGCAGCGGTGTCCAGCCGGTCGTACTCCGGATCGGGACCATCTGGGGACCGCTCGTCGATCCGGAATCACCGTTCTTCTACATTCCGCCGTACATCAGCGCCGTACTCCGCGGTGAGCAACCGAAGCCGCTGTACGCCGACGACGGCGGCGACTGCTGTTACGCGTCGGACGCCGGGCGCGCGATCGCCCTCCTGACGACCGCGGAGACGTTGCGGCACGACACCTACAACGTGTCCAGCGGCCGGCCGTACACCAACCGCGAGTTCGCAGAAGCCCTGCAGGCGATCACGCCTGGCCTGAAGCTCGACCTCCTGCCCGGGCGCCAGGCCGGTCCCGGCGCAGACCCGTACCTCGACATCACCCGGCTCACCCACGACACCGGCTTCGAGCCCACCTTCGACGTCGCCAAGTCAGTCGCCGACTACGCCGCCTGGCGCACCAACAACCCCCGCTGACCGAGTCACTTCGCGGCTGATTTGAGAAGGAACCAGTAGTTGGTAGTGGGGCCTCAAGAGGCGCTGGTACGGTTTGGCGTTGGTCATGAGTGTCAGCGTTTAGCCCCGGCTTGCTGGCCGGCAACCCTCCGTTCGTGGGTGGGGTGCCCCGGGTGAGGACCAGGCTCGGCGCAGGAGTGCCGGGCAAGCCGCGAGTGGGAGGTTTGGCATGGCATCGTTGCGGTTCCGTTCGGCCGGGGCGGAGGACGCCGACCAGGTCGCGTTTCTGCACGCCGATAGCTGGCGTCGGCACTACCGGGGCGCGTATGCGGATTCGTTCCTCGATGGGGACATCGACACCGATCGTCGGTCGGTCTGGTCAGGACGGCTGGCGGCGCCGGCCAGGTCCGCGACCATCCTCGCCGAGTACGACGACCAACTGGCGGGCTTCGTCCACGTCGAGTTCGACAAGGATCCGCGGTGGGGCAGCCTTGTCGACAATCTGCATGTTGACTATCGGCAACGCCGTACCGGGATCGGCACTCAGCTTCTGGCCCGCGCCGCAAACGCGGTCATCGGCGAGGCGAACAGCAACGCGATGTACCTGTGGGTGTTGCAGCAGAACACAGACGCGCAGCACTTCTACCGGGCGGCGGGAGGCAGCTCGGTAGAAACGGCCGCCGTACCACCGCCTGGCGGAGATCCGACTCGACTCAACGGCACTCCGAAGTGCCAACGGATGGCCTGGCCCGATGCATCGCAGTTGGCCGGATCGCTGAAAGCGGATTGAATCCGTCGTCTGGGAGATTGGGGAGATAGAGCCCAAGGAGGAGACCATGCGACCACTGATCGTCTTCAGCGACATGACCCTCGACGGATTCATGGCCGGACCGGACAACGACCTCGACTTCATGGCCGATGACCCGCAACTGACGAGCGAGCTGACCGGCGAGCTGATGTCCGTTGCGGACACGATCATCTGGGGCCGCAAGTCGTTCGGACCGTCGGCCGCCTACTGGACGACCACCGAGGGCGACCTGGCTGCGTGGCTCAATACAACGCCGAAGTTCGTCCTGTCATCGGACAAGAGCTTCGACGTCAGCGCCTGGGAGAACTCGACCCTGGCCGCCGGCGACGGAGCGGACCAGGTTCGCCAGTTCAAGGAGTCCACCGGCGGCGGCCTGGTCGTGTTCGGAGGAGTACAGACCGTACGCTCGCTCGTCGCCGCCGATCTCGTGGACGAGTACTGGCTCAAGCTCAACCCCGCGATCGTCGGTCGCGGCGGATCGATGTTCTCCGAGGTGGGCGAACGCAGGAAGCTGACGTTGAACAGCGCGCGGTCCTACCCCTCCGGAACCGTTGCGCTGGTCTACTCGACGCACACAGGCTGAACCGAGAAGGTGGTTGCGACGTAGGGATCTGTGTCTACGCTCATCGGGGAGGGCGATTGGTGCGGATCCGGCTGCTCGGAGGTTTCGGGGTCGATCGAGGGGGACAACCCGTCGATGGCCACGTCTGGCGTCTGCGGAAGGCGCGGACGCTGGTCAAGCTGCTCGCGCTGACACGGGATCAGCGGCTGCATCGCGACGTACTGCTCGAGGCGTTGTGGCCCGATCGGGCTCCGACGTCCGCGGTCAACAATCTCCACCAGGCGCTGCACGTCGCCCGTCGGGCGCTCGCCGGTGACGAGCCGAGCAACGGTCTGCTCGAGTTGCGCGACGACTTCGTAGTCCTGCTCGCGGACGGTCTCGTCGAGGTCGACGTACGGACGTTCGAGCAGTTGGCCGCGCTCGGGCGGACCAGCGGTGACCTCGCCGACCTGCGCGCCGCGGTCGCCGCGTACGCCGGAGATCTGCTCCCCGAGGACCGGTTCGAGGACTGGGCCGACCGGCCGCGGGAGGAACTCCGGGCGACCTTCTGCGATCTCCTCGTGGACCTGGCGGAGGCGACGGAGAACGACGTAGAGGCGCTCGACGCCCTGCAACGCGCCCTCGCCATCGACCCACTCCACGAGCGCGCCGTCCGCGACCTGATGCGGCGTCATGCGGCGATGGGCCGATCATCGGAGGCCTTGGCCCAGTACGAACGCCTCCGCACCGACCTGCGTACGACGTACGGCACCGATCCGGATCCGGAGACCCAACGCGTCTACCGCGACCTCCTGACAGGAAACGACGAGGAGAACCGGCCCCGCCACAACCTCGCCCCCGCCCTGACGAGCTTCGTCGGACGCGAGCGCGAGATCGCCGACCTCCATCGCCTGCTGGACCGGGGCCGGTTGGTCACGCTCACGGGAGTCGGCGGTGCGGGCAAGACGCGACTTGCGGAGGAGGCTGCGAGGCGGCTGCTCGATGCGTACGCCGATGGCATCTGGATCGCCGACCTGGTCCCGGTGGCAGATCCGCGGCTCGTGCCCGACACGGTCGCGGCCGCATTGGGACTGGATCCCGCAGCGGGCTCGGACCCATTGCGCACACTGATCACCCGCTTGGCTCCACGAAACCTCCTCCTCGTTCTGGACAGCTGCGAACACCTGCTCGCTGCCTGCGCCGGACTCGCGAGCGCAGTACTGCGAAGCTGCCCTGGCGTCACCGTGCTCGCGACGAGCCGCGAGCCTCTGCACACGCCGGGCGAGGTGACCTTCCGGGTGCCCTCACTCGAGCTGCCGGAGCCTGAGGATGCCGGTGACCTGAGCCGGCTCGGGACGCTGGCTTCGGTACGGCTCTTCGTCGACCGGGCCCAGGACGTCCGGCCCGGCTTCGTCCTCGATGCGGACAACGCCGCGCCCATCGTGGAGATCTGCCGTCGTCTCGACGGCATTCCACTGGCGTTGGAACTGGCCGCCGCCCGCGCATCGCACCTGGAGGCGGCGGAGATCGCCGAGCGGTTGAGCCAGGCTCTTCCGTTGCTCGGCCGGCACGGCGAGATCACTCGGCATGCAACGTTGCGGGCCGCGCTCGAGTGGAGCCACGCGTTGCTCTCGGACGACGAGCAGATCCTGCTGCGGCGGCTCGCGGTCTTCGCCGGCAGCTTCTCGTTGCCGTCGGCCGAGGAGGTGTGCGCGGACGATCGGATTCCCGCCGCGGACGTGCTGGACGGCCTCGGTCGCCTGGTCGACAAGTCCCTCTTGCAGGTCGACCACGACGGTCCGCGTTCGCGCTATCGCCTGCTGGAGACCATCAGGCAGTTTGCGCGGGAGCGACTCGTCGCCGCGCACGAGGTCGAACCGCTGGAGACAGCGCACTTCGAGCACTTCCTGGAGTTGGCCTGCGCCCAGGATCCGGAACGGTCCAGCGTTGTCGTCGAACGTCCACAGTCGCTCGACGTCGACCACGACAACCTCCGCGCGGCGCTCGCGTGGGCGGTGCGTCACGATCACCAACAGGCCCTGCTGCTGGGGGTGAACCTGTCGCAGTACTGGCTGGCGCGGGGTCATTTCGCCGAAGGAGCCGGCTGGCTGGAACGCATTCTCGACGTGGCCGTCGTACCGTCCCGGGATCGGGTCCGGGCGATCTTCGCACTCGCGGTTCTCGACGCCCGGAGTGGTTTGAGCGACCGGCTCCCGGGGCTCGGAGACCAGGCTGTCGCCGTCGCCGAGCAGTCCGACGATCCCACCGACATCGTGTCCGCCCGGGTCCTGCGCGGCACGCTTCTCCTCGGCAGCGGAGACCTCAACGAGATCGAACAGACCGCCATGGAAACGCTCGCGCAGGCCGACTTCCTGGGAGCGGCACCCGTCGCCGCCTCCGCCCAGCAGTTGGCCGCGATGGCCGCGTTGTTCCGCGAGGACGTGAAACCGGCACAGCAACGGTTCGCCGAGTGCCTCGAGCGGCTGAGCGTGATCGACCCGGCAGTTGGCCCGTTCTTCCCTGCCGTGACGGCGTGTATGCCGCTCGCCCCTGTCGACGGCTCGATGGTGCCGGTGTTCGAGGAGACCTTCCTGCTCGGCCGTCGGGTCGGCGCCGTCCGCGGCCGGGGCTACGCCTTGTCGGCCTTCGCTGACGCCCACCGGTTGGCGGGAGACCTGGCCGGCGCGCTCGACGCCGTACGGCGGTCTGTCGAGGTGTTCGCCGGTGTCGACGACGCGGCGGGTCTCGGCCACGCGCTCAACCATCTGGGGTGCATCGAGCGCGACCAGGGACTGTTCGAGCCGGCCGAGGAGCATCTCCGCGAGGCGCTGCGGATCCGGGAGCAACTGGGCGACCGCCGCGGCGAGAACCTGACGCTGGCCAACCTCGGACTGCTGTCCGCGGCGGCCGGCGACCCCGCGACGGGCCGGCGGCTCACCCGCGTCGCCCTCGACCGCGGCGAGGCGGTCGACGACGTGCCAGGCGCGGCCGGCGCGCTGCTGAACCTCGTCGTCGTCGAACTTTTCGCCGGCCGGCGGAAGGCCGCCCGGATGCTGGCCGAACAGGCGGTGGAAGCCTTTCGGCCACAGGGTTATCTGCGCCTGGAGGCATGGACTCGGCTCCTCGCCGCCGAGCTCGCACGAGACGACGGTGACGTGGAGACCTTGTCCCGGCACGGCTGGGTGGCGGTCGAGATCTTCGCCCGGCTCGGCTCCCGCATCGGCATCGCACGGGCAGCCGCCCTCCCCCTGACAGCAGCACGCTAAGTCACGCTAAGCCATTGCGAAGTCAGCCTTCCTACTGTCGTTCGGGTCCAGGGAAACCCCTGGGTTCGACGAATCAGGAGTAGAGATGACAACGACGCAAGCGCGGCAGGACACGCTCGGGGAGGCCACGCTCGGTGAGCTCGCCGAGGGACTTCGTGGCGAGCTGATCCGCCCGACCGACGCTTCGTACGACGAAGCACGGTCGATCTGGAACGCCGCGCATGACAAGAGACCCGCGCTCATCGTGCGCTGCCGCGGGGTGGCCGACGTCATCCGGGCCGTGGAGTTCGCCCGTAGCGAGGGGTTGACGCTGGCCGTCCGGGGCGGCGGTCACAGCATCCCCGGTTTCTCGACGACGGACGGCGGCCTGGTGATCGACCTGTCGCCGATGAACTCGGTCCGGATCGATCCCGACCGGCGCCGCATCGTGGCGCAGGGCGGCTGCGTCTGGGGAGACGTCGACGCCGAAGCGCAGGCCTTCGGGCTGGCCGTCACCGGCGGCCTGGTGTCCACAACCGGTGTCGCGGGCTTCACCCTCGGCGGCGGGATCGGCTGGCTGGTCCGCAAGGCCGGCCTCGCGTGCGACAACCTCGTCGGCGCCGACATCGTCACCGCGGACGGCCGGTACCTGCACACAAGTGAGGAGGAGAATCCGGAGCTGCTCTGGGCGTTGCGTGGCGGCGGCGGCAACTTCGGTGTCGTCACGTCATTCGAGTTCAAGGCGCACGAGGTCGGCCCGACGGTGTTCGCCGGTCTCGTCTTCTACCCGGGCGACAGCGCAGCCGACGTACTGCGCGGCTTCGGTACGGCGGCCGCCGGCGCACCCGACGAGTTGTCGCTGGCCATCAACCTGACGACCGCGCCACCGCTGCCGTTCCTGCCCGAAGAGGTGCACGGCAAGCCGATTGTCGCCGTACTGGGCATGTGGTCAGGGCGGGTCGAGGAAGGCGATGCGGCGACCAAACCGTTCCGCGAGCTCGCGCCGGTGGTTGCCGATCTGTTCGGCCCGATGCCGTACAACGCGATGCAGACGCTGCTCGATCCGCTGTTCCCGCGCGGCATGCGGAACTACTTCCGCTCGGCGTTCTTCAGCGACCTCGAGCAGCCGACCGTCGACGCGCTCGTCTCGGCCCACGCCCAGGTGCCGAACGGCGTGTCCGAGCTCCACGTCCATCACCTCGGAGGGGCGATGGGCCGGGTTCCGGCGGACGCCACCGCGTTCGGCACTCGCGACCGTGAGTACATCCTGAACGTGGTCGCCCGTACGCCGGACGCGGACGGCTACGACGAGGCCGTCCAGTGGGCTCGCGCCTCGGGCGCCGCACTCGGCCCGAACGCGGCGTCGTACGTGAACTTCACCGGCGAGACCAACGAGGACATCGTCCGGGCGTCGTACCCGACGACGACCTACGACCGCCTCGTCGCCGTGAAGAACACCTACGACCCCACCAACCTGTTCCACCTCAACCAGAACATCCAACCCACCAAGTAGCAGCACGCAGGCCTCAGGCCCAGGTCATCGACCTGGGCCTACGGGCTGTCGACGCGGGTGAGGATGCCGGGCAGACAAGTTGGACAGGTCGGTGCGACGACATCTGCTGCCATGGAGCCAACGTACGTCACTTGATCAGCGCCGTCGCTGCTTCGTGGATCTTGGTGAGGGCCTTGATGAGGTGGGCGCGTTCGGCCTTCGTCAGCGTGGCGGTGAGCTGATCCTCGAGGTGCTGACGCTCGGCCTCGATCGGTTTACGGAGGGCGCGGCCGGCGTCGGTGAGCCAGAGGCGGACGAGTCGGTGGTCGTGCGGATCGGGCCGGCGTTCCATCAGCCCGGACTCCGCCATCCGGGTCGCGAGCTTGGTGACGGCGGGCGTGGTGACGTTCACCGCGGCGGCGATCTCGCCCGGCGTACGCCCGTCCTGCTCCCACAACGCGGCCAGCAGATGGTCCTGCCCGAGCCGCAGCCCATGCCGTTGTACGGCGGCGTCCGCGGCCACCCGAAGCGCCTTCGACGTCTTGCTGTGCAGGTCCAGGAACTCAGGCATCAAGGGACTCCAGATTGACGACCAGATCGTTTACCGGTTAACGTTCCCAGAGAGATCGTTAACCGGTAAAGGAGTCTCCCATGCTACTCATCACCGGCGCCACCGGCCACGTCGGCCGGCTCCTGGTCGACGAGCTCGACCGCCGCGGCGCCGAGTTCAAGGTCCTCCTGCGCGCACCACGCACCGACGTACCCGGCGAGCACCTCATCGGCGACCTCGGCCGGCCGGAAACGCTTGCACTGGAAGGCGTCGACAAGGTGTTTCTCCTCGCGCCCGGCATCGGCCTCGAGCACACCGAGAACGTCGTCACCGCCGCCCGGGCGGCGAACGTGCGGCACCTCGTCTACCTCTCGTCGTACGCCGTACTCGGCGAACCGATCCCCGCCATGGGCCACTGGCATCACGAGCGCGAGCAGTTGATCCAGCGGGCCGGGATCCCGGCGACCTTCCTCCGGCCGACCGGCTTCATGAGCAACGCGTTCGACTGGCTGCCGACGATCCGGGACGGCGGCTACGTGCTGGACCCGATCGGCCCCGGCCGTGCCGCACCGATCGACCCGGCCGACATCGCGGCGGTCGCGGCGACCGTCCTCACCGAGGAAGGACACGAGAAGAAGGACTACACCCTGACCGGCGGCGAGACGTTCACGGTGGCCGAGCAGGTCGTGATCCTCAGCCAGGCCATCGGCCGCGACCTCGAAGTCCGCACCGTCGAGACCCCAGAGGACGCGGTGCGGTTCCGCTACCCCGACGGCGCCCCGCCGGCCCTGGCCGCAGCGCTCGTCGAGGGTCTCCAGCTCATGCGCGCCGACACGGTCGGCCTGCGCACAGGCGCCGTACGCCGCCTCACCGGTCAGGACCCACGGACCTTCGCGGACTGGTGCCGGCAGAACGCCGCAGCCTTCAGGTAGACGGTTGAAGTAGCTCCGCAGTACCCACCTCAGGGCGTGGTGAGTACTGCGCAGCCGCCTAGTTGGCCTCTTTGGTGGCCCAGTAGTGCCATTGTGGGGACGCGACCGGGGAGCGGGTCAAGCCGTCCGGCCAGGTAGCCGGCAAGTCGTGACTTCGCGCCGCGTACAAGATCACCTCCGATGCGGTGCGGTCGCCGCGGACGGCGACCCGTGCGGCGGTTTCGGCACGCATGTCGTTGAGGTAGTGGATGGCGGGCAGGAACTCCGCACTCAGCCGTGGACTGAGCCGGCCGACGGGTTCGTCGTCCAGCCGGATCTCGACCACGATCCGATGCCGGTCCTGGATGCCGTCCTCCTCTTCGATCGCATGCATGGTGGCGTACGCCCAGCACTCGCCTTCCGCCCGGAAGAACGGCGCCAGTACGTCGGGATGGACCTCGCTGCCCGGTACGACGATGCCGCTGCCGGGCGGCAGCAGGTGGAAGCTGCCGGGTGGCGGCAGATTCACCGGGACGAGCATGTGCGGCTGGCCGAGGGCCACCGCCACGCTGGCGTGGAACTCGGTGCCCTGGTCACCCTTGCTGTCCCAGTCCGCCGGCTCCCACTCACTCACCCACAGATGGCACGGCACCTGCGGTTGCAGGCCTTGTGCCACCAGTTCTGACAGCACCGGGTGGTACCGGTGCGCGTCGTCCCTCGGCAGATAGCCGACAACCTTCCCCTGCACCCGTACGGCGATCGATCGGGGGTCGAACCGGTTGTGCGGTTCCGGGACGAGGTCCGCCTCGGTGTCCAGGTCTGCGCCACGCGCCGGGATGGGGTCGGGGAACAGGCTTCGGATCGCCTGCTCGTGCGGAGTCTCCCGCACGACTTCCTGACCGCACCACAAGGCGTCGCCCCACAGACTGAACGGAATCAGTTCCATCCTGCCCTCCAGTCCTTCTGACCGGCTTTACTCGGCTCATCCCGTCCAGACCCCTGGCCGTTACACCGAGTGAGCGTATGAAAACTAGAATCCCCATGGAAGGGCCGTTTCACGCATCGTGCAAGAGTCTGATGCGCAAAGGTATCCCTCCGTCCGTAGTGTGGACGCGAATCGTCTTGTGCAGCGAGCGAATCGGCAAGGATCGTGCAAATGCACGGGAAGGAAGCTCATGCAGGGCAGTAGTTCAGTCGCTCGATCGACAACCGTCACAGGCCCTTCGGCCCTTGACGCGGCAGCGATCGAGGCCGCGGTCAAGCGACTCGACAGCGTCGCGGTGCGTACACCGTTGCAACGCAACCTCCGCCTCTCCGAACGCACCGGCGCGCAGGTCTGGCTGAAGCGGGAGGACCTGCAGATCGGCCGGTCCTACAAGCTTCGCGGCGCCTACAACCTGATCGCCCAGCTCGACGACGCGGCCAAGGCGGCCGGGGTCGTCTGCGCGAGTGCGGGCAACCACGGTCAGGGCCTGGCGTACTCGTGCCACATCCTCGGTGTCCACGGCAAGGTCTACGTTCCGCGTACGACGCCACGCCAGAAGCGGGACCGGATCGCGGCACTCGGCGGCAAGCAGATCCAGGTGATCGTCACCGGCGACACGTACGACGACGCGGCCGCCGCGGCACTCGCGGAAGGCGAGGCCACCGGCGCCACGACGGTCCCGGCGTTCGACGACCTGAGAACCGTTGCAGGACAAGGGACTGTGGCCGTCGAGCTCGTCGAGCAGCTCGGCCAGGCGCCCGACGTACTAGTGGTTCCGGTCGGTGGTGGTGGGCTGGTCGCGGGGGTCGCGACGTGGCTGGCCGAGCGGCATCCCGGCGTACGGATCGTCGGCGTCGAGCCGGCCGGAGCGGCGAGCATGGCCGCGGCGCTGGAAGCCGGCGAGCCGGTGACGTTGCCACACCTGGACAGCTTCGTGGACGGCGCCGCCGTACGGCGGGTTGGCGACGTGACACTGCCGTTGGTCCAGGCGGCCGGCGTCGAGATGATGTCGGTGCCCGAAGGACTTGTGTGCTCGGAGATGCTCGAGCTCTACCAGACCGACGGGTTGATCGCCGAGCCGGCCGGCGCGCTGTCGACAGGTGCCTTGGGCAACGGTCTGGCGGTGCGGCCGGGTGAGACGGTGGTCTGCCTGCTGTCCGGCGGGAACAACGATGTCAGCCGGTACGGCGAGATCCTCGAGCGATCGCTTGTGCACGAAGGGCTCAAGCACTACTTCCTGGTGACGTTCCCACAAGAGCCGGGCGCACTCCGCCAGTTCCTGGACGAGGCGCTCGGCCCGGATGACGACATCACGCTGTTCGAGTACGTGAAGCGCAACAACCGCGAGACGGGTGTGGCACTGGTCGGCATCGAGATCAGCCGGCCGGGCGATCTCGAGGGACTGAAGGCACGGATGGACGCGGCACCGCTCGAGATCGAACGCATCAACCCGAACTCACCGGAGTTCCGCTACCTGATCTGAACGCACTGATCCCGCCGAGCGTTCTCCGCGCCGGCGGGATCACCACCTCGTCGTCAGTTCTTCGTATGCCTCGCAGTCCGCGGATCCTGCGGATGCGTGCCATCGGCCCAGTCCTGATCCCGATCCTGCGTCAGGTCAGCTGCCTGCGCGCGGTGGTCCTCCGACTCCGCACGGGCTTCCTGCGCGGCCTCCTGCCGCTCAGCCGCACCGGCCGCGAGGCGACGTGCCTCAGCTGCCTTCTCATCGGCGATCGCTTGCGCCTTGCGCGAGCGCGCCTCGACCTCATCGGCCACAGCCTGCTGCCGCTCGGCCTGCACTGCCGAAGCCCTGGCCTGCTGCTCGTGCTCGTAAGCCTCCTGACGCTCCCGCTCAGCCCGTCGCTTCGACGACCGCGACGAGGCCCCAGCGAGCAGAGCCACCAGGATGACCAGCACCGCAACAGCCACAACAATCCACAAAATGGTCATTCCGTCCATCGCCCCTCCAAGGCTCGATGTCCAGAACCCCCGGTACCCGGACCTGCCTCGGCCTAACGCCGAAGCCGGTCCGGGTTGAGGTTCAGACCAGTCCGCGGCGGGCGGCCCAAACGATCGCTTCGATGGCGGTGCTGAAGCCAAGGCGGTCGCAGACCAGGCGGGTACGGCGGCGGACAGTACGTTCGGACAGGTCGAGCCGGCGAGCCACCGCGTCGACCGGCAGCCCGGTGGCGAGCAGTCGCAGAAGTTGCAGGTCGTCGTGGCTGATCTCGCGAGGTGGCACCCGGCGAGCGAGGGGGCGGAGTTCCTGGGGGAGGACGGTCATACGGATCACCTTGTTCCGAACATCCGGGACTCGGCGGCGTCCCAGTCGGCCGGTTTGCCCTGCGGGTCGTAGCGCCGCAGGTGATGGGTGGACCGGACGAGGGCGCGCATCGCGCTCAGGTCCGGCAACGGCTCGCCCAACGCGCGAGCCTGAACAAGGACGTTGCCCAACGCCGAGGCCTCGACCGGCCCGGCCAGTACAGGCAACCCACAGGCGTCGGCGGTCAACTGGCAGAGCAACTCGTTCTGCGAGCCGCCGCCGATGACGTGCAGTACGTCGACCGCCCGGTCAGCGATGCTCTGCGCCGATCGCAACGTCCGGCGGTACGCGAGCGCGAGACTCTCCAGCACACACCGCACCGCGGCGGCGCGCGATCGCGGCGGCTCCTGCCCGGTCGCACGGCAGTGCTCGTCGATCCGTTGCGGCATGTTGCCGGGGGCAAGGAACTCCGGGGCGTCCGGATCGATCAGTACGGCGAACGGCGGCGCGTCGGCCGCCTCCTGCAACAGCCGCGGCAAGTCGTCGTCCCCCCAGACGCGCTGGCACTCCTGCAGAATCCACAACCCCATCACGTTCCGCAGGAACCGGGTCCGCCCGTCCACCCCACCCTCGTTGGTGAAGTTCGCCGACCGCGCTTCCTCCGTCAGCACCGGCGCCTCCAACTCCAGCCCCACCAACGACCAGGTGCCCGACGAGATATACGCAAACCGCTCATCCCCAGCAGGTACGGCGACCACCGACGAAGCAGTGTCATGCGACCCCACCGCAATCACCGGCGTCGCAGCATCAAGCCCAGTCTCCTCAACCACGTAAGGCAGCAAAGTCCCCACCACCTCACCCGGTTCACGCAGCGCCGGCAGCAGTTCCCGAGGGATCCCCACCTTCGCGGCCAGCACGTCACTCCACCCCCGCGCACGCACGTCGTACAGCTGAGTGGTGGAGGCGTTCGTCCGCTCGGCCCCGACCTCCCCGGTAAGCCAATAGCTGAGCAGATCCGGGATCATGAGCAGCACCTCGGCCCGGTCGAGCGCGTTCTCTGCAGCTAGTTGGTAGATGGTGTTGAACGGAAGTTGCTGCAGGCCCGTGATCTCGTAGAGCTCGGAAGCGGACACCTTCTCCAGGACCCGTTCCATCACGCCGTCGGTGCGGGAGTCGCGGTAGTGGACGGGGTTGCTGAGGAGGCGGCCGGAGGTGTCCAGCAGGCCGTAGTCGACGGCCCAGGAGTCGATGCCGATGCCGTCCACCGCGCCCGCCGTACGGAGGCCTTCGAGCAGGGAGCGGTAGAGGTGGAGGATATCCCAGTGGAGGGTGCCGGAGACCTGCACCGGACCGTTCCAGAAGCGGTGGATCTCGGTCAGGTCCAGGCGGCCGTCGCCGACCGCGCCCAGCATGACCCTTCCGCTGGACGCGCCCAGATCTACCGCGGCGACACGTTTCATGGGGAGACGACGGTCAGGTCGAGGTCAAGGAGGTCAGCGACCGCGGCCAGGTCCTTGGCGCGGTGACCGGTACCGAGCGCCCAGTGATGCGCGACCCCGGAGGCCGACCACGCGTCGGTCCACTCGCCCGGATCGCACCCGAAGTCGACCCGCGACGTAGTGTTCCCGATCTGCAGCAACGGCCCTGGTACGACGGTGCCCTCGGACGCGATCAGGTTGAACGAACCGTCCCGGCGCTGACCAAGTCCGCACGCCGTCACCGGCCCGTGCTTCACGTCGAACTCGACCGACACACCCCAACCGCGCTTACCGTGATACACCCCGAGCCCACGCAGCAACGGCTTGGACGAGCTGATCGCCAGGTGCGCCGGTCCGTCGTGGCCCATCTCGACCACGTTGTCGTTGAAGTTCAGCGCCTGCAGCTCGGTGAACGATCCGCCCGCACCCAGCCGATCCATCACCAGCATCGCCAGCGACGTCCGCAGCTCGTACTCACCGGCCGCCGGAATACCCCTTGCCGTGAGCAACGAAGCACCCAGGATCATGCCGGCCGCGACCCGTTCGTGCGTCTCTCCGTCGAGCCCGCGGTGGTAATAGGCCAGCGAATCAAGGGAAAAGTCGGCCACCAGCCGGTCGAGCGCGACCGACACCGTGGCACCCCACCGGAAGTCGTCCCCGTTCACCGAGTCGTCGAGGGCGAAGATGTCCTGCGCGAGCTTCATCCGCTCGTCCGTCTCGGCCGAGGTGACCTTCTCGACGCGGACCCGCAGGTCGTCGATCTCGAGGATCTCCACGTGGCCGCCGAGCTGCGACGAGACCAGCGTCGGGTCGGTGATCACGTCCATCATCCCCGGGTACAGATGCCCGAGCAGACCATGCCGCCCATGCCGGAACGCCGCCCGCACCCCGGCCGCGCGGATCCACCGATCGATCCGCCCCCACGCCCGCTCGTCCTCCAGATAACCGGACACGGATCGGAAGTCGACTCCGCACCGCTCGAAGGCGTTGGCCATCTCCGGCAACGGACAGGCCCCGCAGTAGGCCAGCCAAGCACCCGTGTCGAAGGTCACGTGGTCCATCGCCTCTGTCGGCTGCAGATTCAGCAACAGCACCGGCGCACCGCTCCGCTGAGCGATCGGGACCAGCATCGACGCGGTCATGTACGTCGTCAGAAAGCCGACAATCAGATCGCAGTCAGCGACCCGCAGCTTCTCGGCCGCGACAGCACCTTCCTGCGCGTCCGAGATGAACCCGACGTCGACGACCTCACAGTCCAGCGCGGAGAACCGCTCCGAGACGCGCCGCGCAGACGCCTGCAACTGCGGCAGCAGGTCGGGGAACTGCGGCCAGTAGGCCCCGAGCCCGCCGGCCACGAGCCCGATCCGCGTCTTGCGCGTGGTGATCCGCTCCAGCCCGGGGCGGACGTCCAGCTCGGTCATCAAGACTCCTAGCGAAGGAAGGCGGCAGCCACGCCGGCGTCAACGGGCACGTGGAGACCGGTCGTATGCGTGAGCTCGCCAGCGGCCAGCGCGAACACAGCGGCCGCCACGTGCTCCGGCAGGACCTCCCGCTTCAGCAAGGTCCGCTGCGCGTAGTACGCACCCAGCTCCGACTCGGGCACGCCGTACACCGCGGCACGCTGCGCTCCCCAGCCCTTGGCGAAGATCCCGGAACCGCGTACGACGCCATCCGGGTTGACGCCGTTGACGCGGATGCCGTGCTCACCGAGCTCGGCCGCGAGGAGCCGGACCTGGTGTGCCTGGTCCGCCTTGGCCGCGCCGTACGCGACGTTGTTCGGGCCGGCGAAGACCGAGTTCTTGCTGGAGATGTAGATGATGTCGCCGCCCAGGCCCTGGTCGATCAGCACCTTCGCAGCCGCCCGCGAGACCAGGAACGAACCCTTCGCCATCACATCGTGCTGCAGGTCCCAGTCGCGCTCGGTCGTCTCCAGCAACGACTTCGAGATCGACAATCCGGCATTGTTGACAATCAGATCGACACCACCGAAAGCAAGTACGCCCTCCCGCAGCGCCGCTCCCACTGCCTCGGCCGACGAGACATCGGCGCCGACGGCAACGGCCACGTCGGACGACCCGATCTCCTTCGCCACCGCCTCGGCCGCTGCCAGATCCAGGTCCGCCACCACGACACAAGCGCCCTCGGCCGCCAGCCGCTGAGCGATCGCCTTCCCGATCCCCGACCCGCCGCCGGTTACAAAGGCGACCCGGGTCGCCAGCGGCTTCGCCTTGGGCATCCGCTGCAGCTTGGCCTCTTCCAGCGCCCAATACTCGATCCGGAACTTCTCCCGCTCGTCAATCGGCGCGTACGTCGACACTGCCTCGGCACCGCGCATCACATTGATCGCGTTCACGTAGAACTCGCCGGCCACCCGCGCGGTCTGCTTGTCCTTGCCGAAGCTGAACATGCCGACACCCGGAACGAGCACGATCGCCGGGTCCGCACCCCGCATCGCCGGACTGTCCGCCGAGGCGTGCCGGTTGTAGTAGGCGGCGTAGTCCTCGCGATACTGCTCGTGCAGCTCGCGGAGCCTGCTGACTGCCTCGTCGAACGGGGCGGTCGGGGGCAGGTCGAGCACGAGCGGCCGCACCTTGGTGCGGAGGAAGTGGTCGGGGCAGGAGGTACCCAGCGCCGCTAAGGCGGTGAGCTTCTCCCGGGCGGTGAATTCCAGGACGACGTCCGAGTCGGTGAAGTGGCCGACCTGCGGCTTGTCCGTCGAGGCGAGTCCGCGGATCACCGGTGCCAACTCCGCCGCACGGGTCCGCCGGACGTCCTCCGGCAGAGGCTCGAACCCGGGGACCACGGCACCGAACGGCTCCGCGGATCCACGCTCCGCAAGGAAGCGTTCCGCCGTACGGATGATCTCCAGCGAGTTGGCCTCGCACCCCGCCGAGGTATCACCCCACGCCGTGATGCCATGCCCGCCGAGGATGCAGCCGATCGCGGACGGGTTCTCCCGCTTGACCGCCGCGATGTCGAGACCGAGCTGGAACCCGGGCCGCCGCCAAGGCACCCAGACCACCCGATCGCCGAAGCACTCCGCGGTCAGCTTCTCGCCGTCGGCCGCGGTCGCCAGCGCGATCCCGGAGTCCGGGTGCAGGTGGTCGACATGGGGAGAGTCGACCAGGCCGTGCATCGCGGTGTCGATCGACGGCGCCGCACCCCCCTTACCGTGCAGGCAGAAGTCGAACGCGGCGACCATCTCGTCCTCGCGGTCGACGCCCGGATAGACGTCCACCAGCGAGTTCAGGCGGTCCAGCCGCAGTACGGCGAGACCGGCCGGCGTCAGCGTGCCGAGGTCACCGCCGGAGCCCTTCACCCACACCAGGTCGACGGGTTGCTGCGTCACCGGGTCGGTCGCCGTACCCTTCGCGGACGTGTTTCCGCCCGCGTAGTTCGTATTGCGCGGATCGGCACCCAGTCTGTTGCTGCGCGCAACAAGTTCGGCTGCAGTGTCGGTCATGATGATTCAGGCTCCCCATCCGGCCTGCTGGCCGTCGGCTCGGTCTTTCACGATCTGTTCGAAGTACCCACTGCGCTTGTACGCCGCGACCGGCTGCGGATCGAGTCCCTGCGAGTCCCGCAGCTCGGCGAGCAACGGCCGTACGTCGGTGTTGTAGGCGTCCATCAGCGCAGCGTTCGCCTCCAGCACGTCACCCGAGGCCTGGGCAGCGCGCAGCGCGTCCCGGTCGACCAGCAGCGCCTTCGCGGTGGCCTCCTGGACGTTCATCACCGAGCGGATGATCGCGGGGATCTTCTCCTCGATGTTGTGGCACTGGTCGAGCATGAACGCGATCCCGCGGTCCGGGTCGAGCGCGTCACCGCGGACGATCTCGTTCATGATCCGGAACAGCTGGAACGGGTCGGCCGCCCCGACCATCAGGTCGTCGTCGGCGTAGAACCGGCTGTTGAAGTCGAAGGCGCCCAGCTTCTTGGTCCGGAGCAGGGAGGCGACGATGAACTCGATGTTGGTCCCCGGCGCGTGGTGACCGGTGTCGATGCAGACCGTTGCCTTCGGCCCCAGTTCGAGACAGTGCGCGTACGCCGTACCCCAGTCCGGCACGTCGGTGGTGTAGAAGGCCGGCTCGAAGAACTTGTACTCCAGCAGCATCCGCTGGTCGTCACCGAGCCGGTCGTACACCTCCTTCAACGCCTCGGCGAGCCGGTCCTGCCGGTCCTGGATGTCGTCCTGGCCCGGGTAGTTCGTGCCGTCGGAGAACCACAGCTTCAGATCGCGGGACCCGGTCGCGTCCATGATGTCGACGCACTCGAGCAGGTGGTCGGTCGCCTTCCGCCGTACCCGGGGATCGGGGTTGGTGACGCTGCCGAGCTTGTAGTCGTCGTCCTGGAACACGTTGCTGTTGATCGCGCCCAGCCGGACGCCCTGCTCCTTCGCGTACGCCGACAGGGCTGCGTAGTCGTTCACCTTGTCCCACGGGATGTGCAGCGCGACGCTCGGCGCGACGCCGGTGTACTTGTGCACGACGGCGGCGTCGGCGATCTTCTCCTCCGGCGACCGCGGCACGCCGGGCTGACTGAACACCTTGAACCGGGTGCCGGAGTTCCCGAACGCCCACGAGGGCAGTTCGATCTCCTGGCGGCTGAGGGCGGCCTTCGCGGCTTCGGTCGTCATGGTTCAGTCCCCTTCGGATGGCGCTGTGAGGTGGAAGATCTCGGGTAGCAGCAGGAACGACTCGTCCGGCGGCCGGCCGTCTTCTGTGCCGTCTCCTTGGCGAGTGAAGAACTCGGTCATCTCCGCCTGCCAGCGGGTGTTGACCTCGGTCGCCGCCATCGCTTTCTGCGCCGCCTCCAGGTCGTCGGACTCGACGTACCCGATCAGCAGGCCGTCGTCGCGGAGGAAGAGCGAGTAGTTGTGCCAGCCGGAGTCACGTAACGCGGCCTGCATCTCGGGCCAGACGTTCCGATGGCGCTCGACGTACTCCTCCAAGCGGTCAGGTCTGACCTGGAGGCAGAAGCAGTAGCGATTCACAGCGGTCCTCAGAAGTTGAACTGGTCGATGGTGGCGGTCGACACGCCGAGGCGGCCGAACGGCTGGGCGGCCCGCCGGGCCGTCACAGCCCGGTCGATGGTGTTGAAACGACCCAGCGGCTGGCGGCCCATCGCGATGTTCCCGGCCCCGGACAGGTCGGGGACGCGGTGAGCCGTCGGTCATCGTCACCTCCAACTCGGGGCGTAGAGTTGCTGAAAGGTTTCAAGAGGATTGCACGAACGTAAGGGCGGGCGCCTCCAGCCGTCAAGAGGTCGCCCACCTCCTGGCGTCCCATTCCGGACGGTTACTGCGGAAACCGAGCGGAAAGCAGGTACGCTTCGCCCGCTAACACGTTTCAAACCGATCCACGACGCGGGGAGGTCACGCATGCCGGCGGACAGCACCCCGGACCACGCCCCTGGCCCCACCCGCCGTGCCGGCGCCAGCCGGTCAGCCGCCGACTCGTCCAGTCGACCTACCGGCACTAGCCGGTCTGCCGCCGACGCGGCGGGCGGCGCCTCGGCGCTACCACGAACGGCGAGCTCAGCCCCCTCCTCTTCCCCCTCGGCAGGAGGAGGGAAGCGGCGGCGTGCCGCGAAGCGGCATGCTGCGGGGGTCAAGGCGGTGGCGGCGACAGCGGGAGTGTCTTTGGGGACGGTCTCGAATGTGTTGAACCGGCCTGAGGTGGTCAGTCCGTTGACGCGGGCGAAGGTCGAGGCGGCGATGGCCTCGCTGGGGTTCGTGCGGAACGAGTCGGCCCGCCAGCTCCGAGCCGGCAGCAGCCGGATCCTCGCGTACCTGATGCTCGACGCCGGCAACCCGTTCTTCACCGACGTCGCGAAGGGTGTCGAGGAGGCGGCCCGCGCGGCCGGGCTGTCGGTCTTCCTCTGCAACAGCAACGAGGACGCCGACCGCGAGGCCGACTACCTCGACCTGCTCGAGCAGCAACGCGTGCAGGGCATCCTGATCACCCCGATCGACCAGAACTCCTCCCGCCTGCGCAAACTCCCGTCCCGCGGTACGCCGGTCGTCGTCGTGGACCGTTCCATCGACGACTCCGACCACTGCTCGGTCGCGGTGAACGACATCCTCGGCGGCGAGCTCGCCATCGCCCACCTGCTCGAGCTCGGTCACGAACGGATCGCGTACGTCGGCGGCCCGAACACGATCGGCCAGGTCATCGACCGTCGCGACGGCGCCCGGCGCGCGCTCCGCAAGGCCGGCAAACCGCCGGAGAACCTGATCGAGATCACCACCGGCGCCCTGACGGTCGCGGAAGGTAGGGGCGCGGGGCAACGACTCGCCGGCCTCCCGGCGGCCCGGCGCCCGACCGCCGCCTTCTGCGCGAACGACCTGCTGGCGCTGGGATTGCTGCAGCAGTGCGTGAGTCTCGGCCTGCGCGTTCCCGAGGACCTCGCCATCGTCGGGTACGACGACATCGAGTTCGCCGAGGCTGCCGCCGTACCCCTGACGTCGGTCCGCCAGCCGCGGCAGCTCCTCGGCCGGACCGCCGCCGAACTGTTGCTGGACGAGTCTTCGAACCCGGACCACGAGCACCAGCGGGTGACGTTCACCCCCGAGCTCGTCGTCCGGACCTCGACCCGAGGCACTCTCTGAGCCTGTCGCGCTATGGTGGCCAGGCGAGTGGGGGTCACTGTGCGAGGTGAGACATGCGCGTCGCTGGCGGGGGTTTGGTGCGGCGGTGGGGCGGCCGCGCTGTCGGCCTGGCGATCACCGGTGTCGGCCTGTACATCGTGGCGCCGAGCATCCTGTCCCTCTTCGGAGCCTGGCCACGCCTCGCGGATGTGAATCCCTGGTGGTTCCCGGTCCTCGTAGTCCTGGAGGCCTGCAGCTTCGCCGCGCTGTGGTGGCTCGCCAAACTGGCCTTGGCCCAGCATCACGGGGACCAGGAGCCACGACCCGTCCATCCGGGGTGGGGCACGATCGCGACGGCGCAACTGGCCGGGAACGCCGCGAGCAAGGTCGTCCCCGGTGGCGCGGCCACTGGTGGCGTCCTCCAAGCCAGGCTTCTGATCCAGGCCGGGCAGCCGGCCGCAGTCGTCGCCTCCGCTCTGACCGCGATGGGCCTGATCACCACCGGCGTGCTGCTGCTGTTGCCCGTACTCACGGTGCCCGCGGTGCTGATCGGCCCACCGCCCGCTCGGCAGCTGGAACTCGGCCTCTTGGTCTCGCTGATCATGGCAATCGTCATCGTCGGTCTCGGGCTCACTGCACTCACCTGGAAACGGTTCGTGGTGATCGTCGGTCGGGCGGCCGGTCGCGTCATCCATGTCGTGAAGCGCAGCGTGACCGCCGACAGTTGCGCCGCGACGCTGGTTGCGCAGCGAGACCGGGTCGCCGCTGCGTTCGAGGGCCACTGGTGGGCTGCGGCCTTCGCGGCGGCCGCGAACCGCATGTTCGACTACGCAGCGCTCGTCGCCGCACTGGCGGCGCTCGATGCGCACGCCCGGCCCTCCATGGTGCTCCTGGCCTATGTCGTCGCCCAGGCCCTCGCGATGATCCCGATCACGCCGGGTGGTCTCGGCTTCGTCGACGCCGGTCTCGCAGCGCTGCTGGTCCTGATCGGAGTCAGCGCGGACACGGCACTCATCGGGACACTCATGTACCGGCTCGTCTCCTTCTGGCTGCCGATCCCCGTGGGCCTCCTGGCCTGGGCCGGCTGGCGGATCCACCTGCACATCACCAGTCCATCGAGGACAGAGCCACCCCCTTCCGCCGGGGATGAGGAGTAGGCGTCAAGCGCCGTACGCGGCGAGGAACACCGCGGTCGCCTGGTCCGCGAGCTTGTCGAGCTCACCTGGCTTCGGCCGCTGCCGGGTGCCGGCGAACATCGCCCGGTTCATCGGCTTGTACATGACCAGTCCGGCGAACTGGTACGCCGCCAGCGTCGGGTCGTCGAGCTCACGCAGGAGACCACGCTCGGTCAGCCGGGTGAGCGCCGTACCCAACGCCTCCAGTGAGTTCTCGAACCCGCTGGTGAACCAGGCTCCGCAGACCTCGGGGAACCGATCGGCCTCGGCGATCACGAGCCGGCGCAGCTGGAGCACGCTGTCGGAGGTGAGGCTGTCGAGCAGCCGACGAGCCAGCGCGCGCAGGGCTTCGCGGGCATCGGTCGCGCCGTCGAGGGTCTCGGCGTACGCCTGCAGCAGTCCGTCCATCAGCTGATCGCTGGTGCCGAGGACGATCTCGGCGAACAGGCGCTCCTTGTTCTCGAACTGCTTGTAGACCGTCTGCTTGGAGACGCCGGCCTTCGCCGCGACCTCGTCCATGCTCGCGCCGAGGTACCCGTGCTGGAGGAAGACCTCTGTCGCGGCGGCGAGGATCGCCCGGCGCTTGCGTGGCGTCCGGCCCTCGCCCTCGATGGTGGGGGCGGCCTGCTCCGGCTGCCAGACGGCAGCCCGCTGTCGGTACTCCTCCACGGCGTCCTCCTCGGTGGTCACGGAAATCATACTAGACAGTCCAGTTCTTCTCTGAGTACTGTACGGTCTAGTTCCGAACGACACTGAAGGAGAACGACGATGAGCACTGTGAAATCCGCCGACGGCACGACGATCGCCTTCGAGGCGTGGGGCACGGGCCGGCCGCTGATCCTGGTCGACGGCGCCACCGCCCACCGCGCGGTCAACCCGTCGAACGCCGAGGTGGCGAAGCTGCTGAGTGACGAGTTCCGGGTCTACGCCTACGACCGGCGCGGTCGCGGTGAGAGCACCGACACCGCGCCGTACGCGATCCAGCGGGAGATCGAGGACCTGGCCGCGCTGATCGAGGACGCCGGACAGCCGGCCATCGTGTTCGGCTGGTCCTCCGGTTCACTGCTGGCCCTGGACGCGGCGGCCGCCGGGCTGCCGATCACCGCGCTGGCACTCTTCGAGCCGCCGGTGGTGGTCGACGATTCGCGTCCGCCGCTGCCCTCCGACTACGTCGAGCAACTCGATGCGTTCGTCGCGGCGGGCCGCCGGGACCAGGCCGCGGAGCTGTTCATGACCGCCGCGGCCGGCATGCCGCCCGAGTTCGTCGCCGGGATCCGGCAAAGCCCGTACTGGGCGCCGGTCGAGGAGGTCGCGCACACCATCTCGTACGACGGCCGGATCATGGGCACGACCATGTCGGGCAACCCACTGCCGGCAGACCGCTGGGCCGCGGTCGACGTCCCGGTCCTGGTCATGCACGGCGACGCCACCGCACCCTTCCTGATCACCGGCAGCCAGGCAGTCGCCGACCTCCTGCCAACCGCAACCCTGAAGCCCGTCCCAGGCGAAAACCACAACGTCGAGCCCCCCGTACTCGCGCCGGCCCTCCGCCAGTTCGCACACGAGGTGTGAGCCATGGGGACGATCGTGGTGACCACGTTCAGCTCGCTGGACGGCGTCGTACAGGCTCCTGGCGGGGAGGACTTCAAGTACGCGAACTGGACGTTCGACTTCGACCGCGGTGCGGACGGAGAGAAGTTCAAGAACGACGAGGCGCTCGGGGCGGACGCGTTGCTGATCGGGCGTCGTACGTACGAAGGGTTCGCGGCGGCGTGGCCGAACTACGCGGGGGAGCTGGCGGACAAGTACAACAGCATGCCCAAGTACGTCGTCTCGAGCACGCTGACCGATCCGCCCTGGAACAACACGCAGGTGCTGTCCGGTGGCTTAGGTGAGGTGGTGACCAGACTGAAGAGTGAGGTGGCCAGCGAGATCCAGGTCCCGGGCAGCATCCAGCTGGTCCAGGGATTGCTGGCGGCTGATCTGGTCGACGAGACCCGCTTGATGACGTTCCCGGTCATTCTGGGGACCGGGCGGCGGTTGTTCGGCGAGACGCCCGAGAAGACGCGGTGGAAGCTGACGCAGTCGGTGAGCTTCGGTGAGGGCATTCCGGTGACGGTCTACCGGCGGGACTTGACCTAGAGAGCGGTCTAGGTCGTTGGGTGGTCGGCATGATGAACATCGCGCTGGGCGCTATGGAGTATGGGACGCGGATCGGTGAGAAGGAGTCTTTCGCGCTGCTGGATGCGTACGTCGATGCCGGGGGTGAATGGATCGACACGGCGAACTGCTACGCGTTCTGGCACGACCCGAGTGGGCATGGCGGGCAGAGCGAGGAGCTGCTCGGCCGGTGGTTCGCCCAGCGGCCAGGGGTGCGGGACCGGGTGAAACTCGCGACGAAGGTCGGCTGCGAACCACTCCGGCCCGGCAGCTACCCCGAGCACACGGAAGGCCTAAGCGCTCAGGCGATCGACGCGGCGCTGGAGACCTCGCTCCGGCGACTCGGCGTCGACCACATCGACCTGTACTGGGCCCACCGCGACGACCGTTCGACCCCGCTGGAAGAAACCGCCGCCGCCTTCGGCAAGCACGCGGCAGCCGGCACCATCGGCCGCCTCGGCCTGTCCAACTACGCGCTGTGGCGGTACGAGCGGATGCGCGGACTCGCCGCCGAGCTGGGTGTCATGGGCCCGAGCGCTCTCCAGCTTCGCTACTCCTACCTCCAGCCCCGCCCCCTGGTCCGCGACCACACCCACGACCACCGCTTCGGCTGGATCACCGACGAGGTCCTCGACTACGCCGCCACCAACCCCGGCCAGCAACTCTTCGCCTACAGCCCGCTGATGTCCGGCGCCTACGAGAACCGCCCGGACCGCCCGATCCCCGAAGCCTTCACCCACCCCGGCACCATCCGCCGCCTGGAAGCCCTCACCGCGGTAGCCACCGACCTCGACATCACCCCCTCCGAAGCAGTCATCGCCTGGCTCACCACGGGCACCCCCGCCATCACCCCCATCATCGGCATCAGCACCCCCACCTACCTCCAAACCGCCCTCAACGGCGCCCACCTCCAACTCACCCCCGAACACCGCGCCCAACTGGGCGAGGTCTGGTAAATCACCTCTGATCAACGCTCCCCTTTGGCCTAGGGGTGGTGAGACGCTTTGGGGGTGGACAGGGATGGTTTCTGGGGACTGGTCGAGGATGCGCGTGGTGGTGTGGATGACACCGTCGCGGATCCGGATGGGGTTGCGGACGCGCTGGTCAAGGAGCTGGGTGGACTAGAGGCCGGGGAGATCGCCGAGTTCGGGGTGGAGCTCGCGCGGTTGCAGGTCGAGTCCTACCGGTGGGATCTGTGGGCGGCGGCGTACCTGATCAACTCGGGTGCCTCGGAGGACGGGTTCGACTCGTTCCGTGGCTGGCTGATCGCGCAGGGGAGGGAGGTCTGGGAGGCGGCGCTGGCCGAGCCGGACTCGCTCGCCGACGTGGTCGACGAGGACCGGCCGGAGGGCTTCGAGGGGTTCGACGGTGAGGGGCTGCTGCACGTGGGCAGTCACGCGTACAAGAACGTCACCGGCGACGAGGCGGCGTACTGGAAGGCCGTCGAGGCGGACACCCCGGACACCCCAGCCCTGCCTGCCGGTAAGGAGATCGACTTCGACGACGAGGACGACCTGGAGACCCGCCTGCCCCGGCTGGCCGCGCTCTACCTGGAAGCCTAGGCCGGTTCGCCACTGAGGCGTTCGATGGCTGCGCGGAGCCGGCGGCGCCAGCCGGGCTGACCGGCGTCCGCATCGGCCGCGGCCAGGCTGACCAGGTGCTGGGCCATCTCGAACCCCTCCGCCGCCTGCGGTTCCAGATCGGTCAGCGGTACGGCGGTCTGCGGCTCGTCGTGGTCGAACTCGAGCTCGATCCGCCGACTGGTCCACCCGAACCCATCCGGCACCAGCAACTCGGGCACCAGCGTCTCGTGGCTGAGGGACGTCAGCTCCTGATCCCCGTTCCCGATGCTGAAGATCGTCGTACCGCGTCGTCGTACGTCGCTGATCCGCTCGAGCAACGTCTCCGCGGGATTCTCCTCGGCGACCACCAGTAGCGACTCACCGCGGCCCGCGTCCTGCAGCCGATCCAGTCCGATCGCCAGGTGCGGCGGTGCGTCCGGTGGCGGCGCCCAGCGGACCAGCGACGGCCGGATGTCCTCAACCCCGGCCCGGTGCAGCTCGTCGTCCAGGTGCGCGGTCAGATGCCACGGCTCGTCGTCGGCCGGCCCGAACAGCATCAGTCCACCGGTCCGAGTGGTGAACCGCCGCAGGGAGTGCGCGAACTCGGTCGTCCGGCTCCCCAGCTCAGTGCCGGTCAGCATCTCGCGGAGGAGCGAGGCCCTGGTCAGATCCACGGTTCAAACCTGACACATGTCCGGGGGCATCGCGACTCAGGTCAGCTCGTCTGCCTTCGATTGCAGGTAGTTGCGCTCCGGAACACTCGTCGTACGGCGGGCCGCCAGCAGGAAGCTCTCTCGTGCGGCAGCCCGCTCACCCGACATCTCCAGCAGGTGCGCACGCACCGCCTCCAGCCGGTGGTGGCCGGTCATGCGGTCGTCGGACTCGAGTGGCTCGAGTACAGCGAGCCCCTCCTTCGGACCGACCGCCATGGCGACCGCGACCGCGTGGTTGAGCTTCACCATCGGGTTGTCGACCATCTGCTCGAGTACGTCGAACAGCGCGACGATCTGCCGCCAGTCCGTGTCCTCGGCGCGCTGAGCGGTGTCATGCACCGCAGCGATCGCGGCCTGAACCTGGTACGGCCCTAGCTGCGTGCGCGACAGCGCATCCGTCACCAGTGCTTCGCCCTCGACGATCGCAGCCTTGTTCCACTTCGAGCGGTCCTGGTCCGCCAACGGCACCAGTGCGCCCTCCACACCGGTCCGAGCCGGCCGACGTGCGTCGGTGAGGAGCATGAGTGCCAGCAGCCCGGCCACCTCTCCGTCGTCCGGCAGCAGCTTGCGCACGCCTCGCACCAGCCGGATCGCCTCGGTGGTGAGCTCCGCGCTGTGCAACGACGTACCGGATGAGGCGGTGTAGCCCTCGTTGAAGATCAGGTAGAGGACGTGCAGTACGGCGCCCATCCGCTCGTCCCGCTCCGCCTCGGGCGGCAGCTCGAACGTACTGCCCGCCTGTTTGATACTGCGCTTCGCCCGGCTGATCCGCTGCGCCATGGTTGCCTCCGGCACCAGGAACGCGGCCGCGATCTGCGCAGTGGTGAGACCACCGACCGCGCGCAGCGTCAGCGCGATCTGCGAGGCCGGCGACAGGGCCGGGTGACAGCACAGGAACAGCAGCGTCAGCGTGTCGTCCCGGCCGCCCGGATCGTCGATCTCCGGGCCTGAAGCAACGAATTCCTCCGGTGCGGACAGCTGTGCCGCGTTCTCCTCGCGGCGCCGCCGGGCCGACTCGCTGCGCAGCAGATCGGTCAGCCGGCGGGACCCGACGCGGATCAGCCAGCCCCGCGGGTTGTCCGGAACCCCCTCGGTCGGCCACTGCTGCGCGGCCGCCAGCAGTGCCTCCTGGACGGCTTCCTCGGCCAGGTCGAAGTGACCGTAGTGCCGGACCAGCGCGCTCAGGACCTGCGGCGCCTGCTCACGGAGCAGCAGCTCGAAGTCGCTCACATCTCCAGCCCGGACGTGTCCATCACCGGTCGCACCTCCACCGCGAGGTACTCCGCATCCGGCATCCGGGCGGCGTACCCGATCGCCTGGTCTATGTCATCGCACTCGATCAGATAGAACCCGGCCAGGTGCTCCTTGGCCTCAGCGTACGGCCCGTCCGTGGTCATCGTGGTGTCGTCACGCACCTGCACGGTCCGCGTGGTGATGGGGTCGGCCAGCCCGGCCGCACTGACCAGCAGCCCCTGCTCACTCAGCTCACGCGACAGCGACTGGTGCGCCCGCGACAGACCCTCGCGTTGCTCAGCAGACAGGCCCGCCCAGCTCTCGGCGTTGCTGTAGATCAGCAGCATGTATTTCACAGGCACCATCCTGTCCCTCGCGGAGGCCGCTGTGACCCCCTCTCACCCGGTACGTCGTAACACCCGGGCCCGACTCGACAAACGCGAGATGTCGAAGTGACCGGGCCGGACCCGACGTCTCCACCGAGTGACGCTCAGCCGGGGCGTCCGCGCCTTACTGGAGATGTCAGATGGTTCTGGAATCGAAGCGCTGGTTCGCACTGGCGCTGCTCTGCCTGACCGGGTTCATGATCATCCTGGACGCGTCGATCGTGCTGGTCGCCGTGCCGTCGATCGAGCGTGAGCTGACTTTCTCGACCGGTGGCGTGCAATGGGTGCCCAGCGGCTACGCGCTGATGTTCGGTGGCCTGCTGCTGCTCGGCGGCCGCATCTCCGACCTGCTGGGCCGACGGCGGGTGTTCATCACCGGACTGGTGCTGTTCGCCGGGTCCTCGCTGCTCTGCGGGTTCGCGTGGAGCGGTGACGCGTTGGTACTCGCGCGTGGGCTGCAGGGCGCGGCTGCCGCCGTACTGGCTCCGAGTGCGCTCTCGATCGTCATGACCACGTTCCCCGCGGGTCCGGACCGCAACAAGGCGCTCGGGATCTGGGGAGCGACCAGTGGGGTCGGCGGTACGGCGGGATCGCTCGTCGGAGGGCCTGTCACGGACGGACTCGGCTGGCAGTGGATCTTCTTCATCAACGTGCCGATCTGCCTGCTCGTCGTCGTACTCGCTCCAGTTCTGCTGCTGGACAGCCGTGGACCGGGCAGACGCGGGTTCGACGTCGCCGGCGCTGTCACAGTGACCGCTGCGCTCATCGTGCTCGTGTACGCCGTCATCGAGGCACCGGAGTCGTCCGTGGGCCGGACCGTGTTGCTTGTGCTGTTGTCGGCCGCCTTGTTCGGACTGTTCGTACTCGTGGAGAAGCGGTCGGCCGCACCGCTCGTACCACTGCGGATCTTCCGCTCACGCGCTCTGGTCGGCGGCAACCTGATCACGATCGCTTGGGGACTGTCGGCGTTCGGACTGAACTTCATCTACACGCAGTACGCCCAACTGGCGTTGGGTGTGTCCGCGATCCGTTACGGCCTGATGTCCGCCGTACTCGCGGCCGCGGCAGTAGGCGGGTCCATGGTCGGCCAGCACCTCGTCACGCGGGTTGGCACCCGCCGGGTCGCGTTCGTCTCCCTGCTGCTCGCGGGCGTCGGCACTACCGTGATGGCTCGGCTAACGGTGGACTCCGGGTACTTCGAGCTGGCCTTCTGGGGTCTGACGATCTTCGGTGCCGGACTGGGTGCCGGAACGGTCGCCGGGTCCATCGCCTCCCTCAGCGACGTGACCGGCGCAGACGCCGGCGTCGCATCCGGACTGCAGAACGCCAGCTTCCAGATCGGCGGCGCGGTAGGCATCGCCGTTCTGTCGGCAGTCGCCACGGCCAGTACGACGGGCGCCACACCGACCGCTCTCACCCACGGCTACCGGGTCGCGTTCGTGGCGGTGTGGTTGTTCATCGCGCTCGGTCTCGCCGGATGCGGCCTCCTGCTCGGACGCAATCGCACCGTACAGCACCAGCTGGAGGCGGTGGCGCCCTGACTTCAAACACTCGTTGGACGTTTGCCGTTGCGACGGCCGAGGGCACCTGATCCGCGTGGCCGCCACTTTTCGCCCGGCGGCCCTCGAGAAGGAGGCTTCATGATCATCCTCGGTGTGATCCTGCTGATTTTGGGGTTCTTACTGAGTGTTCCGATTCTGTGGACGATCGGCATCATCCTGGTCGTGGTCGGAGCAGTACTGTTCCTGCTCGGATCGGCCGGTCGGGCCGTCGGCGGACGCAGACATTGGTACTGATCCGTCGCAGGCTTCAGAACCCCGCGGGCCCTTCCGGCCCGCGGGGTTCTGTCCGTGCGGGTCGCTACGGTGTGCCCATGAAGTACGTCGTGATGATTTTCCGGAGCCTCGATCGCACCTGGACCGACGAGGACCAGCAGGCGCTCGGCCGGCTGATGCGGCTCGAGAGCGAGCTCGCCGCCAGTGGTGAGCTGGTCAGTTCGGAGGGACTGCTACCTCCGGAGGCGGGGCGGATCGTGCAGATCCGCGATGGTGCGCAAGTGGTCACCGACGGGCCGTTCGGTGAGTCGAAGGAGCAGCTCGCGGGCTTCTTCCTCATCGATGTCGCCGACGACGACCAGGCCCAGGCGATCGCGGCGCGCGTCTCGACCGCGGCCGGCGATCGTGTCGAGCTCCGCGGCACGTTGATCTCAGCATGAATGCCAGGGGAACGTGGGTGAGCGCTTCTCCGTGAACGCCGCGATCCCCTCCGCGAGCTCACCACCGGCGATCGTCTCGCGATAGCGCCGTACGGCCTGGGCGTCCGCGTCCTCGCCGGCCAGCAACGCGCTGACGGTCTCCTTGGCCGAGCGAATCGTCAGCTGCGACCGCGACACCATCGTCGCCGCAAAGGCCGCCGCTTCGGCGTCCGGATCGTCGACGACCCGATCGACCAGGCCCTTCAGCTCGGCCTGTTCCGCGGTCAGCAGTTCACCGCTGAAGAGCAGGTACTTCGTCGTCGCCGGACCGACCAGATCGAGCAGGACCTTGATCGCGGCCGGCGGATAGACCACCCCGATCCGGGCCGGTGTCACCCCGAACGTCGCGTCCCGCGCGGCGAACCGGAAGTCGCAGTTCACCGCGATCTCCAGACCGCCGCCGATGCAGTGCCCGCGCACCACCGCGACCGTCGGCTTCGGGAAATCTCGCAGCGCCGCCTGGGCCCGCAGGTTGAACGCCCGCAGTTCCGCCATCGGATCGGCCGGATCGTCCCCGGAGATCAGCTCGCGGATGTCCGCACCGGCGGAGAAGGTCGGCCCGGCGCCGGTGACGAGGAGCACCTTCACCGCGTCGTCGGCCGCCAGTTCCGCTAGCAGACCGGGCAGCGCCTCCCACATCGCGCGGGTCAGCGCGTTCCGCTTCTCGACCCGGTCGATCACCAGCCGGGCCACCACCCCGCCCTCGATCCGGAACCCCAGGTCATCCACCCCCGCAGTCAACCAGCCGGCCACCCCTCCGCGCCGCTAGCTGCATCACACCACCCACTTTGTGCACCGTTCGACCATGGATCGGCCGCCAAAACGGTCGAACCGTGCACAAAGACGGACTACGCGGCGGCGCGCTTGGCGCGGGACTTGGCGCGGGCCATGCGGAAGAGGTAGGCGGGCGTCGGCGGGACCCAGCCGAGTTGCTTGGCCTGGCCGAGATCGTCGCGGTTGGCCCAGTGCTCGACGACCTTCCCGTCCTCGATCCGCAGCCAGTGCGACTGCGTGATGGCGAAGGTCTTGCCGGTCGGCGGGAAGACCGTGTCCACCTGACCCGCCGGGGTATAGACCGCGAACGGCGCCACGTGCCGCCCACTCATCGTCGAGTCGATCGCGACCAAGTTGCCATCGGCAACCACATGGTGGATCTCGTACGCCAGCCCCTCGAACGCGGTCCGCAGCCAGAGCGCGGTCGCGTAGTAGCCGGCCGGTCCACCGACCCGGCAGTCCGGCGGCTCGATCTCGTCCTCCCGGTTGACCGCGTCCGGATGGATCAGGGCGTCGAAGTCGGCCCGGTCGCCGTCGGCCATGATCTGGATGCCGCGGACCGCGATCGCACCCACGTCGGTTTCGGTGTGCATGGTTCCCCCAATAATTAGATACAGTGAGGCTGTACTCAAAAGCATGGGATCGGTGATGGCGGAAGTCAAGAGGCAGTACGACGCCACCGGCCGGCGCGAGCGGGCCCGGCAACGGCGGCGGGACGTCGTGGTCGCGGCACAGGAGCTCTTCGAGGCCGACGGTTTCCAGGCGACCACGATCAGTGCGGTCGCGCAGCGCGCCGGAGTCTCGGCCGAGAGCATCTACAAGGGGTTCGGCACCAAGGCCGCGCTGGCCAAGGCCGTGTTCGACTTCGTCATCGCCGGCGACGACGCGCCGATCCCGATGGCGGAGCGCCCCGAGTCACGGGCGATCCAGCAGGAGCCCGACGTACGCCGGAAGATCCAGTTGTACGTCGATGGGTTCGTCCAGCGGCAGCAGCGGTCCGCCCGGGTGCAGATCCTGATCCGGGACGGCCGGCACAACGACGAGACCCTGCGGGATACCTGGCAGACCCTGCTGGACGAGCGGCTGACCGGGATGACCATGTTCGGCCGGCACCTGCTCGACACCGGCGAGCTGCGGCCCGGGATCACGCTCGACGAGGTCGCCGACGTGCTGTGGACGTACATCTCGGTCGAGTTCTACGAGCTGCTCGTTCTGCTCCGCGGCTGGACCCCCGAGCGGTACGCCGACCTGGTCGCGAGCGCGATCACGGAGGCCGTGATCCGACCAAGCGTTTGATCTCGAAGAGGTCACATCCGAATAGCGAGCAGATCACGACCGGGACCCCGCTGTGGATGTTCGTAATGCGTTAAGACTCGGGGCCGATTCGAACCCGCGCGGTGATGTGTGCTTGACTCCTCCGGTCGATAACGTTTTGGTCTCGGCAGATTGGGTTTCAGAAAGTGACTGCAGGACGGCATAGACAGGCGCGGCACCGGCAAGCGCGCCCCCAGGTGATCCGGCCCGGTGTCGCGAAGGTGGCGATTCCCGGCGCCGCAGTGGCCCTGGTGGTCACCGGATCGGCGGCCGCACTCCCCGACCAGCACGTCAAGTTCGACACCTCGATCGCCAGCTCGTCCCTGCAGCTGTCGCGCGAGGCCCAGGTCAGCCGGGACGCTCTGCGCCCGCCGTTGGACGTCGCTCCGTCGCAGACCCCGGCTCCCAAGCCGAAGAGCACCCCCTCGGCGAAGCACCTGAAGAAGGCGGCGCCGATCCCGAAACCCACCGCGACCAAGACGCGCGCCGCCGCGAGCGCGACGCCGCCGAAGGTGATGGGCTCGAAGTACACGACCACCGACGTGAACCTCTGGTCGCTCCCGCTCACCGGCGTCCTGCTGGACGTGCTGCCGAAGGGCACCAAGGTCTCCGTCACCGGCAAGATCGACGGCATCTGGGCCGAGGTCGTCAGCGACAACAAGTCCCGCTGGGTGAAGGCGGCGTACCTGTCGGCCACCAAGCCGGTCGCGAGCACGACCAGCACCTCCGGCAGCATCTCCCAGGCGGCCTGCAAGTCCGGCTCCTCGGTCGAGGACGGCCTGACCCAGGACGCGATCCGGGTCCACCGCGCGATCTGCGCCAAGTTCCCGGACATCACGTCGTACGGCGGTCTGCGGTCCGGCGACAGCGGTTCGGAGCACTCCACCGGTCACGCGCTGGACATCATGGTCAGCGGTTCCGAGGGCCAGGAGGTCGCGGACTGGCTGCACGCGAACTACAAGAAGCTCGGTGTCAGCCAGCTGATCTGGCAGCAGCACATCTGGACCGTCCAGCGCGGCAGCGAAGGCTGGCGCGCGATGGAGGACCGCGGCAGCACGACCGCGAACCACTACGACCACGTGCACGTGACGGTCTACGGGAACTCCGGCACGGTCTGAGCGAAACCCGAGACGCCCTGAGCGATCCGGTCCCCTGCCCTCCTGGGGACCGGGTCGCTTTTTCAGGGGCGGATGTTGGCGTTCAGGTGAAAGAAGTTCGTCGGGTCGTAGGCCCGCTTGACCTCGCGCAGCCGGCTGAGGTCCTTGGCGTCGTACGCCGTGTCCGCGCGGCCCATGTCGCCGAGGAAGTTCACGAAGGTGCGGCCCGAGTCCGGCAGTACGCCGTGCATCTCCCGGTCCACGATCAGCGAGTACGACGCTCCGCGGTGACCGACCGGACCGGCGCCGGGACCCGGGTGGGCCATCGCACCGCCCCAGTGCCGGATCTCCACGGTCGGCGCGTCCTCGTCGTCGAAGCCGGTGACCACGTCGATCACCTCGTCGGTCAGGGTGTCGAGGAAGTCGAGGTGCCGGGCGGGCGTGCCACCCATCGCGGCGTCGCCGTACTCGATCGTGGTCAGCTCGCCGGCCAGCCGGGGACCGGCGACCTCGAACAGCGGCTTCAGCAGGTGCTCGGCCAGCTCGGCGGCACCGGCGTACATGACCTTGATCGCGACGGCGCGCTGCTCAGTGCCGGGGACGCGGGTCAGGACGACCGCGGTGCTCAGCTCGTTGGGGATCGTGGCGGTCCAGTCGCTGTAGTGGCGCAGGATCGCGGCCGCGCGGTCGATGCCGTAGTACAGGATGCCGGCGTGGACCGTGCGGACCGGGTACAGCCGGAACTCGAGCGACGTGACGATGCCGAAGTTGCCAGTGCCGCCACGGATCGCCCAGAACAGGCCCGGGTGGTGCTCGGCACTCGCGGTCACAGTGCGCCCGTCCGCGGTGACGACCTCGGCGCGGACCACACTGTCGGCCGCGAACCCGTACTTCCGGGCCAGCCAGCCCACGCCGCCACCGAGCGTGTACCCGGTGACACCGACGTCGCGGTGTGAGCCCGACAGCGGCGCCAGCCCGAACTGCCCGGCCGCGTCCAGCACCGCACCCCAGCGCGCGCCCGGCGCGACCTTGGCGATCCGGCGCTCTGGGTCGATCAGCACGCTCGTCATGGGCGTGGTCTTGAGCAGGATCCCGCCGTCGGCCGGCACCCGAGTCCCGTGACCCGTGGCCTGCACCGCGATCGGTACGCCGTACTCGCGTGCCGTCCGCACCGCCGCCTGGACGTCGGTCCGGCTGCAGGCCTCGGCGACCACCAGTGGCCGTGAGTCGACGGTGGGGATCACGGACATCCGCTGTACGTCGTACTCCGCCTCACCGGGCTGCCGGATGGCGCCGTTGAACCCGGCGCCCAGCAGCCCCGCCACCACGTCGCTTGCAACCGGTGCAACCGTCTGCGTCGTCATCCCAACCCACTCCCTCACGTATCCGCTTCTGCCAATACGTCGAAGGAAGGAGGCGCCGATCGACACGCCCCGGCAAACTTCTTCAGATGACCCACACCGTCGAGGTCACCGGCGAGGTCCTCACGAAGCACTACAGCTCGTGGTCCCGCGATGAGCCGGGCCGCGAATGGGCTGCCCTCACCTTGCTCGCGCAGCACGCGCCGGGGTTGGCACCGACCCCCCTGGTCGACGGCGCCGCGCCGCGTCCGTGGGTCTCGATGACAGTCCTCCCCGGTCAACCACTCAGCGGCGCGCTCACTGGTGCGCAACTCGACGCCCTGGGCGACGCCCTCACCACTCTGTGGTCGGTGGATCCCCACGACCTACCCCCGATTGACACACTGGCCCTGGTCAACCGCACCCAGAGCGCCCTCGTCACCCTGCGGAGAGGCACCGGGGTAATCGCCGACGCCGCTACAGCCGCAGCGGTCTGGCTCGACGGCTTCGCCGGCTTCGAGCTGCGCGACCCAGTTGTCGCCCACGGCGATCCCAACCTGACCAACTACCTCTGGGACGGCACCCGGATCCGCATAGTCGACTTCGAGGACGCTGGGCGCGGTGACCTCTGCCTTGAGCTCGCCAACCTCGTCGAGCATCTCTCCGGACGCGAGACCGACTGGAGTCCCGTCGTACGACGTTTCGCCGTCGACCCGGACCGTTTCCACACCGCCCGCTGTCTGTGGGCGGCGTTCTGGCTGACACTGATCGGTCCGGGTGGACCAAGTGCCAGCCGGAATCCACCGGGTACGGCGGAGGCGCAGGCGCGACGGGTGCTCGAGCTGCTCAGGCCGGCAGCGGGAGCTCCTTGAGTCGCTCGATGTCCGCGAGGATGTCGATCTGGGTGATCTTGCCATCGGCGACCGTGACCGCCATGACGCCCATCAGGCGGCCATTGACGACGGTGATCCCGCCCGGCTCTCCGTTGATCGTCGCGACCTCCATGTACGGCGCCATCCGGCCGAAGAGGAGCGCCTGCTCGACCACCGCCCGCGCACCGCGGACCAGCTTCGACACCGCCGGACCGGCGAACTCCGCGGTCGCCGCTCCCGCGTCAGCACGCAGTACGACGTCCGGATCGAGCAGCGCGAGCAACGCCTCGAAGTCACCACTGCGCGACGCGGCCATGAAGGCTTCCATCACGGCCCGCTGCCGCCCGGTGTCACCATCGCTTCGCGGCGCGCCCTGTACCCGCCGCCGTGCCCGGCTGGCCAGCTGCCGGGTCGCCGCCGGGGACTTGTCCACGATCGACGCGATCTCGTCGAAGCTGACCCCGAACATGTCGTGCAGCACGAACGCCAGCCGCTCCGCCGGCGCCAGCGTCTCCAGTACGACGAGCAGCGCCAGACCGACCGCATCCGCCTGCAACGCCTCGTCTTCCGGCCCGAGCCCACCGGCCTCCCGGCTGATGATCGGATCCGGTACGAACGTGTCCAGCGAGTCCTCCCGCCGCGACTTACGGCTGCGCAGCATGTCCAGACAGACCCGCGACACCACGGTGGTCAGCCATCCGGCCAGATTGCCGACATCACTCACGTCGGACCGGCTCAGCCGCAACCACGCCTCCTGGACGGCGTCCTCGGCCTCAGCGAGCGATCCGAGCATCCGGTACGCGACCGCGCGCAACTGCCCGCGATGCTGCTCGAACTGCCTCGCCAGCTGGTCGTGGTCGTCCACTGATGCCTCCATCACTTCCCTGACGGATCGGAGCACCATGATGTGACAGAGCTTCCGCATCACCCATGATGGGGTCATGCCTGCGACCCGCGGTGACCTGGTGTTCGAGGACGACTTCGAAGCGTCGTCGCTCGACCGGTCCGCGTGGTCACCGCACTATCTGCCGCACTGGAGCTCCCGTGCGGCGTCGGCCGCGACGTACCGGCTGAATGACTCATGCCTCACGCTCAGCATCCCGCCGGAGCAGGGACTCTGGTGCGAGGGCGACCACAAACCGGACCTGCGGGTGTCGGGGATCCAGTCCGGCAACTACTCCGGTCCGGTCGGCAGCACGATCGGGCAGCAGCCGTACCGCGAGGGTCTCGTCGTCCGCGAGGCGCAGCAGGAGTTCTGGGGCTGGACTCCGAACGGGGGGTACGTCGAACTGCGGGCGCGGGCCGACCTCAGTCCACGGTCGATGGTGTCGCTATGGATGGTCGGACTGGAGGACCAGCCGGAGCGGTGCGGAGAGATCTGCGTGATGGAGGTCTTCGGTGACGCGATCGTTCCCGGTGACTCCACAGCTGTCGGTATGGGTCTGAAAACTATCCGTGACCCGTCCGTGCCGCAGGACTTCGAGGCGATCCGGCTCCCGCTGGACCTGCGCGACTTCCACACCTACGCCGTGCAATGGGCCTCCGGTGAGGCGACGTTCTTCGTCGACGGCGCGCCGATGCGCAGGTGCTCGGGCGCTCCGACGTACCCGCTACAGCTGATGCTCGCCGTCTTCGACTTCCCCGACGGGAGTGCCAACGACCATGTGCCCACCTTCACCGTCGACTCCATCCGTGGATGGAACATTGCGGAGCAACTGGTCGCCTGACTAAGGTCGTCGGTATGTTCCTGCGCGCGGGTCAGTGGTGGGCCGTCGACTAGACGGCTGCTTCCGCGCGTAACCACCCGGCCGTCTCCTGCGAGGCGGCCGTTGTGATGTCTCCTCATGGGCGGCCCTACACCCTCGAGGATTGCCGATGGCAACAACACTCCGGACCTGGTCCGGACTGATCTCCGCGCTCCTGGCCGGCTCCGACCTGACGGCCGTGGACACCGGCTGGGCGATGGACCAGGTCGTGCTGGGCGACGCGTCACCGGCCCAGATCTCCGGCTTCCTGATCGCCCTGCGGGCCAAGGGCGAAACCGCCGACGAGCTCGCGGGACTGGCCTCGGTGCTGCGTTCGCACGCCACGCCGGTGCGGATCGACGGGCCGTTCGTGGACATCGTCGGCACGGGCGGCGACCGTACCGGTGCCGTGAATGTCTCCACCATGGCCGCGGTCGTGGCGGCATCCACCGGTGTCACCGTGGTCAAGCATGGCGGCCGGGCCGCCTCCTCGTCCGCGGGCGGTTCTGCGGACCTGGTCGAGCACCTCGGCGTGCCACTCGGTCTGTCCGCCGCGGACGCGACGCGGGTGGCTGCGGACGTCGGACTCACCTATCTGTTCGCACCACGCTTCAACCCGGCCTTGCACCAGGTCGCCGTGGTACGTCGCGAGCTCGCGGTCCCCACTGCCTTCAACGTCCTGGCCCCGTTGCTCAATCCCGCCGACCCGCAGCATCAGCTAGTCGGCGTTGCCAACCCTCGGATGCTCCCAGTACTCGCCCATGCGCTCGCCCAGCACGGCAAATCCGCCCTGGTGGCCCGAGGCGACGACGGCCTCGACAAGCTCACCACCACCGGGCTCTCACGGCTATGGGTGGTGTCCGGCGGCTCCGCCCGCTCGCATGTCTTCGACCCACGCGCACTCGGACTGCGCCCGTCCACACTGGCCGAGCTCCGCGGCGGTGACGCCGCCTTCAACGCCCGTGTGCTCCGCGGTCTGGTCGACGGTGAGCACGGTCCGGTGCGAGACGTCGTACTCCTGAACGCTGCGGCCGCCCTGGCCACCCTGCACCTGGAAGACGGACAGTTGCTCGAACAGTTGGCGGACTGTCTCGAGCGGTGTCGACAGGCTGTGGACAACGGCAGTGCCGCCGCAACTCTGGAGCGCTGGTCCAATCACTCGCTAGCCGTGACCGATGAACTAGCGCATTTAGGCTCAGTACATGCTGTCTCTCCGCCCGCTGGTTCTGTCGGACATCGCGACGTACGCGCGATGGGGGCAGGACCAGCGGTTCTGTGAGCACGCCGGATGGACCATCGGCCTACCGCTGCCCGACTACGAGGCGCACTGGAACCGGTTGATCACCGAACCGCGTCCCGAGCTCATCCGGTTCGCCGCCGTTCTCGGCGACGAGATCGTCGGGTACGTCGACCTGCACGGCGAGGACCCGCAGCAGCGCGAACTCGGCTATGTCGTCGGCCCGTCCACCCGCTGGGGACAAGGCATCGGCACCGCCATCGCCCGCCTGGGCCTCGACCATGGCTTCGGTCACCTCAGCCTGGAGGCGATCACCGCCGATGCCTTGGACGCCAACCACGCGTCGATCCGCATCCTCCTCAGCCTGGGCATGACCGAGACCGGCACGGGCGCCGAAGAACCTTTCCTCGGCGCGCAGTCGTTCTACCGGCAGTTCTCGATCACGAAGGCTGAGTGGGAACGTGGTCGGCCAGGCGCAGGATCGTCCGGCTGACCAGGGCCGGGTTGCGCAGGCTCGGGAGGTGGTCGACGCCCGGCATCCAGATGAACTCGGCGCCGGGGATGCGTGCGGCGGTCGCGCCGGCGACGGCGGCCAGGATCGGGCGGTCCTTGTCGCCGACCATGACTACTGTCGAGGCCTGCACGGTTTGGAGGCGGTCGTAGACCGGTGGGTCCGGCTTCAGGTAGTCGCCCTGGTCGAACCACGCCGGAACGGCGGCCTGCAGTTGAGCGACCGCGGCTTCGTCATCCCCCGCGGCACCCCATAGCCGCAGCCCGAGCCGCACCAGTCCCTCGACATCCCTCTTGTCCGCGAGCGCCTCATACTCCGCGTCGAGCTCCGGCTCGTCCGGCATGGGAAACCCCGGCACCCCAGGGCACAGCAGCACCAAGCCCTGCACTCTGCCGGGATCCGAGAGCGCCAGGCTGAGCGCCGTACCGCCACCCATCGAGCACCCGACCAGCAGCGCGCGCTCCAGCCCGAGCTGATCCAGCACCGTCACCAGGTCCTCGAGCAACGAGAACTCGGCTGTCGGCGCCGCGGACTGCCCGTACCCGCGCACGTCGTACCGAACGACCCGACGCCCCGCCAGCGCGGGCATCACCGGATCCCACACCCGCGAGTCCCCCACCCCGGGATGCAGGAGCACCACGGGCACCCCGTCCCCCGCCACATGCTCCGCCCAAACCTCATCTGGCCCAACCGGAATCCGCAGCTCCATCCCTCTACCCTGCCAGGCCGAACCGAGCGAGACAGTGCCAGACCCGCTTCAACTCCTGCTCGTCGTACGCATCCGCAGCGTCCCCGATCGCCCGCGGCGTCAGCACCCCATCGACCGCGATCCGCCTGCCGACCTCGACGTACCGCGCCCCTCGGTAGTCCGGATGCCGTCCCAACTCCTCAACCGTCAACCGAAACCCGCCATGCCACTCCACCGCACAACCAAGCTCGTATGCCGCGTCCTCCACAGGAGTACCCCGATAACTCGGATCCAGCACCACCGCCTCGACATCCGTCGCCAACCGCACCGGACCATGCACTTGAGCCTCGACATAGTCATCCAGTACGTCGCACTCCGCCGCCTCAGCCATCGCGATCAGCCCCATCCGCTCCGCAACACCAAAGTGCTCCGGCTCGAAGCAGCTATCCGGATAACAGAACGTCGCCCGCGCAACCGCATCACCCCTCAGCCGCAGATGCGCCGACCCAAACCGCGGTGCCCCACCAACGACCTTGTTCCGATAGTTCAGAGCCCCATACACCGGCCGCGCACCCGCCGGAGCCCCGTCGTACGCCCCACCGAACATCCGGCTCTCCCACCGCCACCGATCCCCACCCGGATGCGCCGTCAACCCACCACTGCTGACTCCAGTAACAAACTGCGACACATACACGCCGTCCCTCGCCAGCGCATCCAGCACCAGCCGCCCCCGAACCCACCGATCCGGCCGAAAGTTCACCGTCACCCGCAACCCCGGGTCCACCGCGTCCCCAGCGGCTGCCGCGGCAACGAACCGCACTGCCCGCTCAGCAGGCTCATCCACCACGTTCCACCCCGTGGTCTATCGGCGGAGGATGTGGAGTGTGGCTCGACACATCCCGGACGGGCGTCTCACAACCTACCGGGCTGATGGCTCAAGGAAATCCGAGACAAGTGGGTACAGGCGGGTTATGGCGATACGGCGGGCAGGTGCGGCTGCGGTCGTCCGGACGCGGAGTTGGCGGTTCGTCCGTGGCGTCCTGGCGATGCTGGTGTTCGCGCTGCCTGTGGTGCTCCTTGGGTTGGCGGTGCGACAGAAGTTCGATCCGTTGATCAGGGCCGACGAGGCGGCCATCCGGGCGGCCACCGGGTTCAGCGTTCGTCATGGGCTGGTGCCGGCGCTGACCGTGATCCAGCTCGTCAGCCAGCCGATCTTCGTGTACCTCGTGGCGACCGTGGTGGTGGTCTGGGTCTGGAGGTCCAAGAAACTCAAGGGGCGGGCGTTGTGGGCGTTCGTCACGATGATGGTCGGCTGGGGAATCGGCGGCATCGCCAAGCCCATCGCCCAGCGCGCCCGGCCGGTCGTCGACGACTCGGTGCCGCATGCGCAGGGCTACTCGTTCCCCTCCGGCCATACCCTGAACATCACCCTGGCGGCCGGCGTCCTGGTCTTCCTGCTCTGGCCGCTGCTGTCCGCCACCCAACGCCGCATCGCCGTCGCGCTCGCGATCGTGGTGCCGGTGATCGTCGGTCTGGACCGGCTCTTCATCGGCGCGCATTTCCCGTCCGACATTCTCGCCGGGCACGTACTCGGTCTGGGCATTATGTTCGCTTCATGGATCGGATTCATCGGCAAGACGGCAGCGACCTCCTCACCAGGACCGTCGCACCCGGCGTAGCCCTCGGTGGCCTCATCATCGGCATCGGGCTCGCACTGAAGGGACCACTCGACGGGATCTCCCACGCCGAAGAGGCGGTCAACAAGGATCTAGCCGCCGACCGGAACGGAACCTGGGACACGATCACCGCGGTGTGGTCGCAGATCGGCAACACCGCGGGCGTCATCGCGGTCTGCATCGTCGTCTCGTCCCTGCTGCTGTGGCGAACCCGGGACCTGCGCCTGGCGCTCGTCGCACCGGTGGCGATCGCCATGCAGGGGCTGATCTTCCTGATCGCGGCCAGGGTCGTGGACCGCGATCGCCCACAGGTGGACAAGCTCGACGCGTCACCACCGACCGCGAGCTACCCCAGCGGGCACGTAGGCGCGTCGACCGGCTTGTACGTCGCATTCGCGCTGCTCGCACTGCGCATCGAACGCACCTGGCTGCGCTGGACCACAGTGATCCTCTGCCTCGCAATGCCCTTGCTCGTGGCGTTCTCCCGGCTCTACCGCGGAATGCACCACGTCACCGACGTCGGCGCCGGGGCCCTCAACGGCGCCATCTGCGCCCTACTCGCCTACGCCTGGTACCGCCACTGCACCACCCGCCGCCGCAGCAGCCCCACCCCACGCCCCGCTGCCGCCAGCCGCCCCTCAGGCCCCACCCGCAAACCCAAGTAACAACGCGGAGGGTGTGGGATTCGAACCCACGATGACGGTCACCCGCCATACCGGTTTTCAAGGCCGGATGGTTTGCAGGCTGCATGTGGTCTCTGACCTGGGGAAACTCCAGCGTCGCGCACGTGGGCGGAGACGTGCGGGCACTATGCGGGCACAGGGCACCGATTCCGCCCCCAAAACAAGGTGACCGGCTCGCCTCGTGAGGATGAGGCGAGCCGGTCTGGGGGTTGGGGTATCAGGCGCTCAGCGCGGCTTCAATCCGCTTCCGTGCGACCTCCTCTTGCCCATCTAGGAACTTGGCGTAGACCCTCAGCAGCACGTCCACGCTGTGCCCGGCCCAGGCAGCTACTCGTGGCGCTTCGACACCGCTCGCGAGCCAGGTCGATACGGCGGCGTGCCGTAGGTCGTATGGGCGCTTGGCGAGCTTCGAAGCTGCTGCGTCTTTCTTGCCGAAGGCCCGTTCCCGCACCTTCTTCCACATGGTTTGGTAGGTCACTGCTGGGAGGTCGCCGCCGCGCGTTGCCCAGAACAGCCGTCCGTCTGAATCAGTGCCGTGCTCCTTCAGGTGCTGGTGGAGGAGTGCGGTGAGCGCGGGCGGGCACGGTACCGGCCTGACCTCGCCAACGGCCCGATGCTTGAGCTGACGTTCGTCCCGATCTTTCCCGCCATCCGTCCAGACCGCCCCGGCGTACGGACTCGACTGTTCGAGCAGGATCTCCCCCCAGCCCACTGGCGGAAGGACCAACTGCGGTCGTCGGAGGCTTACGGCTTCCCCCGGCCGTAAGGCTGCGTAGTACATGACGGCGAAGAACGCGACCATCCTCGGCCCGCTGCCAGGCATCTCCCCGGTAGCAGTGAGAAGCGCCCGTGCCTGCGTCGGATTCGCCACAGTCCGGGGATCAACCGCACCGCCTGCCTGCTTGGGCGCCGTCCACTTGATCGATCCGATCGGGTTGCGATCGAGCAACTCCCGCTCTACGGCGTAGTCGAGCGCATTCGAGAAGACTGCCCGCTTCCGCGCGACCGTCGTCGCCGCCGCTGGTTTGCCGTCTAGCTTGCTGGCAAGAGCATCAAGTGCAGCTCGCAGCGTCTCGCTACGTTCCAGCGCCGACACTGGCTTGCAATTCCGCTCAACCCAGACCAGTGCGGTCCGTACATCGTCTGGCATTTCATCGTTGCGGCGCCGGGTGTTGAATGCCCATCCGTGCAGGGCTCTGCGGATGAGTTTCGCGTCCGGTTTCCCTCTGTCGTTGCTGAGCATCACGGGCGTGATCGAGACGAGCGAGTCGCTGATGCTCCGCCTGGTGGTCGCGGCTGCGCGCGGCCATTTCAGATCGACGTATTTGCAGGCGAACTCGTACCACGACATCGCCGCCACTGTCCGCGCCTCCGACACCGGGCGTCCGGTCTCGGTATCGAACGCTTCCCCGTTGCGCTGAGCGGTGACGAGGTTCGACCGCTCGGTGTCGGCTAGAGCAGAGGTCTGATAGGTCTTCTTGAACCCCTCCCCGTCCACCCGCCAGCGCACGGTGTAGCTGAATCGCCCTCGTTTCAGGGTGTTCTTCTGGATCGTGGGCCAGATCCGCACGTCATGAGAGCTTGGCATCAGGCGGCCTCTTCCCGGCTGTCCAGCCACCGTTCGAGTTCGATCCGGCGAACGCGGATCTCCCCGTTCGGCAGCTTGATGCAGCGCGGCCCGGTGCCCTTGGCTCGCCAGTCGTAGAAGGTCGAGCGCGAGACACCAAGGTCGGCGCAAACCTCATTCACAGTCAGTCGTTCCCGGCTGTTGATCGCTGTTGTGGGCGTCGCCACGATCGTCTCCTTCGATCCGTGCACATCAGGGGTTGCTGGGACATCTGGGACAGCCGTGTCATCGGGGTGTCCCAGACATTTGCGCTGGTCAGAGCAGGGGCTGGGACTCTGGGACACCTGGGACAGTGCTGCTGTCGGCTGGGAAGTACCGGCCGCCGTCGCGCCGCCTGAGCTGGCCGTCGTCGGCCATTCGTGTGCAGGTGCGGCGGATCGTGTCGCGGTCTTCTCCAAGGGCGTCAGAAATCGCCTTCGGGGTCGCTCCAGGGCATTGACGCAGGTAGGCCAAGATCGCGGCTCGGGTGCGGTGCAAGGTGTGATCGACGGCTGGCCCGGCGAGTAGAGCCCAGGTGCCGTTAGTGGCGTCGAAGCGCATCGCTCGTTCGGCTTCGTCGACGTCGCGGCCGGTGATGTGGAGTACGCCGTCGGCCTCACCACGTGGCCGTTTGAGCGCCATGATCGTGTCCGCCGCGCCAGCGATGCCGTTGGTACCGGACAGTTCCGCGGTGAAGTCGTCGGCCGCCATCTTGCGCAGGTGATGCACGAGCACGACCGCGATCCCGTAGTCATCCGCGATGCGCTTTGCGCGTCCCATCGCGGCATAGTCAGCGTCGTACGGATTCACGCCGGGCGGGCTCGTTCCGCGCATCTTGGCGAACACGTCGATCACCACCATGCGCGCGTTGCGCCGGGTGTCGAGCCATCCACGGATTGCGTCCGCGCCACCTGCGGGCAGAGTCGGGAACTCGGTCAAGAGAGTGAGCCCGGCAGGCGCCGGCGCATCGCCCAGGATCTTGCCCATACGGCTCTGCAGGCGTCGCGGGGTGTCTTCCAGCGCGAGGTAAAGCACCTGCCCCGCATCCACGGCGACCTCACCGAGCACGGATGCACCGGCCGCGATACCGAGCGCGAGGTTGAGCGCTAGCCACGACTTCCCGGCCTTCGGTGCACCGGCGAGCAGAGAGAGGCCTTCGGGGATAAGCCCAGGCACTGCCCAGCGCGGCGGCGCGAACTGTTCGGCCATCAGGCGATCGGCCGTCCACGCGTTCGCGAACGGATCGGCTTTCGACGGCCGGGCCGGTTCGGGCTGAGGCTCTACCTCGAGGGGAGGCGGCCAGTCCGGGTAGATCACGTCAGCCATCCGGAACGGCTGATCGTCCTTCGGGTCTTCCGCCAGGTTCATCACGCGGCCACCTGACGCGGCCGCTTCGCCCCGGACCGGAGTCCTGATGTGATGGTCTTGTCGGCCTCCCATGCCGTGTAGGCACCAGCAGCGATCTGGGCTGACGCGGCATGGGTCAGCGCAGCGCGTACGTCGGACTCGGACAAGGAGCCACCGGCAACCAACTGCCCCAAGGCGACACTCGCGGTGTAGAGCACGTGGTTGCGTTCGCCCTCACCCGCAGTGCGGACGCGCTCGGTTTCGGCGCGGATCGCCGCGTCGAGGTAGCCAGATCGGCGGCCCGTGTCCAACCGGATCGGCGTCGTCACCTGCGCGGGCAGCGGAGCGGGTCTCAGCGCCTCTGTGAGCCATCTGGGCAACGGCGCCGGGCTGATGTCGTACACGGTCCGGTAGCGGCGGCCAGCGGCCATAGAACCAGCACCGACGACGTACCCACCGCAAGCGCGAGTGTCGACTAGCCACCCGATCCGCGCTTGCGAGTTGCGCAGCTCGATCCCGCCCGGAGCAGTGAAGTACAGGTGCTCGCCACCGCGGCCCGTGACGACGGTGTGGGTGTTCCAGGGGTACGCCTCGCCTATCGCGTCCGCGCGGTCAGCGAGAACATCGGCCCCGCAGGTGACGCCCGGCTTCCGCCACAGCTCAGGCACGGTCTGGTCCGGCTTCGGCTGGTCCAGGTCGACCACCACCAACCCGGACGGACCGCAGGCAATCCCGACGCCGTAAGGACCGGCCGTCCAGCACCTCTCGATCCGTGCCGGGTCGGTAGTAGCGCGATGCTCCCAATTCTCAATCGCGGGGCGCTTGTCATCGGGCGCGAGCGGGAACACGTGCCATCCACGTGCAGCGGCAGCGAGCGCGGCAGACAGGTAGACGTTCATGAATGGTTGCTCCTCCGAGATGGGTCAGGCCGCGTGCGGGTAGCTAGCGGCGTCGATGCAGTCCACGCAGCGGCCGTCAGAAGTCGGGATGCAGTAGTCGGTGACGGCCTTGCACAGCCCGCAGGTACGGCGGGCTTGCATGGCCTTGTCCAGGGCATTGAGCTGGGCCGGTGACGGCACGCGCGACGGCTTGGCCAGGTCGAGCCGGTACAGCCACGCCCAGCGCTTGCCGCCTCGCCACACCAGCAGCGCGTACGGCTGCTGACCGCCCGGAGACATGCGCAGCGCGCGGAGTTGGCGCCGGGTGGCGAGTCCTGCGGGCGCCCACCGGAACCGGAACACAGGGGTTCCGTGGTGGTCCCACCCGAGGGCCTGTTTGCCGTTCCACAGTTCGATCCAGCGCGACGCGGCAGGGTGGATTGTGGCGCGGTCGATCGGCGCGGCCATCAGCGCTTGCCCTTGCTGGTCGTGTTGTCACCGGCGCCGTGGACGGCGCGGATGTGGTTGATGACGTGGCGTCCGAGCCGGACCCGCAGCCCGGAACCCTGGCAACGTGGGCAGTGCCGGTACGCGCGGCCGAACGGCGACTTGAACTTGCCCGCGCCCTTGCAGCGGCGGCACTTGCCGAACGGCCAGATCAGGCAGGTGAACAGGTAGAAGCCGACGGCGATGGTCACGATGAGTGCCACCGTGGCGACCTGGCCGGCGGTTTGGACGGTCGCTGCGAGCTCGCTACCGTGGGTAGCGGCGGCGGAGATAGCGGTAGCGGGGTGGTTGGACACGGGATGCCTCCAACAGGCTGTTTTTGGGCGTGAGGAGCCAGAGCCGCTACTCGCTACGCCTGAGCGAACGGCCTGGTCAGGTTCGGGTTACGGGGTAGCGGGACGGGTAGCGCAGCCGCTACCAGTAGCGTTCCGGCCGCTACTACGACCGCCCCGCACCCTCGGTTCAGTTGGTTACTCTCTGTTGCCCGCGGCTTAGGTGCCGGAGCGGTCGCGTCGGGCCATCGCGGCGCGGATGTCGTCGGCCTTGACTCCCTTGCGGACCACGCCGTCGCGCTTCACGTTCACCGATGGCACACCCTGCGCGCGGGCCTGCGCGGAGATCGCTTCTGGGGTGGTCCCGTCGTACTGCTCGGGCATCTGGTTGCCGAGCCGTCCGGCGATGGCGTCCCAGTGCGCCGACCCATCCGGACCGAGCACGGCGGCGATGTCGGCCAGGACGTCGCGGCTTGCCCGCTCGAGCTCCTCCCCGGCCGCCTCACCGGTCAGCGTGCCGAGCTGTTCGCGGTGCTTCCTTGCGGCGGTAAGGATCTTGTCCGCGTCGGTCGCGTCGGCCAGGAACGACCGCACGGTGGGGGTGTTGTCGGTGACGCCGTACAGGTAGCCGACGCCCCGGTACTCGTCGCCCACCGGCAGCGTGGAGGCGTCGAAGCCTTCCTGGTAGGCGTCGCCGCCCAGGATCGCCTCGGACACGATGCGGTTGCCGCACTTGAGCGCGAACCGTGCCGAGTGGTTGTCGCGGTACCGGTTGAACAACCGGCCCACGTCACCCGCGCCGACGCTGCCCGGCTTCTGCGAGCTGGACTCGATGATCACACCGGCCGACGGGCCGACCGCCTGGATGCGGGACAGCTTGGCCGCGATCTCCTTGTTGACCGCCTGGTCCTCGGTCTCGAAGTAGACCTGGAACTCCTCCATCACCATTACCAGCACCCGCAGGTCTGGGTAGCGCGGGTCGCGGGCGAGTTCCTTGGTGAGCTTGCCGTCTGGGCACATCGTGACCGGCAGCGACGTGAGCACCGAGTTGACCCGGTCGATGTGCGCGAGGACCTCGTCCAGGATCGCTTGCAGGTGCTCAATCGGGTTGTTGTCGTTCGGGTTCGGGTGGGTGCCGAACACGGTGCGATGCGCGATCTTCTTGAACGCCAGCCAGTCCGGAGAGTTCTTGCCGTCGACAACGATCAGCTTCACGTACGGGTCCAGCGCGGCGTGCAGCGCCACCAGCCGGGCAAAGAACGTCTTGCCCTTACGCGGCTGTGCACCGACCAGCAGCGAGTTCCACATCAGCAGCAGCGTGACGAGTGAGTCCCGCTCGTCCTTGCCCAGCTTGACCGGTTCCCAGATCGAGCGCGGCTTGCAGTCCAGCAGGTCCGTGCGGCCCACCGGGACCGCCAGCGGGTCGCGGTCGGCGACGAACAGCGTGTGCCGCCGCGAGCTGGTCTTGTCCGGGGTCAGGAACACCTGATTCACGTGCACATCCAGACCGGACGCGATCTTCTCCCGAGCACCAGCCACATCCGACCAGCCCTTGCCATACGGGAGATCCACGACCACCTGAGACCCGGTATTGCGGGCGTCTCGGGACATGGGCGACCCGAACCGCACCTCCTGGTCGGCCTTGTCGGGCTTGCCGAGACCGGCCGCGTAGTAGGCGCGCAAGACGATGTCGGAGTTGAGCTTGCGGAACCGGGGCGCGACCACAGCGGTACCGACCAGCGTCTGACCCGCCGGGCGACCGTAGTGCGCCAGACCCGCGACCGCAGCAGCACCCGCAGCCACCAGACCAGCAGCGGGAGCAGCGTTCCACAGGATCGGGGCGGCGATCAGCAGCCCGAGGTTCTGCAAGGCGAGGACGCCGCCGCGCCACATGCGCGTTGCCTTGAGCTGGCGATGGATCTTCTCCCACTCCTTCAGCTCGCCCGCGTCGGCTGCCTTCTGCTCCAGCGCGACCGAGTTCGGCACCCACCACCACCGCATCTGCTGCCCGATCAGCCGCGACAAACCACGCGACGCGAACCAGCCGAACTTCGTTGCATACCAGGGCGAACGGACCGCGTGGAACGCCGCCACATGCCCAGCGCGAGCCACAGCGCGGGTCGTGGTGGCGCGCAGGTTCTCCCGGCGCAGGTGGGTCGGGATGATCGGCAGACGCTGCCCGACCGCGACCGGCACCGGCAGACCCGGCGTGTCCACCGGCATCATGACCTTGCCGGTCGCCGGGTCGTCGTCGGTGTCGTCCAACGCGATCTCGTAGGCGGTGTCCATCGACTCCACCTCGCTCGGTGACAGCGGCACCATCGCGCCGGCCATCTCGTCGGTCGGCCGCGACTCGTCGTCACGGCGGGCGCGGTGCGCGTCCAGGTCGATCGGCTCGGGCAGGTTCCCAGCAGGCATATCGGTCATGTCAGTGGCTCCTGTTCTCGCGGGTGTGGATCAGGTGGGCCAGCGCGGCACCCATGCCGAGCACGGCAACGGGCAGGCAGGCAACGACGGTGGTGATCTGCCACGGGGCACGAACGACGCCAGCGGCCTCCAGCAGGTGATAGGCGACCTGGCCCAACGCACCCAGACCGAGCGCGGACAGAGCCGACACCTTGGCGAAGCGGCGAGCACGGGCAGGGACTCGGCCGGACAGCCACACCCGCAGCGCGAACGCGGCGTAGGTCTCGACCCCGATCGGCAGCGTGATCGCGGAGTTGATGGTGAAGCCGTCAGCGATCCCCGGCAGCGGGTGGACCACCCCGAACCCGGTGAGCTCACCGAGCCCGACCCAGCCGGACCAGACCGCGACGAACGCGGGCAGTGCCAGCAGCAGCACGGGCCAGGACCGCACCGGGTTGCCGTTCACGGCCGAAGCCGCGGGCACCACCTCAGACGGGACGGTCTGTGCGGGCGGAGCCAGGTCTACAGACTGCGTGACCTGCGGTGATGCCTCCTCCCGTAGCGCGGGAGGCATCTCGTCCGACCCGCCATCCTCGTCGGCGGTACCCGAGTTCGGGACCGCGTGCAGGTGCGGCTCTACGGGCTCCGCGGCGGTCTGAGGTGCGGGCTCGGTCAGGGCGTCCAGGACCGAGCGGGCCTTGTCCGCGCCGATCCGGAACTCCTTCATGATCCGGTTCCGCGACGGCACCGACCCTAGGTTGGCTGCAAGCTCGCGGGCGGCCGGGATCAGGTCCTCGACCGGGACCGGGTACGTCGTACGAAGCGGCGTGCTCATCGCTGAACCTCCTTGCCCAGCAGGACAGTGCGGGCGTCGGTGAGGAACGCGGCCAGCTCCAGCAGATCGCCGTACCGCAAGGCGTGCTCGGCCGAACCAGCCGGGGGAACGTCACCGCGAACGGCGGTCACGAGACCGGCAAGCCGAGCGTCCAGCTCGCCGTGGATATCGGCCGGGGACTCGACACCCAGCCGGTCAGCCCAGCTCTGCTCCAGCGTGACCATGCGACGGCGGCTCATGCGGCACCGTCCTCAGCGGTCTCCTGGTCGGCCAGCTCGCGGCTGACCTCCAGCACCCTGCGCTCCGCACGCCGTACCCTGCGACGGTCCAGAACCGACGCGTAGGGACCCGCGTTGATGAACGCGATCTGCGCATCCAGCAGGTCCAGCTCAGCCGCGATCAGCGGCCACTCGGAATCGATGGCAGCCAGCGCGGCAGGGGACGGCCCCTCACCCTCACTACGGACCGGCGAAAGGTAGATGATGCTCATTGGGGTTGTGCTCCTCTTCAGTGGACTAGCGCGACCCAGACGCCTCGGCGGTTGCACCCGCCGGGGCGTCGCTCTTAGGTTCTAGATCCTAGTTTCGGATCTCTGTTTCGGATTACAGTAGCGCGAAGGATCTGAGTTTCGCAAGTGTGGTCCGATACCATGGGACTGTGACTGACATTCGGGAAGAGCTCACCGCCGCGACCCGCCTCTACCGGCAGACCGAGAGCGCCCACGAGGCCGCTCGGCAAGCAGTCATCGCCGCCGCGCTCGCGGCTCTCCGGGAAGGCGTCACGCCGAACGAGGTCGAGGAGTTGTCGCCGTTCACGTCGGCATATGTCCGCCGACTCGCTCGCGCCGAGGGCATCCCACCGGCGCCGCCGGGTCCGAAGCGCCGGGCAGTCGGCTCGGAGCCGCGATGACGTTGCATGGTTCTTCATGCCACCCAGCTTGTCGTCGGGCAGGCACTGTCAGTAGTCGACAGCGACAGACGGATCCGGACATGACCGCTGTCCCTGGACATGGGAGGACGTGACCGATGTCCACCACCGTCCCGAAGCCGATCTCGGCGCGAAATGGCGTACTCATTCAGCACCGCGAGGCGAAACGTTGGGGTAGGGGCCGACTCGCGGCCGAATTCGAGAGAATTGGGCGCGAACTCGGCCTTAGCGTCCCATCTCGCGGCGCGATGGAGAAAGCCATCTACCGTCACGAGACCGGCGAGAGCCACGTCACGGACACAATGTATGTCCGCCTCTACTGTGCGGCGTTTGAATGCTCTCCGCATGAGCTATTCGGTGGACTGGCCGAATCTTTGGAGTCGACCGAACCGGAATTCCACCTCACCAGCAACAAGTTCTCGCCAGTCTACGTAGGCCCCGAAATTGTGGCGCAACTGGGCCGCACCCTGCCCGTCGAGCAAACGGTTGTCGAGCAGGTGGAGTGCTGGTCGATCAAGGTCGATCACCCACGCGGCGAATGTGTCCTCTACGGATTCCCGTGGGGATGCCTCGCCTATCACATTAAGGAACCGCTGAGTAAAGACTCAGTCGCCGACGTTGCGGTTTGGCGACATGGGTCATATCCGCGGGAGCTCGAGTGGGCAGACCAGCATGTGAAGTCACTAATTGATGAGTCGCATAGCGGCCCCGAGTATATCTTCAGCGCATTCTGGGTTCCCACGCCGAAATGGAAGGGCGAGCAACTCGTCACGGCCATGAGACTTCTTTGCGCACAGAAGACCTTGCTCGATCATGGCAACGAGGAACCATCTCGACCGCACGCGGAGTTGGTCGAACAGGCATTCATGCGCGACGGGTTCTCCGATCCGCGAATTCTCGAATTTGGCGTAAGCGGAATCTCCTACGGTTACGCGAGCTGGTCATCAGTGGCGTATCACCCGCTGGAAGGGCGAAGAGGTCTGCCGCAACAAACAATCGTTGACTTCGAGATCATCGTTCAATCGCTGTGGTGCTTCTGTCACCACATCCGATCACAAATCGAGGCCGGACGTGACCCTCAGGTCTCAGATGGATACGATTGGCGCTGGCTCCGCGGAATGACGTCGAGACTAACCAATGCCCGACCACGAGAGTCCGCGCAGCATGTGGCCATGAGAATCACGATCCTGCAATCAAGCGGACTTGAGGGCCACCTCAACAACACTCTCGGAATTCTGAAGGATTCGTCAGAAAGGCAACAACGTGATCCCCGCTGACGACAGCGTTCTTGTCCTCGTCGACGTACAGAACGGCTTTGTCTCGCCGCGCTCAGCACATGTTGTCCCCCGCATTGCGAAGTTCACTCGGGAGTGGGCTGCTGCCGGACGTCCATACGTCATGACGCGATTCATCAACTACCCGGACTCGCTCTTTGAGCAGCTCATCCGGTGGACCGCAATGATGCCGGGCACACCAGAGACCGAGATCGTCGACGAGCTCGCCGACATGGTGCCGGGCGCGGCCGCTGTCATGGACAAGCCCACCTACTCTCTCTTCAACGACGAGGGCACCGAGCTGGTGCTCCGCAACGGCTGGAAGCACATCGTCATTGTCGGCCTCGACACCGAGTCCTGCGTCCTCAAGACAGCCGTCGACGCGTTCGAGCTGGGACTAGTTCCGTGGGTCGTGCACGACCTGGTCTACAGCCATGCCGGCCAGGTCGAGCACGACGCCGGGCTACTCGTAACGGGCCGATTCATCGGTCGCGGGCAACTCGTTCAGGCGGAGGACATCCTCGCGACCGGCGCTGCCACTGCTACCGCGTGAGGTGCCCGACTGCGGGCGCGCAAGTGTCCTGTCTGTCGGCCTGACGTGTTGCTCACCCATCCCAACGCACCCCCGCTAGGCTGCTCAATACAAGGAGGCTTCCTGTGCGGATCACGAATTTGACGCTACGCAACTGGCGTACATTTAAGAACCTTGAGGTGGCTATCGGTGAACGGCTGATCATCGTAGGCCCTAATGCCAGTGGCAAATCAAACCTGCTCGACTCGATCCGGTTCTTGCGTGACCTGGCGCGCGACGGCGGGGGTCTGCAATCTGCCGTTCGTTCTCGGGGCGGACTCAGCCGAGTCCGCTGCCTGTTCGCTCGGACGCACAACAAAGGCTGGGTTGAGATAACAATAACCATTGGGGACGATGAAGATCCGAAGCGGTGGACATACTCGGTTTCCTTCGCTGGCGAGAAGGGCGGCTTGAATAGGCCGGTCGTGGCGCGCGAGCTGGTCAAGCGCGGCGACACGGTTCTAGTCGAGCGACCCGACAAACAAGACGAAGCGGACCCTGAGCGACTAATTCAGACCACCCTGGAGCAAATTTCAGCCAACAAGGATTTCCGTGAGATCGCGGACTTCGTAGCCGAGACTCGATACTTACACCTCGTTCCGCAGATCATCCGGGATTCTAGCCGCTCAGGCGATTTGCGCGATGATCCGTTCGGCGGAGACTTCATTGCGCGAATGAACAGGGTGACCCAGCGTACTCGTGATAGCTGGCTTCGGCGCATCACTGCAGCACTCCAAATCGCTGTGCCCCAATTCGAATCTCTACAGGTGATTACCGACCCTGCGGGACGCCCTCATTTGGAGAGTCGTTACACGAACTGGCGCGTGAAGGGTAGTCGACAAGATGAGGGTGATTTCAGCGATGGAACCTTGAGGCTCATTGGGCTTCTCTGGTCGCTCGTCGAGGTTGGTCGTCGGGCGACACCGATCCTCCTTGAGGAGCCCGAACTGTCCCTTCACCCTGCGGTCATTCGTCTATTGCCCCAGGTGCTCGCTAGCGCTCAACGCGGCAGTGGCGCGCAAATCTTACTGACAACGCACAGCCCGGATCTGCTCGACGACGAAGGAATCCGACCCGAGGAAGTACTTGAACTTGAACCGACATCCGATGGCACAGTCGGCACTACCCTTGATCAGTCGCCCGAGGTGATGGAGCTCCTGGACAGTGGACTGACTCTCGCGGACGTTGTTCGGGCACGATCGGCACCGCCGGGCATCGAGCGTCTCGCGAAGGTCAGCCTGGCTTCACGCTGACGTGGTTACGGTCTCGATTGCGGTAGAGGGTGCATCAGACGTCCCCGCCGCAGAAAAGATACTGGCGAGCAGATCGATCACGGTCGACCAGAGGCGAATATTCGTAACACGCGGAAAGCATAACTTCGATAAGAAGATTGGGAGCTACAACAACGCTGCCGAGAATTCCCCATGGTTTGTCCTGAGGGACTCTGATCGTGACGGCAGCGACTGCCCAGCGACGCTCCGTGAGATGCTTCTGCCTGCGGATCGTCAAGCTCCAGGGTTGTGCTTCAGGCTGGCGGGTCGAGCGTTGGAAGCTTGGCTGATGGCCGATTCGGAGACCTTCGCCAGGACGTTCTCGGTCGCGAGATCTGTTATTCCAACAAATGCCGAGGAGCTTCCAGATCCAAAGGAGGCACTCATCAACGTATGCCGAAAGTCTCGTAGTTCAGAAGTCAGGAAGGCCATGGTTCCGCCGGTGGGAAGCACCGGGCGCGTCGGTCCTGAGTACGTCGCCCGGATCTCCGACTACGCTCGCGACGCCTGGCGTCCTGACGTAGCAGCTACCGCCGCCCCGAGTCTCGCTCGCGCCCTCCGCGAGATCGACAACTTGCTGTTGACTGGCGTGTGGCGTTGATCCGGGTCTGATCCGCTGCGCCGCGGAGAGCTCGCCTGTCGCCAGCACGCTCGCCCGTCAAGCTGCGTCGGCGGACTCCTGCCCCGGCTTCGACAGCCGTGGTTCGGCGCCGGCCATTATGTACCCCAGAATTCAGCCGGGCGCATCTGTCGCAACATCAAACAAGATGGTCATTGGCTCGCCCATCGGGTCATAGCCGACGCTGACGACCTGGCCGCCGTTGCTGACGACCTGGTTCACGGCGTCATTGAGGATGTCGAGCCATAGCCTGCTGGAGTTTCCAGGATGGTTTTCCTGGAACTGGTCTGTTAGCTCACTGGTTCTGATGAACTTGTAAGGCACTTGCCCTCCCGTGGGGACCAGAGACCTTCGCAGCCCGCACAGACCAACATGCTTAGTGTCGACTAGGTTCCATGTGTCGGCGTGCGAACAGTCGGCAAGCAGACAGCAGAAGGAAGTATGTGGACTTCGCCGCATGAACAAACGACTCGTCGTTGATGACGAGCTGAGCGTCTATCCCGCCAGGAATGTTCACCTCAACCTTCCGATCAGATCCACTGAGCACTGCCCAACCGAAGCCGTGCTCAAAGCCCGACAGTTGCCGCCATGTCGCGACCAGAAATGGGCTGAACTGCTTCTGTTCCCGTACGAAGCTAATCTTAGACAGCTCGGCGGTCACGTCGATCTTTTGTCTCAACCTATCGAACGAACGTCCAAGTGCGATCGCCTCCGCCCGGTAGGTCTTTAGTGAGCCATTTTCCCACTGCTTCTCGCTCTCCTCGACCAAGTTCCGCGCCTGAGGGAACGCGTTGAACACTGCTCGGTGCTTGCGTCGCTCCAAAGCATCGAGAATCTCACACCGGAGTCCCCGTGCTCGACGCTCCCGGCCTTCTTCAGGGTCGAGAAGCCAGGCCGCGAGGAATGAGCTCTCAAAGGTAGGTCGAAGCAAGCTCCACGGTGCCCACATAGTCGCGCCGTGGTGCTGAAGCAGAGCAAGGAGTGCCTCGTGATTGTCTCTTGCGACACCGAGGTAGCGGGTTGCGCCCATATACGTTCGGGGGCCAGCCGCTTGGGACTCATCGAAAGACCGAGCGGAGAGCACGCGGTTTGGCCCGAGTGGCGGCAGGCGTTCAAGGTTCTGGAACTCCTGCGCGATTATCCGCCAGTACTCGGGCAGATTGCCGAGGTCCATGGTCTCGCCGGTCGGGATCGATGCGCGCATCTTCGAAGGGTAGCCGGTCAACCTGAGCTGGATACTGGAATTTGGCAGCGTCGAACACTGGTGTGTGGACGTGGAACCACGCCCGATGCGTGCCCGATCCGAGCGACCCTAGTATCTGAGGCGCGATAGCTACGGCGGTTCGGTTGTCCCGTGACAGACTGCCTGATCCTGAGCCAGGTCAGAACACACCCGGGGCTGCGTCCTGCGGACATCGATCGCCGATGGTCTTCCTGTGTGTCACCGGGAGTGCTGGAGTACTCACATGAGGCCGGACGACTTCTTCATTGACCAGACGATCCCAGCAGCGTGGGGTCTGCCCTCCGAACGCATCGTCAATGATGACCTGCTAGTGGCCCTGCGACGTGGTGCCGTCGAGGGGCTGCCGGACGTCGAGGTGGCCGGCGCACTTGCGCGACTGGTTCACGACGATCTTGAGAGGTTCGGCACGAGCGGTGGGGAAGAGTTGTCGATTCAGGGGATGCGCGCTGCAATTCTTGCCCTACGCGCAGTCGTAACGCGGATCGGCGTTAGTGACTTTGACCTCCCATTTAGGGACTACAGCAGTTTTAAGTCGTTCTGGTTGCGTAACGACGGCTACGGCAGTTGGCAGGCTCGTCGAGATCTCCTGAATAGCCTGATCGATCCACTTCATGACCGGCTGATCGTGCTTGAGAGCCAGTCTCTCGACTCCAGCCTGGCGCAGCCGATCAGTCCGCGGTCAACTACCGGATGGGCGCGCGTCGACGAAGAAGTCCTGGAGCTGCGCCGCCACTTCCAGATCGCTCGCACGGCGCAGGACTATCGCAATGTCGGCAATGACTGCGTAATCGTGATCGAGACGTTGAGCCGTCAGGTTTACGACCCGGCCGTGCATCTCCGGGAAGGGGAACAGGTGCCTCCGGTAACGATGACGAAGGCGAGGATCGAACGATTCATCGAGGACGCGGCTCCAGGATCAGGGCAGGCAGATCTGCGCAAACTAGCGCGGGCAGCGATCGAGTTCGCGCAGAGCGTGAAGCACAGCGCGACAGGCACCCGTCGAGATGCAGGCATTGCGGCGGACGCGGTGATCTTGCTAGCCAATCTGCTGAGACGACTCGACGAGCCAATCTGAGATGCCCAGTGGATTAGAACGGCACCGGGGACAGCAAGCCGCGCCCGTTACGGGCACCTGAGACGACTGCGACTGACGATTCTGTCCCAAACCGATGCTGTCCCAGCTGTCCCACTGTCCCAGCGAGGGCTCTGACCTGCGCAAATAGGTGGGACACCCGTAGCGGGGCCTTGTCCCAGATGTCCCAGGCGGTACCCCGCCTAGTTGGCCGTGCTCTCGTGCCTCGGTGCCAGAGAGGGGGCTGAAACACGAGGGGCTGGTGGTAGGCAGGCCCGGTACTAGTGACCAGGTCCGGGCGGCTCGGTTCGCGGGCACAATGCGGGCACAGATGGCCGTAGACCGCTGGTGTTGGCCGGACACAGCCGGATGCAGCCGGACTGCCGAGGTGGCGCCTCCAAGCAGGTGTTTCAGCTGGTCAGAGGCCTGTTACGGCGCTCGAAAGGCGGAGGGTGTGGGATTCGAACCCACGATGACGGTCACCCGCCATACCGGTTTTCAAGACCAGCGCACTCGGCCGCTATGCGAACCCTCCAGACGGCTGTGCCGCCGATCGTTGAGGATAGCGCAGGGCGGTGGGGTGGAAGTCGAGTGCGGGGGCGGGTAGCCACCGGTATGGTCTCGGCAGAGGCGGACGGGCCGCCTGGGGTACCGACGGAGGTGAGGGCAATGTCTCGGTCGTTCGAGGACATGGCACACACCGTCCGGTCGGCGCGCTGACCAGTAGCTGACCGGGCCATCCGGCCGGCTGAGTGCAGCCGACCGGGTCTTCCGCCGGCGTCACGCCGGCACTTCCGGTTGTCCCGTCATGCCCTCTGGAGCTCTCGTATGCGTTCCCTCGGTACGTTCCTGCTGCCATCCGACCTCGGATCCGATTTCCGCAAGATCTGGCCGGCCTCGATCATCTCCAACCTCGGGGACGGCGCCATGGTTGCCGCCGGCCCATTGCTGGTCGCCTCGATCACCAGCGAACCGGCCGCGGTCGGCGCGGCCGCCTTCGTCCAGCAGTTGCCATGGCTGCTGTTCGCCCTGTTCAGCGGCGCACTGGTCGACCGGCTCGATCGCCGGCTGATGGTCGTTGCCGCCGACCTCTTTCGCGCGACGGTGCTCGCCGCCCTCGGCGCCGCCGTACTGCTCGGCACGTCACCCCTGTGGGCGATCTATCTGGCACTGTTCCTACTCGGTACGGCGGAAACACTCGCCGATAACGCATCGAGTGCATTGCTGGTGAGCGCCGTACCCAAAGCACACCTGGGTCGGGCCAACTCGCGGCTGTTTGCCAGTGGGACCGTTCTGCAACAGCTAGGCGGCCCACCGCTCGGCGCACTGCTGTTCGCGGTCGGGTCCGGCGTCCCGCTGGTCTTCGACGCGGTGACGTTCGCCGCTGCGGCCGCCTTGGTCGCACGAGTCGCCGTACGTCCACCACTACCGGAGCCGTCGGGTACGGCGCTCTGGAGCGAAGTGCGGGAGGGAGTCCGCTGGCTCTGGGGCCACGCCGGCGTACGGACGTTGGCCTGTTCGATCCTGGTCATGAACGTCACCTTCTGCGCCGCCTTCGCGACCTGGGTGCTGTTCGCCCGGGAGCGGCTCGGTCTGAGCGAAACGCAGTTCGGATTGCTCATCTCGGTCGGCGCAATCGGAGCGGTCCTCGGCATGCCGGTGTACCACCTGCTCGAGCCGCGTGTCGGCTCGCTGACCCTGCTGCGCGCCGGTCTGGTGATCGAGACGACGGTCCACCTGATCCTCGCGCTCACCCGGAGCCCTTGGGTCGCCGGCGCGACCATGGCTGTGTTCGGCGTCCACGCCGTGGTGTGGGGCATCGTGTCCACGACCGCCCGGCAGCTGGCGACGCCGGAGCCGCTGATGGGACGAGTGAACAGCGTGTACATGTTGGCCTCGGTCGGTGGGGCCGCGATCGGCTCGGCGCTAGGCGGCGTACTCGCGCAACGGTTCGGACTGGCCGCGCCGTTCGCCGCAGCGTTCGTGGCGATGGTGCTGATGACAGTGGTCGCCTGGCGGCCGCTTCGCCACGTCTCGGTACGCCGGGTGCCTGCAACGGACTGAAATCGGTTGCACGGTCTCGGAGAACGCTTGCTATGTTCGTGGCCGCCGAGTCGATGCGATGGGAGAAGCACTGTCATGCCCGCAGCCACATCCCTCGGTCTCCCGAACGTCCGTGGCCGCGTACCGCTTCTCGTCGCGCTGTCCATCGACTCGTTCGGCGGCGGGTGTGCCGGGCCGCTTCTACTGCTCTACTTCGTCAGGGTCGCCGATGTACCACTCGGCAAGGCCGGACTGGTACTGACGGTCGCGACGCTCTTCTCCATCGCCGCACCGGCCGTGGTGGGCTTGGTGATCGACAGAGTAGGCCCGCGCAACCTCGTGATCGGCGCGCAGTTCGCCCAGGGTCTCGCCTTCACGGGCTTCTTCTTCGGCCGGTCGCTTTGGCTCCTGTTCCTTTGCGCACTCGTGACGACGACCGGACAGCGGGCGTTCTGGTCTGCGATCTTCAGTCTGCTGGCTGACATCGCGGACGACGGCGACCGCGACCGGTGGTTCGGTCTGGGCGGCATGATGCAGGCCGGGGGATTCGCCCTCGGTGGACTGGCGGCCGGCCTCCTGCTGGCGATCGGCGGCGATACGCCGTTCCTGATTGCGATGGCTGTCAACGCGGTGACCTTCTTCGTGGCCGGTCTGCTTCTCCTGCGGTTGCACCCGTCTCACCACGAGCAGACCATGCAGGACACCGGACCGGCTCCGCGTCTGCGCAAGGACAAGCCGTTCCTGGTGCTGATCGGCGCCAACACCTTGCTGGCCCTCTGCATGATGATGTTCGGTGTTGGACTGCCTGTGTACATCGCTGAGGCACTGCCCGTACCCAAGTGGCTGGTCGGCGTCCTGTTGGCCGGGACCTCCGTCGTCCTGGCGACCGGTCAGACGCTCGTAGTGCGGCACACCGAACGGCGTCGTCGTACGAACGTCATGATCGTGTCCGGTGTGACCTGGGCGGTGTGGGGACTGCTGATGGCGTCGTTGCTGCATCTTCCGGGAGCGCTGGTGGTGCCCGTGCTGGTGCTGGCAACGGCGTGCTTCGCGTTCGCCGACGTGCTGCACGCTGCGACCAACAACGCGCTGTCAGCCGCGGTGGCACCGGTGGTCGGGCGCGGGAAGTACCTGTCCTACTGGCAGTACTCCTTCACGTTCGCGAGTGTGCTGGCGCCCGCCTTCTTCGCTCAGCTCTTCGAGCTGCAGCACGAATTCCCGTGGTTGGCCCTGAGCGCTCTGGCCCTCGTGGCCAGCGTGACGATGTTCGCGTTGGATCGGGCGATCCCGCAGAGTACGGCCCAGCGCACCTGAGCCTCCCGCGCATCCAACACGGCAGGATCAACGAGCACACCCCGTGAGCGCACCTGCGTTTCACCGCGCGCCCCGGGCACCTGGAATGACGCAGGTTCGCCCGACAATCTGACTCGTCAGGATGTGATGTCTCAGGACATCGGTGACAGTTCTGCATCAGGACATCGGTGACACTCGATGTGTCACGACATCGGTGACGATTCAGGGGTCTTGGCGTGGGCCGCGGGGGCGGCCGTTGCCGACGTAAGTCACTCCAGGCGCGGGCCTGGTGTGCTCGATGAGGATCTCGCCTTCCAGGTCGGCGACGGTGATCTTGTCGCCGCAGGTGATGACGAGGACCTGCTGGAAGCCTCGTCGCCCGTCGACGAGGTCCAGCAGGCCGTCGGGTCCGTTGTCGATCGCATTGGCGATGAGCGCGACATCGGTCGTCGATCCGTGCAGTTGTTGGCGGTTGGTCGGTCAGCTGGTGGCACGGGCGGCGTCGACGATCACGTCGGTCACCGCGTCCGGGTCGGAGATCATCGACAGGTGCGGCGCGTCGACCTTGGTGATGTGCGCGCCGGCGCGGTGCGCCATGATTTGCTGCTCCGCCGGTGGCAGCACCTTGTCCGCGGTACCGATGAGGTCCCAGGACGGGATGGTCTTCCACGCCGGAACACCGGCGAGGGTCTCACTGAGCGTGGTGGCGGTCAGTGGCCGCTGGGTGGCGGCCAGGACGGCGGCCTGCTTGGCCGGGATGCCACCGGCGAACAGGCCCGCGAACTGATCCGGCTTGATGTAGACGTCGGCGTTGACGACGTTTCCGCCGGCGTCGTGGATCGGCACCGCGGTGATCGAGCTGTTCGGGTCCAGGTCGGAGCCGGGCTGTGCGGCGGCGAGCGCGCCGACGCTGTCGCCTTGGTCGGGGATGAAGGCGTCGACGTAGACGAGGGCCTTGACGTTGGGGTTGCCGGTGGCAGCGCTGGTGGTCACCATGCCGCCGTAGGAGTGCCCGACGAGCACGACCGGGCCAGGGATGGTGGCCAGCAGATCACGCAGGTACTGCGCGTCGGTTGCGAGGCCGCGCAGCGGGTTTGCCTCGACATCGACGGTGTATCCGGCGCTCTGCAGCTTTGATGTCACGGCAGACCAGCTCGAGCCGTCGGCCCACGCACCGTGCACGAGCACGATCGTCGGTTTGAGCGGCGCGTCGTTCTGCATGGTTTGCGCGCTGCTGGCGCGGGCGCTACCGATGCCCAGCGCGAGCACGCCGGCGGTGAGAGCCGCGACGGCCGCGGGCAGTGACTTCTTCGGGGTACGCATGGATTTGTCCTTGCGGGTGTGGATATCCGCTCGGCGGGCTCGCCGGGCGGGGGGTTCAGCGGCGGCGCCGAGCTTGGAGAGGAGCTTCAGCAGCGCGGCGTGAACGGCTCGGCGTGCGTCCAGAAGGTGGCGTGTGGGCCGCCCGTCGAGGACACCGTCCGTGGTGTCGGAATCGACGCTAGGGTCCGACGCAGCCGCTGGCGCCGTTGCGCGCGTTACCCTGCACACCGTGCAGAGACCTGTGCACGAATGGTCCACCGCCACCTTCGCGGCGTCCGAGATGACCACATGGCAGTGGAGAGAGCTCGACCAGCCCGCCACCACCTCCGGCCGAGGACCGCGCACGCAGTGCAGACATCGGCGGTCGGCGCACGTTTCAGCGGCTACTCCGGCGGCGAGATCAGGGTCGAGACACCGGTGGCACCTACCGGATCACGGTGTGCCAGGGTTCGCCACTCGCGCGGCGAGAGCCCATAGGCGGCACGGAAGACGCGGCCGAAGCTGGACGGATCGGTGAATCCCCAACGCCGGGCGACCGTTGCTATCGTCAACGATCGCAACCCGGGCCGGGCGAGGTCTTCACGGCATCCCTCCAGCCGCTGATTGCGGATCCACTCGCCGAGGGAGATGCCGCCGGCGGCGAGGACGTTGTAGAGGTGCCGCACCGAGATGTGGTGCTCGGCGGCGATCTGGCCGGGGTGCAGCCCGGGGTCGCCCAGACGGGCGCGGACGTACTCCAGGATCCGCAACCGCAGCGTCGCGTGCAGTGGTTCCTTCCCCAGTGCGGTGGCATCCAGGTGGGTGGTGATGAGCGCACGGACCAGTGCGACACTCGGGTGGCTCACCGCGTCAGCAGCCGGGTGGGTGTAAATGTCCGGGCGGCTTGCCAGCCGATATAGATAGGTGGCGACCAGGTCAGCGATCGGATGTCCGGGGCTGAGAGTCGTGGCGCAGATCTGTCTGATCGCGTCGTGCGGCAGACCCAGGGCAGCGATGGGGATCCTGAAGAAGTGCTGGCGGATGCCGTCGGGATCGACCAGCGTGTACGGCGCGGTCGAGTCGTAGATGACCAGATCGCGTGGTTTGAGGACCGCTTCCCGGCCACCCTGGACGACCAGGCTCGAACCGGCCAGTTGGAGACCGAGGAAAATGCTCGGCGCAAGCTCGTCCCGGGCCAGGGCCGCTGTCCGCTCCACAGTGAGCGCGTTCGAGCGGACCGAACACACCGTCAGCTGTCCGAGCTGACTGATGGCGCCGTACGCAGCCGCGGGCCCAGCCTCGGCTGGGAAATCGATCTCGACCCGCACCTTCGCGCTGGCAATCGTCTCCCGTACCACCTCGGCGCGAACGGCGGCAGGCACGCTTCGCGTGTCAAGAATGTCTGTCATCCCGCCCACCTTCGATCCGCGGCACCAGCTCACAACCGTCGACCCGGGCGGCCGTCTTTCCGACGCCGCAGCAGTCGACTACTCGCGAGGCTGACTTCTGTTTGTCTAAGTCAGCTAGCAGACTACGGCCCAGACTATTGTCCACGCAAGTCAGCCCCTACACTCGGGACATGACAGATCTGCTCAGCCACCGGGAGACCTGGTCGATGGCCAACTGCTCGGTCGCCGCCTCGATCGACGTCGTCGGCACTCGTTCGGCGATCCTGGTCCTGCGGGAGGCGATCTTCGGCACCCGCCGATTCGAGGACTTTGTCCGCCGAGTAGGGATCGGCGAGCCCGCGGCGGCAGCCCGGCTCAAGGAACTGACCGCCGCCGGGCTGCTGGAGCGGGTGCCCTACCAGGAGCCCGGTCAACGGACCCGGCACGAATACCAATTGACCGCCAAAGGAATGGACTTCCAGCCCGTTGTCTATGCCCTGCTTCAATGGGGTTCGAAGTGGGAGACCGACGAGGCGGGCCCGCCCGTGCGTGCGACCCACCGCGCCTGCGGCGCAGCCGTCGGAGTCCGCATCCGTTGCGACGCGGGCCACGATGTGGATCCGGGTGACGTCGTAATCGAGGCAGGCCCGGGGCTGATCACAGTTTCCTGACTTCGCATCCCAGGGCGCCTGTGGACAACTGCAGGACGTGACGAGCGCCGATCCTCAGATTCGTGTAGCGGGGCAAAATTCTTGGCCATAGCACCAGAGCCGCACAGGAGCGGTCAGCCCGGGCGTGATGCTCCGGCTGGGTGTGTGCTCCCGGCTGAGTGGGCGGCGGCTCGATCGATCACGTCCATCGAGGCGGCGGGCTTGGACGCTGCGACCTCGGCTCGAACGCCGCCGCGGGCCTGTCGGTGAGGCTGCGCCGCCGGATCTCGTAGAACGTCTTGCGCGAGATGCCGTGCTCGGCACAGAAGGTCGTCACCGCCCCACAGGGCGCATCAGGCGGCCACTGCGTGATCGCGAGACGGACACGGGGATCAACAGACTCGTTCTTCGGCACCGGCGCAGTCGACCGAGCCGGGCCCTCACCCGCTCCGCCGACTCACCGAAGTGTCACCACCAAGATCCCCGAAAGTGTCACCGATGTCCCGATGCAGAACCGTCACCGGTGTCCTGCGACATGACATCTGACGCGTCAGGATGCGTTGCGTTCGATCGAACATCTGTTCTAATGTTTTCCCAGTTCGTGGTCCTCCACCCTGGATCGTCCGGTCGACCGAGCCTCCCACCTTCGATGTGGACGGCCGTCCGACGCCGCCGCCCGGGTTGTGAGGACCCGGGCTGTGGAGAATCCGCTCACCAACCGGGTACAGCTGAGGAAGACGAGGTGATGATCGACGGAAGGACAGCGACACATGCTGCTGGAACATCGCGGCCGCCGACCGATCGTGCCCGAATCCGCTTACGTCGCCCCATCAGCCGTGCTCTGTGGAGCCGTCGTGCTGGCCGAGGGCAGCAGAGTCCTGCATGGTGCGGTGCTGACGGCGGAGAACGGCGAGGTCCGTCTCGGTGAGAACAGTGTGGTGATGGAGAACGCCCTGGTGCGCGGCCGGGCCGATCATCCCGCCCTGCTCGGCGACGCGGTCCTGGTAGGTCCCCATGCACACGTCAACGGCGCCACGGTCGAGGACGAAGTCTTCATCGCCACGGGCGCCGCGTTGTTCCCTGGTTCTGTCGCCGGCGCAGGCGCGGAGCTCCGGATCAACAGCGTGCTGCACGTGAACTCGCGCCTGGAATCTGGCGCGGTCCTCCCAATCGGATGGATCGCGGCCGGCGACCCGGCCCAGCTCTTCTCACCCGACCGGCACGAAGAGCTATGGCAACTCCAGCGCGACCTGGACTTCCCCGGTACCGTCTACGGCGTCCCCCGCGGCACCCCCATGCGCGACATCATGTCCCGCCAATCCACCTACTACGGCACGCACCAGTCCGACCGCCTCCTCGACCCGTGACCACCGTCAACCGATGGTGAGGTTGCGTAGCTCGAAGCGGCGTACCTGGGCGGGTGCCGTGCCTGAGCAGGTCAGACGAGCGTCGATGGTGTCGAGGTGGACGGACAGCTCGACGGTGATGGGGCCTGCGGTGGAAGCGAGCCTTACCAGCCAGCGGTGGTTGGGGAGTTCTTGAACGGCTTGAGGACGGAGGTTGTTGACGGCAACTGACTGGCCGGCGGTGCGGGCGAAGTGCTGCGCTGCTTGGACCGGGGGTGTGAACGCACCTGATCCACGGAGGAGATCGGGTACGACGGTGCCTTCGTCGTAGCGCTTGGCGAGCTCAACGGCGCGGGTCGTGGACACATGCCCGTAGAACAGGCCATGCGGCAGTACGACGACGTTCGCGGCGAACCGGTCGCCGCCGATGTGACTGCATTCCCAGGTCCGCTCGGGATAGGCAGCCGCCAAAGCCGCAGCCACCGGACGTCCTCGCACGGCACAACACGCGTCGTGCCGTCCATGCGTGCACACCAGATACACCGGCTCGTGGCTGACTGTTCCTTTGTCCACGCCCGCGAGCACATCCAACAGGTGCTCGTCCGCAGGCAACTCACCCCACCGAACTGACTCCCGCCCCGGCCGGCAATCCACCAATCCCCACCGCCGCGGCGCCGACCGATCCACCCGCCCAAACCGCCGTACCAGCACCGGCCGGTACCCCAAACCCCGACAAACCCGCGCAACCTCCACCCCCAACTCGTCCCCCACACCACCAACCCCGGCACCAGCAGTCCCCACACCAGCACTCGCGGCGCTGGCACTCGCGGCGCTGGGGCTCTCGGCACCGGCGCTGTCCGTACCGGCGTTCCCGGCGGCGGCGTTCCCGGGACCAGCACTTCCTGGACGGGGGCTGGCGGTGCGGGCACGTGTTGCGGCGCCGGCGTCGAGGCTGGTTAGGGCGTTGCGGGGCCAGGGGTGGTGGGACTCGATGAGGAGCCAGCGGCTGGCGGGTGGGGCGGTGGCTACGGGGGAATCGCCCCGGAGGTCGGCGAGCGCGGCGCAGCCTGTCTCCGCGCGGTATCTGCCGTCGTCACCCACGCCCACTCACCTTACTGTTGCTCGCTCCAACCACCCCCGGATGTTCACGAGTTGGTCGCACCACGACTGCGTCGGTTGGGGTGGTCAGGGACTGGTTGCGACTAGGACTGCTTCGGTGAGGAGGCGGCGGACCAGGACTAGTTGGTCGGGGTCGTCGAGGCCTGGGAGGTTGCCTACCTTGCAGTCGGTGCCGGAGGTGAGCTCCATGACCGCAGCGGCTGTCACCGCTGGCAAGGTGATGGTGCGGTCGGGTAGCTGGAGGACGACGGGGTCGCCTGGTATGACTCGGCAGCGGAGGCCGGTGCGTAGGCGGACCGTCGTACCGACTGCCAGGGAAGCGATGGATGCTGCGTGGGCCAGCGGCGGTAGTGGGGCGGGGCGGTTGCCGGACCACGTACGGCGTCTGAGGCGAGCCGCGAGCGCGTCGGGTGTTGCTGACTGGATCTGACGGACGAAGAGGTCAGCCACCTGTGGCAGAACCTTGCTGAGCTGGTCCGGATCGCCCGGATCGAAGCCCAGCGGCAACGCGGTCCGCAGCGACGCGTCGTCGGCAGCCAGCGCAGCCAGCTCCTGCACGAGGAGGTACCGGGTCAGCGTGTGCATGCCAACGGTTAGATGCGCACTGACACCACCGAGCGCCTTGGCCGAATGCAAGAAGCCGCGCGGTACATAGAGCGCATCGCCAGGCCGCAGTACCTCGTCGATCACCGGAGCCTCGTCGCGCGCAGCCGCCGCTACCGCCTTCGAGTGGTCCGTCCACGGCTGGTTGCGCAGCGGATCGACGTGCACCGGCTCATGCACGGTCCAGTGCTTCTCGCCCGCCACCTGCAACACAAAGACATCATGTACGTCGTAATGCGCCGAGAACCCCTGTGACTCCGCCGGAGTGATGTACGCGTTGATCTGCACCGGATGACCGGCATCTGCCGACAGCTGGGTCGCAAAGTCGACGAGCGCGGGCCAGGTGCGGTGCAGGGCCTGCAGTACGACGGTGTGGCCGCTGGCGAACAACGCCGCCACCTTGTCGTCGCGGATCTGATCCCCGATGTCCGCGCCCACACCACCCGATCCGGTGAACTGCCCGTCGCCAACCACTGCACCGTTCTTGGCGATGCGCAGGAATGGTGTCCTGAGTCCGCGGCGGGACAGCAGTTCGTCCGCGGCCTCGAGGGTGAACAGATCGTCGTACGGCGCGGGCAGGTCCGGGCCATGGGACAGCAGAGCCCGCGAACCCCAGTAGGAGTTCGAGAACTCGTCCAGATCACCCGCTACACAGCGCCGGAGAGCCGGGCGCTCATCCGGCAGCGGCCCGGCCCCCGGCACGGTACTCACCAACTCCCGGAGCCGCCGCCAGCTCCACCGTCGGCGCCACCGTCAGTGCCACCCTCCCTCGCACCACCGTCAGCCGGCCCTTCGCCGCCGCCTCCCGCGCCACCGTCCGCGCCGCCATCGGCACCACCATCCGTGCCGCCCGGTGTCGCACCGCCGTCAGCGGGCCCTTCACCGCCGCCAGCACCGCCATCCGCACCGCCATCGGCGCCACCGTCAGTGCCACCGGGCGTCGCGCCACCGTCAGCCGGACCCTCACCGCCGCCATAGCCACCCGCACCGCCGTCGGCACCGCCGTCAGTGCCGCCCGGTGTTGCACCACCGTCGGCAGGCCCTTCACCGCCGCCGGCACCGCCATCCGCACCGCCATCGGCGCCGCCGTCAGTGCCCCCTGGGGTGGCGCCACCGTCCGCCGGTCCTTCGCCGCCCGAGCCTCCGTACCCGCCGGCGCCGCCGTCGGCACCACCATCCGTGGCACCTGCGGTCGCGCCACCGTCCGCGAGTCCCTCGCCACCTTCGGATGAGGTGTTCATGTCGTCGTCGTTCAGACCCATCTTGCTGCTCCCTTCGCGAATGACCAGAAGGAGTGCCAGACGTGGAGCGGGGCACTCAGGGACCATCCTGTGCGCAAAGTGGGGGTCGACTAAACCCCTCAGGGATCACAGCGGCAACTCGGTTCGACCGCGAACGCCGCACGACCGCGATCGCAACCAGAACGTCAAGCCACGCGCGGTCAGGAAGCCGGGTCGCGGGCGGTCAGGAAGCCGGTTCGCGGGCGGTCAGGAAGCCGGGTCGCGGGCGGTCAGGAAGCCGGTTCGCGGGCGGTCAGGAAGCCGGGTCGCGGGCGGTCAGGAAGCCGGGTCGCGGGCGGTCAGGAAGCGGGCTCGTAAACGATCAGGACGTGAGGTCGCGCCACACCTTGGCGAAGCCGTCGGTGACGTCCTCCGGGCGGACCGCGATCCGCAGCCAATCCGGTCCGAGCCCCGGGAACGTGTCCCCGCGCCGGACCGCGAATCCACGCTGTCGCAGGGATTCCCGCAGTACGGCGCCACCCTCGACCCGCACGAGGACGAACGGTCCACGCGGCACGCCGTACGTCGAAACCGGACCACGCACCCCGGACCCGGCCATGCCCCCGACTCCCAGGCTGGCAAGCAGATGGACGCGTTGACGATCGATGTCCAGCGCCGCCTGGGCCGCCTCCGCCACGGCCCGTTCGTTGCTGGAGGCAATTGCCGCCGCGAGTGCAGGAGTGGACACCGGCCAATGCGGCTGGACAGCAGCCAACTGCTCGATCAGCCCGGGCGCCGCGAGTACGTATCCAATCCGCAGCCCGGCGAGCCCCCAGGTCTTGGTCAGACTCCGGATCACCACCAACCCCGGGATCGACGCACCCGCGAGCGACTCAGGCTCGCCCGGTACGGCGTCCATGAACGCCTCATCAACGACGAGGATCCGGTCGGGCCGCGCCAGCTCACGCAGATCGTCGGCGCGATGCAGCACCGACGTGGGGTTGGTCGGATTGCCGATGACCACGAGATCAGCGTCGGCCGGCACCGTCCGTGGATCGAGGACGAACCCGTCCTCGGCACGCAGGATCACCCGGTCGACCACATGCCCGGCGGACCGCAGCGCCGCCTCAGGTTCGGTGAACTGTGGATGAACCACCACCGCATGCCGTGGCCGGAACGCCCGCGCGATCAGTACGAACGCCTCCGCGGCACCCGCCGTCAGCAGGACCCGATCCGGCGCCACCCGATGCCGCGCGGCGATCGCCGCCACTGCCGCGTCCTGCCGCGGGTACGACGCCAGGTCGGTCAAACTGCACGTGATCTCGTCGATCAACCACGGTGGCGGAGTCCCCGCCCGCACATTGACAGCGAGATCGACCAGCCCATCTCCGACCTCGAGATCGCCATGATGCTCCAGATCAAACCCATCCAGCACCCCTGGAGGCTAGCCGCTCCAGCCGGATTCCGGACCAGTTGGTCCAAGCACTGGGCGTTAGCGAGGGGTCACGGTGTACCGGCGGTTCCGCAGTGACGGATTGCGCGTGCGTACGTCGGCCAGCCGCTCAGCCGACACGTCCGCGAGCGCGTGCCCGTCCGCCTCACCCACCGACGCCAGAGCAACCCCCTGCGGGTCGATGACCTGACTGAGACCGCAGTACTTCTTCCCGTTCTGCGCAGCGGCCGCCACGTAGCACGTGTTCTCCACTGCCCGAGCGGTAAGCAGAGTGGTCCAGTGGTGCTCCTTCAAAGGCCCACGGACCCACGCGGCAGGTACGACGAGCACCTCGGCGCCGGCGTCGATCAGAGCGCGCGACAACTCAGGAAAGCGCAGGTCGTAGCAAGTCATCAGGCCCAGCGACACACCGCCGACGTTGACCACCACCGGCGCCACGTCTCCCGACGTCAGCTGATCCGACTCCTTGTACCCGAACGCGTCGTACAGATGGATCTTCCGATAGGCGCCGAGCAACGATCCGTCGGCGCCTACGGCCAGCAGCGTGTTGTACGGACGGTGCTGGTCGCAGCTGCGTTCGAACATCCCGGCCACGATCGCCACGCCGTGTTCGAGCGCGCACTTCCGCAGCGTGTCGACGAACTCCCCGTCCAGCGCTTCAGCGGCCTCCGCCACCGAGCCGCCTTCGATGGCGAAGTCGGACATCATCGCTTCCGGCAGTACGACGAGGTCCGGCCCGCCCTGGGCCGCATCGGCGACGACGCGGGTCACCAGGTCGCGGTTCGCGGCCTTGTCGAGGCTGCTGGCGGTCTGCACCACGGCGATCTTCACGTCTCCATGGTGCCGCAAAGGCGTGGGACTTGAACCCAGCCGCAGTACGTCGGGTGGGAGACTGCCTTCGTGGAGTTCGACGCGCTGGTACTCGCTGGGGGTGGGTCGACCCGGTTCGGCGGGGTGGACAAGGCGATGCTGGTGCTCGAAGGCATCACGCTGCTCGACCGGGTGCTGACTGCGACCGCTGACGCCGTGTCGACCGTGGTGGTCGGCCCGGTCCGCACCACCTGCCGCCCGGTCGCCTGGACCGTCGAAGATCCACCGTCCGGCGGTCCGGTCGCAGGGATCGCAGCAGGGCTAAGCCATGGCACCGCACCGGTCGTCGTACTCCTGAGCTGCGACCTGCCCTGGCTAACGAAGGAAGACGTCGCGCAGTTGGTCGATGGACTCGCCGACCACGACGGCCACGGGCTGCGGGACACGGACGGCCGCGAACAACAGCTCGCGACCGCCTACCGCCGTACGGCGCTCACCGAAGCGATCACGCAGCTCGGCGATCCCCGCGACAAGTCGGTACGCCGCCTGGTCGCGCAACTCGATCTCGCCTGGACCGACCCAACCCATGCCGGCGACGACGTCGACACCTGGTCAGATTTTGACGACTGAAAACCGATAGACACCGCTTCTAGCGTGAGGCTGTGGACATCAAGGCAATGGTGGCTAAGGCCAGCCCGGACAGCGAAGTCACCGAGGTCGTCCAGCGGACCGGCGGCCAACTGAGCACGGTCTTCGAGGTACGACGAGTAGACGCCGACCCGCTGATCGTGAAGGTGTACGCACCGGAGTGGGCCTGGAAGCAGGCCAAGGAAGTGCATGTCTACCGCTTGCTGGCCACGGAGCTGAACGGCTCCATCCCACGAGTGATTCACACCGATGAGCACGACGCGTTCACAGTCCTGACGAAGCTCGACGGCGTACCGCTGTCGGAGTTCGAGCCGACTGACTGGCGAGCGACGTACGCCGAACTCGGACAACTGCTCGCCCGCGTGCATCGGATCCCACAACCGGCGTACGGGTATCTGACCGACCAGATCCTCGATCCGTTGCCGGACAACGATCAGTACATGCGCAGGCAGTTCGCGAAGAAGCTTGACGAGTTCGAGCAGCTCGGCGGAGACCAAGCACTGGGCGAGAAGATCGGAAGGTTCGTCGATCGCCACCAAGGATTGCTGGCGAACAACGAAGCACCCGTCCTCTGTCACAACGACTTCCACGAGGGCAACGTGCTCGTGGATCCGGTGACCGGGCGGGTGACGGGATTCATCGACGTCGAGAACGCGATCGCCGCCGACCCACTGATCGACCTCGCGAAGACCGCGTCGTACTCGATCCGCGGCAACGCCGACAAGCTCGCCGGTCTGGTCGACGGGTACGGCGCACTCCCCACGGACTGGGCGGATCGCCTGCATCTGTACCGCATCTACCACTCCCTCGAGCTATGGGACTGGTTCAAGTCGATAGGCGAGACCACTCACCTCGACAGCATCGCCGCGGAGCTGGCCGAGCTCGTCAACGGCTGAGGGTACGGTGGGCGGCATGCGAGCTGTCGTGTGTGAGGGTGCCGGCGGGATCGAGGTTCTGACGGTCGGCGAGATCGAGGATCCGCAGCCGGCCGTCGACGAGGTCGTCATCGACGTGGTCGCCGCGGGGGTGAACCGGGCCGATCTGCTGCAGCGGCAGGGGTTTTATCCGCCGCCGCCCGGAGCACCGGGGACGATCGGGCTCGAGGTGTCCGGCACGATCTCCGCGGTCGGCGCCCAGGTCGAGGGCTGGTCCGTCGGCGACGAGTGCTGCGCGCTGCTCGCGGGTGGTGGGTACGCCGAGAAGGTCGCCGTACCGGCTCCGCAGGTGATGCCCGTACCCGAGGGGCTCGACCTGGTCAGCGCTGCGGCACTGCCCGAGGTGGTCGCGACGGTGTGGTCGAACGTGTTCATGACCGCGCATCTCAAGGACGGCGAGACGCTGCTCGTGCACGGCGGCTCGTCCGGCATCGGCTCGATGGCGATCCAGCTCGGGGTCGCGCATGGCGCACGGGTGCTGACCACGGTCGGCAGCGTGGACAAGATGGAGTTCTGCACCCGGCTCGGCGCGGATGTCGCGATCAACTACAAGGAAGCCGAGTGGGCGTCGGTAGTCCAGGAGGCGACCGGCAAGGCCGGCGCGGACGTGATCCTCGACATCATGGGCGCGAAGTACCTGACCGACAACGTGAAGACGCTCGCGTACGACGGCCGCCTGGTGGTGATCGGGATGCAGGGTGGCACGAAGGGCGAGCTGGATCTCGGCCGGCTGATGAGCCGCCGCGGATCGATCACCGGCACCGGCCTCCGGGTTCGCTCGGTCGAGGACAAGGGCCGCATTCTCGCCGAGGTCGTCGGCCACGTCTGGCCCCTGATCGCCGAGAAGAAGGTCCGTCCGATCGTCCACGCCACCTACCCCCTCGCCGAAGTGGCCCGCGCCCACCAGGACCTCGAAGAATCCACCCACCTGGGCAAGATCCTCCTGACTCTCTAGGGCGTGTCTGACGGTTCCGCGCAGTAAGCGCGGGACCGTCAGACACGCCCTAG